>NZ_BBJP01000024.1 GCF_000739595.1 Halorubrum halophilum | reverse complement strand
CGACTCACTGTCTTCCTGTGTATCTTCACTTTCTGTAGAATTAGTATTGATGACGTTGACGACCACTGACGACGTAGTTCGATCAACAGTAATAGATTGCTCGCTTACAGCCCCTTCGCGGGTTAGTTCACCCGTAACTTCAAAATAGAGTTCCTTGGAACCAGCCTGCTGAAACGAATGGGACACGGAGACATCAGCGGTATCTCCATCCTCAATACTGACTTTTTGTGTCCCCACTTGGCGATCGTCAGCATAAGCTACAAATTCAAGTTGTGCAAACCAATCAGCTGGGAGAGAAGGTATTGCTGCGCTAGACGTTATCTCGATTTTATCACCAAGTTCTACTTCAGATGGTACAGATATATCACCAATTTCTAGATTGGAGGAATCAATGCCATCCTGAGCTACCACAGGAGAGGTCAACGTCACTGATGCTGTTACCAGTATAAGTATAGCAAAGAGAATGACGCTACTTTTTGATAAGCTCATTATCAACTGTTCAATATCTAACTCATATATATTCTCTGATGGGAATATCAGAATGGAGAATCTGATGTTACTGAACTCTGCAACGAAACAATCATTTCCTGTATTATATGTACATACTCTCGAATAGTTTGTTAAAATACTCTAAAAATACTACATATTTGTTCTATTTTGTACTTTATAGCGATCAGTTGCTTCAGGGAAGAATGTGTTTAAAAAGATTTCCAGCATCTTCAGGTCTGATTTCATCTCGATAGCGGGGTCTTCATTTCCAAGGCGGTGTACATCGATCTACCCATGCTGGTTTGAGTTTCCGACTTTGTTAAGAAAGTCGGAAACTCAAACGGCTAAGCGGCACAATTAGGGCTACAAGCTACTTAAAAAGATGAGCGAGTCAGCGAATTCGGAAACTCAAAGCAGGCAAGCCCGAGCCTGGCTTACGCTCGAGCAGCTGGTTTCACGCAGTCGAAGTAGCATTACTATATCTAGGCAACGAATGACACATTGGCAGCCCCTCTGAGAAGGTTGGGTTTCGGGAACAGTTGAGGGCTCGCCGCTCCCTGCTCATTAGATGGCTCGTAGCGTCGATCGGACCGCTGCTGGCGAACGGCAGGCGGTTTTGTGTTCAGTGTTGGACTTCTACCCAACACTTATACTGTTGGCTGGTGTTCCAACAGGTGAGAGATGGCCCAGGAACCGCTGTTCCAGTACACGCACGTCGAGGCCGGCCTCGTCGAGAACGTCGTGCTTCGGCCGACCGACGACATCGAGACGTATCCCTCAGGCTGGAAATACACGCTCCACCTGGGCACTCTCGACGACCTCACGCTCGTCCGGTACGACAACTCCCACGAGGACACGAAAGGCCACGAACACCACACCGCAGCCGGCGACCTTGACGACGTCGAGTTCCCCGGAATGGAGGACCGGCTTGTCGAGTTCTGGGCGAGTGCGGACGAGTACTGGGACGCCGTCGGCGGCGACCCACCCCGGCCGCACTGATCGAATACCGACACACGATACCCCGACCATGACCACACTCCACATCACCGTCGGCGACCGAGAACAGCTCCGTGAGGACGCGCTCCAGTTCGTCCAAGACGTTGAGGCCGACAATCTCGACGAACAGGACGGAAAGGCAACACTTCAGTTCGGCACCTACGACGACTTCGTCGACAGTCTCACGCCGCTACGCCTTGAGCTCATCCGGGCGATCGCAAAAGAGGCGCCCGAGAGCATGCGCGAGGCAGCGCGTCTCGTCGAGCGTGACGTGTCCGACGTCCACTCGGACCTGAAGCAGCTGGAAGTACTGGGCATCCTCACGCTCGAAGAGGGCGGGCCCAGCGGTGCGATTCAACCCGTCGTTCCGTTCGACCGCATCGAGGTCCACATCGACTACCCGCTTATCGATAGCGGCGACGCCGATGGTACTCCCGCAAGCGCGTAGTCGCCACCCACCGCTCTCGGAGTGTGCTATGAGGCCCTCGTGTGATGGTTACCCATAACCCGCAATCACGCTGGCCCCGGAACAGTACTTTCACTCCGCTCGCCCGAACTATAAGTCACAGAATCTCAAATTTTGAGGAGAGGGAGCACCGCTGAGTCGGTTTCAACAACCGAACCAGCCCCAAAATAGTGTCACACGCTCCCTCTCCCCCTCGAAGTAGCCCGTGAACTCGTGAGAATGACTCCTAATGACCCAGAGACGGTCCGTGGCGACTGCTCGTTCTGTGGCGAGACAGTTACTAGACAACACGCGATCATCCACTATGAAACGGCTAGCGGGGAACCGGGAGTGTGGGCCGAATGCCCCGACTGTGGCGAGATCGTCGATCCCATCAATGCTCAGTAAACAGTTCATCCAGCAGATCATCAGACCCGAGTCACCATCGACAACGCACCACGAGTGCCGTCACTGTGGGTACAGCGTGGAGAAAGACGTCGATGAATGTCCACAGTGTGGCTCTCACGAGATTGCGGCCTACGATCTCGAGTAATTGCTGAAGTGGTCACGGTAGGTAGAGAAGGTTCAACCTTATGTAGCAGCCGAACGCTAACATAGCTCCAATTATTACATAAGGTATGGAGCAGCCGTCACCACCCACCTCGCTCCCGAAGTATCTCGCAGAAGGCATCCCGAAGCAGAACGTGGAGACCCTCCGCGATGTCCGCAAGTACGTCGACATCTTGATCGAGTACCGAGAGCAACCGGTCGAGGCCGACGAACTACCGGACTCTGCCCAGCCTGTCGACCGCGACAATAACGGGATGGGCACCGTGGTAAAAGAGAAAGTGAAGTGCGGGGACGAGACCTGTAAGTGCGCCAGTGGAAACCTAGGCGACATGCACGGCCCGTATCTGTACCGGTACTACCGCGAGGGTGGCAAGTTGACCTCGGAGTACCTCGGGAAGCCATGAGTTCCTTATATAACACGCTACGCATATTGTCGGCAGATATTACATAAGAGACTCTGGTGAAATCCTCTTCTTCAGATAGATTCCTGTCTGAAATAGCTGGTCGCTGAAGAGTGCGAGTTAACCACGAGAAGATTGTCTGTGCCTCTGTCGGACGCTCTTCTCCAAACAGTTATTTTCCCTGGCTGATCATTGCTGTTTATCCGAATGCTTGAGCCTCTTCTCATCGGTCATATTATCATTTTTGCCTTGTCTGCAATTGCCTGTGTGGCGACGATTCCCCAAGCACGAAAGGTCCAGCATCAGGAGACGCGAGAAGGGCTCGTTGTCTTCCTCGGTTCCGTCGCTTTGTGGTCCGGAGGGTATCTCGGCTACCTTATCGCACCCACACGCCCGGTCAAAGTCGCTTTTTACATCCTCGGATTTATCTTCGCATTCGTCGCTGTCGGGTCGTGGCTCTACTTTTGTGCTGCCTATACTGGCCGTCCACCACGTCACACCCCGTTCCGAAAGCTCATCCTCGGGCTGTTTCTCTTTCTCACCGCACTCAAAGTCACGAACCCATTCCACAACCTCTATTTCACGACCGAATGGGTCACTGAACCATTTCCGCACCTCGTTATCCACCACGAACTGCTCTACTGGATCGTCTTGGGAGTCTCCTATATCGCCATCGCTGTCGGATTCTTCATCCTTATGGAGCGGTTCTATCATACTGGCAGTGACAGTCGTCCGCTCATCGTTCTCGTTGGGCTCGCAGGACTACCTGCTGTTGCAACGATTATTGGTGGCCAAGTTGACTGGCTGCTCCCGTTAATGTACGAACCGCCTGGCGTCGCGCTTTTCGCTGTTGGCACGCTATTCTTCTACAGGCAGCGGTTTGAGGCAATCCGACTCACCGGCGAATCAGACAAACCGGCAATCTTCCTCGATCAGGACACCCGTATTCGGGATTATAATCAAGGTATGTGTTTAGCCCGGGCTGA
>NZ_BBJP01000025.1 GCF_000739595.1 Halorubrum halophilum | reverse complement strand
TAGCTTCTTACATCTTCTTCCCGGTGTTCTTTGAGGTTTCGGCCTTTCGAGAGGCGAACGCGGGTGAACTGTGCGTCGTGCTTGAAGCCAGCCGCTTTGAACGACACGGTTGAACGCGGGTGGGAGTCTCCGTGTTTGCGGTAGCCGGGCGGTCGGGCGCGGTCATCGCCGTTCCGACGCTTGCCGAACCAGCCGTTGAACGCTTCAGCGAGTTCTTCGAGAACGCGCTGACTGGATTGAGAATGCAAGTCCGTGTAGCGTTCGTGGCGTTTGAGTTCGGCTTTGAGTTCCCCATCATCGGGAATTTCGCCCGTTTCGTCCCACTGTTCTTGTGCGTAGTAGCGACCGACGTTCCAAAGTTTTGAGGCGGCCCATCCAAGTTGGTCGAGGTCGTCACGAACCTGTTGTTGGTTCGTAATCGTGGCCTCGAATGTTCGGATGGTTCGACTCATTTTCTAGCTTCATAACTAGTTATGAGTACGCTTTGTTAATAGTATCGGCTCGCGTGGAATATCCAGACTTGCCGTCGAAGATGGAGTGTGTAGGCGTTGTCGGATTCATCCTGCGCCTAAAGGCGCAGGTATTCTCCTTGGTTCTGTATAATGAGCCGCGTGTTGCCGCTGTAAGAGTGGTATCGAGGCGGTGTCACACCCCAGATTGCCGCTGTAAACACGAATATTGTGTGACCTCCAGATGAAATTGCGGGCGATTCAGAGAAAGCCGATTGAGAGCCAGTCAGCTACTTGATTTGAGAGAAGACACTATGACGGTCAAACATGCGGTTCACGTCTTCGACGCCAAAACAACATGGCCTCTCAGTATGCCAAAAGCGTGGTACGGTAGCGAACAACACGCTTTGGTATAAAATTACTGGTTGATGTGGTGTTGATAGTAGAACGTGTGAGCGGGCAGACGGGTATTTTCCATAAATAAACCGCTCTACTGTGGTTTTACAGCGGCAACGAGGGGTCCATCTCTTTCGATCCACCATACCATCTCTCCGAGAGATGTTTACAGCGGCAATGAGGGGTGTTCGACAGATGATCCCTGATGCCTCGAGCACCGCAACGCCGAAATCAACCATTCCTCCAGCGTCCTCGTGTCTATCACGAACGGAGAACCTACCAACACCGCCACCGTCACCAGGCCTAGCGGCGCGGATAACTTAACCAACAAAATCCCGTTACTGTTGCTTTCTGTTGGTTAATCATCGAGAGTAGGACCTTTCCCGAGACGGGTCTTTATCAGTGCGATGGACCAAGCCAAGGTATGAGCGACTCGGCGTCTCCAAGCGCCTCTGTCTCGCTATCTGCGCCCACAGACATTCCAGCAGTCCTGGATCGGGCTGGTATCGATTATGTCGGTGTTCATGACCAGCGACTACTTGCTATCTATCACACCGGTATCTTCAATGTAGTAACCGATCCGGAGCCGGTATCGAATGCGCACACACTCCAAATCGAATGCTGGGAAGTACCACTTCCATCTCGCGATGATGAGAGGTCACCACAGGAGCTTCTCGAGGACTTTGCCGCCGTATTTGACGCAGGCAACCAGAGCTAGAGTTGTCTGTCTGTATCTACGACCTAGCGATCTCGATGAGCACGTCAGACAGTACTCTCCATGAGGTCCATCCGGCTCGGGCTATCGTGATTAGTATAGAGCGAGCACCACACCGTTGACTGGGTTTCTGAATGTTTCCGGAAACAGTGTGTTTCCACAATCAGAATCGAGAGACGTCGGAGCAATCGAGGAGGATATACGACTGCGATCAGAGCTTTTCCGGAATCTACCCAGTCACACTTTTACCACTTACCCAGAGAATAGCTACCTACTCACAGATGATCCGTGATGCTCGCGTCCTCCGCGCCGGGTTCGTCCCTCGAGAAGTCGAGCATCGCGACGCCGAAGTCAACCATCTCTCGAGCGTTCTCGAACCGATCACGAACGGCGAGCCGGCTGACACAGCCATTGTCACCGGCCCGAGCGGTATCGGTAAAACCTGTGTCTCGAAGTTCGTTACCGAACGGCTCCGCGAGGAAGTGCTCGACGTCGAGGCCACCTACGTGAATTGCTGGCGAAACTACAGCCGCTTCCGGACACTGTACCAGATCCTCGACGACATCGGCGCGACGATAGACATCCATCGCCAGTCGACACCCCACGACGAGCTCATTGATCGGCTCCAACAGTACGACGGCCCTCGAACCGTCGTCATCCTCGACGAGGTCGACCAACTCGAAGACCCGAGCATTATCTACGACCTCCACAGTATGGAGCAGTTCGCGGTGATCTGTATCGCGAACAAAGAAGAAGAGCTGTTCAGCCGCGTCGACGACCGCCTTGTGAGTCGGCTTCGCTCCAGCGAACACGTCCGGATGGACAAGTACCACAACGAACAACTCTACGACATTCTGAGTGCGCGAACGAAGTGGGGACTTGAAAACGGCGTCATCACCGACAAGCAGCTCTATCAGATTGCTGATGCCGCCGCTGGCGATGCCCGACTGGCAATCGGGATGCTCCGGAGTGCGGCCAGCACAGCCTCGCGGGAGAACCACGATCGGATTACGACTGAGATTCTCGCCGATGCGGCCGAAGACGCCAAGGCACAAATCAAACAGAAGAGCCTCGATTCGCGCACGCCCCACCAGCGGGTCGTGTACGATATCGTCCGCGATCACGGTCCACTCGCCCCAAGCGAAATTCACAGCCGCTACACTGGGGAAGTCGATGAGCCCCGTACGAAACGCACTGTTCGAACGTATCTCTCGAAGATGGCCCAGTACAATCATCTTGAGGCCGAAGGGACGAGTCGGGATCGAGAGTACTCGCTCGTCGATTCGGCTGCTGCGTCGCCGATGTAGTGACTGTGACGCCATTGCGTGAGCATATTCCAAGCCGATCCGACTAGGCGGAAGTTCTATGTGTTGTTATCTCTTTAGAGATATCTAGAAGCGAGTAGACCAGCTCGGATAGGAGGCTACATTAACAATGATTAAATTGATGGATTCCACAGCTGCGAAGATTGTGTTGGCGGTTCAGCGTGGAGATTCGATTAATAGAATCGCGAGCAAGATCGACATCTCCTACTCGTGGGTGTACGACTGGATTGCGCGGTTAGATGACGCAGAAATTATCGCTAATACCGATAGTGGAATCCAGATCGTCGATCACGAGATGCGCCAGCAGTACGCCGAGATGATGGCTTCGTTGTACAGCCGCGATACCATCTCTCAGGAAGACGCGTACGTCATTCCACACTTCGCCGGAATGGAGTTCGCGTACACGGAAATTGACGCCGCATACGTCTGGACACACGGCGGCTTCCAGATCGCGCGGAGCCACGACGACTATCCGGTGTTCGTCGAAGTACACGACCGTGACATCGAACGGTGGATTGCGTTCTTCCAGCAGTTTGGCGTCGATACGACGATCAACGAGCGCCCGGACGCCAGCGACATCGACGGGAACGTTCACTACGTGTTGTTCCCCAAGACCGGCGATATCGACGCCGAATGGGTCGACGGCAACCCCGTCATCCCGTTGGACGATACCGTCAGCCAGATGATGGAGAACCGGCCAGCGTACGAGCCCGCCTTGGAGATCATCGCCGACGAGTACGACAAGGACATCGACGCGACGCACCACAGTGCGACGAGCGCGAACTAACAGAGGCGATCGAATGAGCCTCCCCGAGCGACAATCCGAGCTGATTGACACGCATCGCGCGATCCAGGATGCCGAACTGCCGTATGTCCTCGTTGGCGGTTGGGCAGTGTCCGCGTTCCAAACACGGTTCACGACCGATATTGACACCGTAATTCCGGACACTGCACTCGACGACTACGATACCCTTCTTCGTGACCTCGGATACGAAAAACAGTTCGAGCAGGATGTCTCGAACGAGTACGAAGGTCGAATGATCCAGTACACGAAGCCGGTTGGAGAGAACAAAGTCAAGTTCGAGGCACTCGTGGATGCGATGGGCTGTCGACAGACGGACGCAGAGTGGTCGTACCGCTATCTCCACGAACACAGTACGATTGAATCACTTGACATCGCCGAAGACCTCGACGGGCGAATCCCGGAACCGGCCCTTCTGTTCGCGATGAAACTCCACAGCGGGCGAAAGGCCGATACCCGTGACCTCGTCGTGATTAGCTTGCGTGCGGATTTCGACCGCATCGAGCGACACGTTCATCGGGGCAACCCAGTGAAGCTCGGTAAACAGATCGAGATGGTCTTGGAGCAACTCAAACAGGATGGGTTTGAAGATTCATTCAAGGGTGTCTTCCAACAAGAGGAACTGCCAGCAGACGCGGTTGATACTCTCGTTTCGTTCCTGTCCGAGCAGCAAGATCAGCTGTGAAATATCGCTCTTATGTAGAAACGCGGAAATCCCGTATAATCACACTAAAACGGCTCCAATCTGGCGATATGTCTTCTGCTCAGCCAGCGTTCGGTGGGATGTTTCGGCAGTTGATCGAGCTCGGAGTCATCGAGATCAACACCGAGCCGCTCGATGCGAGCATCGAGCGGCGTCTCAAGCAGTTCTGGGAGAATACATCCTGTCCTCGCTGTGGTCACCAGAGCATTATGACGTGGGAAAAACACGACCGAGTTCGATGTCGTAATTGCGAATTTAAGCCAGTGTACACCTATGGAACGCCATTTCACGAGAAGCACCTCACCGCAGGAGAGGTGCTTCTCGCTTTCACTCTCTACGCAGATACACTGCTGAGTATCAACCAGATTGCGCCGCTGCTTGATCGCGCTTACAAAACCGTCCACACAGCGATTCGGGAGGCGGAAGCCGCGGTTCAGCGCGGCTTCCCCGTCACGTGGGAGCTGCTTACTCAGACCCCCGACGGGCGGACACAGGTCGACGAATCTGGCAAAGTCTGTTCGGGGTACAAAGGTCAAGAGCCGCCGCGAAACAGCCGTTCTCGCGGCGGCTCGTCGCGGACCGGTCGATCACGCTGGCGAGGGCGTCACGGTGACCAACTGACGCTCGTCGCGGCGTGCCGCGACTCACTTCGTGTGATTCGCGGACAGCGCGGGATCGACTATGAAGGCGATCTTGAGCCAGTGATTCAAGAAGCTGAAGACCTCTCCCAGCCGCTGGGAGAGGTCTGGACAGATGGACTCCAAGCGTACCGCGAGATGGATCGGGATCACCGAACGGTCGTCCACAAAGAGAGGTACGTATCGCCTGACGGAGTCCACATCAATCAGGCAGAATGCCTGTTTTCGCTCGTTCAACCGTGGCTACGGAAGTTCCGCGGCCTGTCCAAGCAAGGCTTGGAACAGGCCGCTCGTACATTCGGTGTCGTCAGATCGCTGAATCTCACGGGCGCATCCGTCGATATCACCATCGACTGCCTTGTTATGGGGGCTTTCCGTAGTTCTACATAAGAGCGATTTAAAACCGGTGCCCAGCAGATACCGTGAGACCAAGTGAGACGGTTGAACACGGTCCGCTTAAGAAACTCGTTTGAGAGACACCCCTCTATCGATGTGTTCTATAGGCGACTCCCTTCCACAACAGACCACGTGTCTCATTGCTTCTCTTCTGCTGTGAATCGTCTGCGTGTCACGACTCGATGTGTGCCACTTGGTCTAATCACAGAGAGGATCCACGAGGATTATTCCCTACCCATCAAATCGCGAGACGATCGCCTTCTGATGGAACGACCCGATGAGACACACACCCCTCTATCGATGTGTTCCATCTGAGAAAGCCAGACAGAACAGCCGTTCTATTTGACTCATTAAACCTCGTTTCCGATGATAAACACGCAGAGAATGGCTCTACGGCTGGATTACTGCTGTCATATGGTCGTCTTTTCTGTTGTCAGCTAAAAGCTGTAATCCTCGCGAGCCGATACACATCGAACACATCGATAGAGGGGTGTGTGTGTTTGTGTTAATAGAATAAGAGAAGAGAAGAGAAGATCGTGCTCAGATCGATTGGATAGAAGACAACGAGAACACTCCTTCTTCATCCTAAGCCTATACAAAGGCTGCTTCGGTAGTTTGGCAAAGACAATTTCCCAGCTAACCCCCACCCCGTGAATACTTCGAACACATCGATAGAGGGGTGTGTGTCTTCGAGCGAGTAATGCTGAACACATCGTCACCGGCTACTGCCAATTAACCTAGTACCACGGTTATCACGTGGGTAATCCGGTATCACGGGTTTCACACGGCTAATCACACTTCGATAGAGGTGGGGAACCTTTTTGATACAGGGCAGTATCAATTGGTCTATGGGTACTGACGACTCCGATGATCCCGCAGAGAACCGGGGACCGTCGGAGGACGAGTTGACGCCTCAAGCCGAGCTGTCGAATGCGTCGCAGTCGGATCCTTCGCGACAGTCTTCATCCTCTCACGTCACGAATGGTGACTCACAACCAGAGGATGAGGCTGACTCCGAGGAGCCATCGCAGTCGATCGAGGACATGCTCCTCGAGTTCGACGATCAGGACGGGCTGATTCGGGACCGAGCGCTACTCGATCCCAATTATGTTGTCGAAGAGGACCGCATCGTGGGTCGCGACAAGCAACTCCAAGAAGTCACCAAGATGCTTCGAGTTGCGCTTGGCGACAATCGACCACCGAACCTATTTCTCTACGGACCGTCTGGAACTGGGAAGTCGCTGATCACAAAGGCTGTTTGCCATAATATTAGTCGTATCTGTGAGAGCCGTGATATCCAGTTCGGCACTGTTGAAGTGAACTGCCAGGATCTGGATACGCTTGGTATTGCCGTGTATGAACTCGTTCAGCAGGCTGCCGACGCGGCAGGTGTCCCTGTCGAGGTTCCGAAACACGGCGTGGCGACGAAGGAGAAGTGGGACGAGCTCTACCGAATCGTCAACGAACACTTCGACTCCGTTGTGTTTGTCCTCGATGAACTGGATATGCTCGTCGGTCGGCGAGACAAACAAGAGCCTGCATTTTCACGACTGCTGTATCAACTGTCTCGAGCTGGGGCAAACGACGAGTTGGACGCGTACATTTCGGTCGTTGCCATCTCAAACGACACGAAGATGATGGATTCTGTCGGGAGCCGCGCTGTCAGTTCGTTTACGCCCGAAGACGTCCATTTCGACGATTACGATGCGAATCAACTCCAAGCAATCCTTCGACGTCGTCAAGATGCGTTTCATGACGACGTCGTCGACGATGACGTGATTCCACTCGCAGCGGCATTTGCGGCACAGACGCATGGTGACGCCAGGAAGGCGATTGATCTCATGCGGGTCGCCGGCGAATTAGCTGAACGTGAAGGTGACACTCGCGTTCGCGAGAAACATGTTCGTACCGCACAGGAAAAGGTCGAGAAGAACCGAGTGCTAGAGGTCGTCCGTGGCATCAGCACGCAAAAGAAGCTCTGTTTGTACGCTACCGCAGCAGTCGCTTCTCAAACTGGGGGCGGGACCGCCAGGAGTACGACCGGCTATCGCGTGTATCAGTATCTGACCGACGCTATCGACGCCGATCAGTACCATCAAGAAACGTACGTGAATAAGATGAAAGAGCTCACGACGTATTCGCTGGTCGACTTCGAGCGACGGAGTCACGGTCCCAGCTCAGGGATGTTCCTCGAGTTCCAGTTTGGAGAACGACCAGAGACGATTCTTGAAACACTACGAGAAGACTCGCGTATTGAAGCGATTTCCGAGGATGAGGTCACCTCTGTCGTCAAAGCGCAGATCCGTAATCAGACGTAGCAGAGATTTCAGTCATATTGTAGCTAGCTGTCTCCTTCGTGCTCCCTTATGAGGGTAGTCTCTAAGCATCTCGTCGCTCCCTACCTAATGAGTGGTTCCATTAGTTTCTGTACACCCCTCTATCGATGTGTTCGATGTGTCTACTATCAAGCCACGTTCTTCATCCTTTCAATTGACATTCTTCCCACATCCCACCTTTCCACTAGCCCTCGTATACACCCCTCTATCGATGTGTATTGGTTGTCTGTTATCGGGCCACAATTGGTATTTGAGTCACCTATCTTTCTACGAGGAGAGAATCCCGGCGTTTACGCCGGGAGTGAATCCGACAACGGTGACACAGTCTCTCACCGATTGCAGGCTGGATATTCCACGCTAATCCACACCATTAAGTAAGTATATTTACATAGGCTATGTATGGCGATTAAGGCCACACGTACCTACGTTGGTTCCATCCAGAACCACCAACAGGTCTGTGATGGTCTTGATTCGCTCGGAGACTCCGCCTCGAAAATCTGGAACATCGCACGATGGACAGCCGATCGTATCTGGGACGCAATCGGCGAGATTCCCGATTCAGGAGCGCTGAAATCGTACATGAAGAACCAGCCGTGCTGGAAAGACTTGAACGCACAATCCAGTCAGAAAGTCATCGAAGAACTTTCTGACGCTTTCCAGTCTTGGTTCGATCTGCGACACAAGTTCGGTGAGGCGAATCCCCCCGGCTACCGCAAGCGCGGAGACACTCGACCACGCTCCACGGTCACGTTCAAAGAAGACGGGTTCAAACACGACCCTCAGAACAACCGCGTCCGACTCTCGAAAGGCTCGAATCTGAAAGAACACTTCTCAGACTTCCTGCTCTGTGAGTACCAGACTCGCCCGGACGTTGATCTCTCGGAAGTCAACAGCGTACAGAACGTTCGTGCCGTCTGGAACGGTGACGAATGGGAACTCCACTTTGTCTGTAAAGTCGAACTCGAAACCAACGACTCGGCAGGTGATGAAGTGGCAGGCATCGACCTCGGCATCACAAACATTGCTACAGTCGCGTTCCCCGACGAATACGTTCTCTACCCCGGCAACTCGCTCAAAGAAGACAAGCACTACTTCACACGTGCTGAATACGACACCGAGGGAGAGAACGGCCCGTCAGAGCAGTCGATGTGGGCACGTCGGAAACTCTCCGAACGTGAGACACACTTCTACCACACGCTGACGGACGCCATCATCACGGAGTGTGTCGAACGCGGTGTTGGCACGCTCGCGGTGAGCTGGCCTGAAGACGTCCGAGCGTCAGACTGGGGCAAGACCGGGAACAAGAAGCTCCACTCGTGGGCGTTCGACCGCATCTACCAGTACCTCGAATACAAAGGCGAGATGTGCGGTGTAGAGGTACTGAAAGAAAACGAGTGGAACACCTCGAAAACATGTTCACGATGTGGAGACGACACGAAATCGAACCGCGTCGAACGTGGGCTCTACGTCTGCTCGTCGTGCGAGTTGGTAGCCAACGCGGATTGTAACGGGGCGGAGAATATGCGTCAAAAGATAACTCCGAGTCCTCACGGAGAGGATAGGAGTAACGGCTGTGTGGCACAGCCATCGACACACTTGTTCGACCGCGAGAGCGGATGCTTTGCACCGCGAGAACAGGCCATGTCGTAGACCAGCAAATATCCCACCTGCGGCACGGGAAGCCTCGCCGTTTACGGCGAAGAGGATGTCACCGACGTGTTCATGAGAACTAGTTCTTGTCGACACCCCTCTATCGATGTGTTCAGGAGATCGCATTCGAATACACCCCTCTATCGATGTGTTCAGGAGATCGCATTCGAATACACCCCTCTATCGATGTGTTCAGGAGATCGCATTCGAATACACCCCTCTATCGATGTGTTCAGGAGATCGCATTCGAATACACCCCTCTATCGATGTGTAACGCAGAATTGGCGGCCTCTTGTGAATTTGCGTATCTGTGATTGGAACTAGATGTCCCCTCCCCATCATCGAGGTGTAAGCCGCACGTCTGACGCCCCCCGCCATCGAAGTGTAAACATAGGGTTGACCATCCTCGTCATCGAAGTAAAAATCGGTTCAGTCTCCGACTCTCTTGATGTCCACCGTCGAATTTCATTTCGCACACGGGGTGTCCTCGCTCGACCTGTTACTCAATTCATCTCTTACACGGAGTCCAGTACGTCTGTGTCATCCCACGGATTGTAGGCCATATTTAATATACAAAACCATCATAATAACTCTCTACCGTCGGAATACGGCACATTTACACTTTGCACACGGGGTGTGTGATGAGAACCTATCAGTGGATACACTCGTGATCAGGGGTGTGGTCTGTCTCAAATAGAAAAACCATGCTTCAACTGTGGAACCCTGTTCGACTGTTCGTGCCTAAAAAAGGCTCTATCGACTATTAACGGCTTAATCTAATCTCAAATTCTTTCTCGTTCCTACTGTTTTCACTCTGGACGAGGGGTGTGTAGTCACCACTTTTCCAAGTGTACCAAAATCAAATAGCACACGGGATGTGGGAAATCGATAATCGGATGTATTGACCCCTCATTCGTCCGGATTGACTGGCCCTTTATATTTGGACGTGACCTTGTCCCCCTCTCTCCACTGCCAGTAGTAGTAGCGGTTGTCGTTAATCTCCTTGATCGTGATCGTGGCCTTCGCCGGGACGTCGTCCGGCAGATCGCCGGGACGTTCTTCGATTTCGCTTTCATCTGAGTCCTCTTCGAGACGTGCCTCGCGAGCTTTGTGCTCAGCCAGCTCTTCAGCGTAGCGGGCAACGTGCTGGAGCTGCTCAGAAGAGAACTCGTTGAGCGTATTGACGAGGTCTGTCGGGAGTTCTGCCGGCGGCGTCGGTGGCTCGTAGGACATTAGCGGTCGCCTTGTGTTAACCAACAAAGTGCGTATCGGCATAGATTTGTTGGTTAATCAGATATCGACTCGTCATGGGTTGAAGAGTATGAATAGCAAACTATTCACAAATAGCAACCCGGGAACGCTGTCGATGTCAAACCAACGGCAATCAATTAAACCTCACCGTGGAGGAGGTCGATAATTCAATTGCTGCTGTGAAACTCACGAGCATTCTCTTTCTGACTCACGGTAGGAAACGTCGAGGTCGAGATCGTCGTACATGCGATCGAGCATAGCGAGTGCTGACTGAAACGTCGAATAATGCTTCCGCATGAACTCTATCGTCTCGCGCCGAGAGATGACTGGATATCCTTCGACATGGTCGGGGTTGAGCACCGAACGCTCGTTGAGGACGACTTGGAGAGGACCTTCAAACGATTGCTCTGGTTGTCGCTCAAATCCTGTTGGGATTCCAAACCGTTCGAAAAAACGCTGCCAGGCGTCGATGTCCCTCTCAAGGACGACAAGAAAGAGCGGGTAGTCGCCGGGCTCGCGACCAACCTGATAGCCCCCTTGGGTCCACACGTAGACGGCGTCCACCTGTGTAAAGGGAAGGGCCAGTCACCGAACTGTGGGAGCACGTACGTCTCTTCGATGGACGGTGGATTCACGGCGGCACTCGTGGCCAGCAGGTCTCGTGCCGCCTTACGGACGCGATCGTCGATCACGAACAGTCCATCATCATATCGAAGATACCCTGCATTCTCTAGTTGATTGACTGCTTGTCGAACCGTTTCGTAGGGTGTGTGGAGATGTTGGGCTACCGTTCGGATCGAATCTCCAGGATTGACTGCGAGCAACACTCTAACAGCAGTCTCATCAAACGGTTCGTACATCTAATAGATACCAATACCTTGGTAACAGTCAAATATATTACTACACTTTCGGCTATGCCGTTCTGAACGGCCTATGTAATCCGTCTGACTGACTTAAGTCCCGAGACACCAGCCAGTCTGTCTCTGACCTCCTCCTCGCCAATCGACGTAGCCCACAGGACCGTAATTTCGACGGTGATGAGTGTGGCCGACAGCTGTGGCTCGATACTATCCAATTCGTCAATCGTGACGTTATCGATAGTTTCGGGCCGCGAGAGACGCTTCGCAGTGTCAGTGACGAGGTCCCCATCCGCGCCGCAGGGGATTCGAATCGTCACGACGGCAATTGTCGTCGAGTCTAGGTTGGTGGTATTGGATACTGCCATATTATCATCTCCGTTGAGGCGCGTCTCACGGGCCAGATGTTCGACAACTGTACTCCGAGTGCTCGAGGGACGATTCGAACGCCCGTCTCGGTCGTGGCACGACCGCGTGTTTCCGAACTCCACCACTCGCGCATACTCAAAGAAAAGATCCGAACAGGGCTAGGTCGGCTCGAACGCCTCGATCTCATCGATGATCTGCTTCGGATTCTCGGCGTGTTCGATGAACGAGAGGACGTTCTCCGACCATCCCGAGATGTTGTAGACGTTCTCGTAGCCTTCTGGCGTCACCAGGTCGCCGTAGGCCGCGAGATCGACGAGATACAGCGCGGTGTCCGCAGACACCTCATCCCGATACGCATCGAACGCGTCCTTGACCGTCTGGGAATCGCGGGCCGTGAACGGCGTGTTGTCCCAGATCTGCATATCGGTGAAGACGACGATGCGTTCGACGGGCTCACCTCGCTCGCGGAGGTAATCGATTGCCTTCCAGCCGTTCGTCGAGTTCCCGACGTCTTCGTCGATCGCCAACACCGCCGCTTGGCGCTGCAGTACTGGCGTGTCAACGTGCATCGGAACGGTCTGGAAGTCGTCGCCGAACCCGCCGACGTCGGCACCCTGGTCGGCCAGGATCGCACCGAACAACGCACCGATCTCCTTCAGTCGGAGCGTACTGTTCGCGGACAGCGGATGATCCATCGATCCCGACAGGTCGACCGCGACAAAGCTATCGCCGAATCCGCCAGGCACCGTCTCGACCGCAACATCAATTGCGTCTTCGAGCCACTGCTCGACCGTCGGTGCCTGGACATCCGCGTCTTGCAGCGCGGTGTAGGCCTGGTAGTACCGGAACGGGTACAGCGGCGCGTGTCGGACGGCCTCCAGGTCGAGGTGATTCACGACGGTGTCCTCCGGAACGCCGGCTTCGAGCATGTTCCGGAGGTTCCGGATCGACGCGAAGATGGGCAGCGTGTACTCGTCGTCCTCGATGAGCAGTTCCCAGGCGGCTTGGGTGTTGCCGCGCTCGGAGATAACCGTCTCCCACGTGTTGGGCGACGGCAACGGGTCGACGTCGGGATAGTCGTTGAGGCCGCCACGCATGAACCGCTCGAAGAGCGCTTCCTGCTCGGCGTCGACGGGCGTGGGGTGGACGCGGTTGAAGACGTCGTGCAGCGTCACCTCGCGCCGCGACAGCTCGTACTTGCCCAGCGTGTAGGCGTCGGTCATCTCCACCAGCGCGTCTTCGATCCCGCGTCGAAGCGGCCACGGCGCAGTCCCGCCGAACAGCTGATCGTGGACCGCGAGCGCGGTGGCCGTCTCGTCCATCCGCTGGATGATCGCCGGCGCCCATTCGCGGATGAGCGACTCGGGGGAGTCGTCCTTGAATCGGTCGTCGTTGGCTGCCAGCACGAGTAGTATTTGTGGGATGTCCCGCAAGTAGAGCTCCTGGCGCGCATAGGCCGCGAGCTTCAGGACGAACTCCGGGTCGTCGTTTGCGGCGGCATCGAACTGGTGAACGACAGCAGCCAGCTGCTCGTCATCGGACTCGTAGAACGAACCCTCCAATAGCTGGTTGATCGTGCGCTTGTACAATGCGAGTCGAGGGTCGGCAGGCTCGAACGCTTCCCCACCTTCGTAGTTGGTGGTCTGTGTTGCCTCCGCGACCGTTTGCTTTGGCGTGTTGAATTCCATCCTATCACCCGGAGCCGCAACAGGCGACTCCGATCGCAGCTGCCCACACGCTCTGTGAGCAACGAGTCTCGGGAGAGAAACTTCCCGAACCAGCCTCGCATCGCTCGGCTGGACGTTCCCGGCACGATTCGAACGTGCGACACCCGGCTTCGAAGGCCGGTGCTCTGTCCTGACTGAGCTACGGGAACACGAGTGGCCGGACAATTTCTGGAGCGAACGACGGGATTCGAACCCGTAATGTGCCATCGACGTAGCGCTCCAGATCGACGGCCACTGGCGACACGGCGACCGGAAAACTGTCGGAGCGGAACCGGTGTCGAGCGTCCTCTCGTACGCTCTTTGTCCGGGATGTTCTCGATGGACTGCGCCACCGACAGGATTTGAACCTGCGAGTACCTGGCGAAGCAACGCTCCGACTCGACGGTCGCCACGTGCGGTCGGGCAACCGGTGGTGCGACGGGCTATGACTCCCGTTGGTGTGCTTTGCGGGCGAAGAAACGCACCAACTGGACGACCACACGCTTGGGGAAAGCCGACCGTGACAGCGTCACGGATCCGTGGCTGCCCGCTATGTCAGCCACGGAAAAACGCTGTCAGGGCCAGCCTCCCCGAGTGCTCCCGAGGGGAATCGAACCCCTGGCCTCCACCTTGAAGAGGTGGCGTCTCTCGCCAACGGAGACTCCGGGAGCGCGGTAGGGAAGAAATCAAGCGCTGAGGTGCGGCGGACACCCACGGATTATCGCAGGCGTTCGAAGCCCTCGAGTTGCCCGTGCGTGAACGTCACTTGATACGTGACGAGTGTATCGAGATCCTCGAAGGAGTGTTTGAGCTTGAAACGGCCGTGGTAGTCGTCTCGTTCGATCCAGCCGTCGTGGACTCGGTTCCGACAGCCGGCCATGTAGCGAAAATCGTCCTCGTCGACGTCGTCACGGCTCGCGTATGGCCGGTCTTCCGGCGGGACCGCTTCGGTGTGTCACTCCTCTTCGAGGAGCCGACCGTCCGCCGTAATCCGAAATGTGGTCATGGTCGGTCGATCGATGCCTTTCGTCTGCCAGTCGACGTCCTCGGCAGGAGTAATCCCTTCGGGGTACTCTGGCAGGTGGACGTCGTCGCAGAGTTCGACTGTATCGAATAGTCCCATTGTTGTCCTCCATTGCGGGACCAGGAGTCGAACCTGGACTTCGGGGATATGAGCCCCGTGGACTGCCATTATCCTATCCCGCAGCACACAATTCGGAACTCACTCATGGGCATCTCTCAGTTCTCCACAGCTGTCCGTCCCTCAGTCTAGTCGGCTGGAAGTGAGAGGTCTCGGACTGTTGGAGAATGCTCCAGCCCGGATTCGAACCGGGGGCTCGGCCGTGAGAGGGCCGTGAGTTTGGCCGCTACTCCACTGGAGCGGGTTGGCCTCGTCTGGAACGGGTCATCGGCCAGTGGATGGATGGCAGTCACCTCGTTCCGTGGAAGTATGCGCCGTCCTCGGTGACGCAGATTTTCACGCTTTCAATCGTGTCGATGGACGTTGTTTCACCGAGTGGGACGTGACGGAACGCTTCCTCCTCGCAGGCAGGGCAGACATTCGTTGTCATGACGCCGCGACCCGGATTCGAACCGGGAGACAGACAGCAGACGGCCACGGCATAGCAGGCCGCTGGGTTCCCCAATACCCGGTCGCGGCACAGTGAGCCGACGCGGATTCGAACCTCGGTCCTGTGCGCCCAAGGCACAGATCGTCGTCCGCTGGACCATCGGCTCACTGGACTGCCGAGCGATCGGCAACTGATTATCTATCTGTACGACTTTCCAACTGCGCAACCGCGACGAGTAGTCGTGGTTGCGCGTCTCATCGCGGGGGCGTACTTCGGGTGTTCCCGGGAATACCACACCGGCTCATGTAGGTTGCAGACCCTGCTGGGCCCAGCATCGTCGGAACGATCCAGCTGATCGCACCAACGGGCTGCCTACCTCGATGGGTATCCCCACGTGGCCACGCCACGCATCCACGCCGACGCCGGGGTTTGAACCCGGATCACGGCCGTGACAGGACCGTATGCTCGCCGGATTACACCACGTCGGCATGTCGCCCCGGCCGGAATCGAACCGGCGACCTCCGGATTCAAAGTCCGGCGTCCCTCGCCAGCGGAGACTCCGGGGCTCGACGTAGCCGCAGCTCTCGCTGCGGGGCTGTTGGCTACCGACTTCCGTACGCTCAGCGCGGACGGAGTCCGCTCGCTCCTGTATCGGAACGAACAGAAACCAATCAGCCGCGAGCCTGGCACCACGAACTCGCATCAGGCTGTGTCCTGAGCGAGTACTGGGAACAGGCAGGCGGCAATCCCGTGTTCCCCGACCCCTGACGGGTAGTCCGTATGGAGGCCGAGTTATGCGGGTGAGAGTGTCCGGGCGTCGCCGGATTGCGTCGAACCCTCGTATTCGAAGTCGACGTGGATCCGGCGGTTTGCGCCCGGTCTCTTCGCACGCTGATCTTGTAGGCACTCGCCAAACACGGGACCCGCGGCTAAGCGAGAACGAGCACGCCGCGGGGTGAGGCGAGTGATGATCATCGTGTTGAACGCTCCCAGTTTGAGGGGTGTATCGGGCGTCAGCCTGAAATATCGTGGCAATTGTATTAAAATTAGCCAGGGTGTGTTACCCACAGACACGGCAGTCACACTTCAACAAGCGGTTGCGCACGACGTTCATTACTCTAGCATCGGCTGTCGTCGATAGCCGGACGCTGACCGGTGTTCTCGCTTGGACCCACAGAAACTATTTACAGGCTGTCGAGGCGAATGCCCCGGGGTTGAAGCCGACAACTTGTGAACTAAACCATTAAGTCAAAACATACCCATAATCACGGTACAGCGATGTGGTACGACTACCGCTTTCGCGCCTACCCTGACCGAACAGGTGTGACTGCGGAAGCGGAGCGCCACATCGACATTCACCGCCAAGCCTACAACCACACCCGCTACGAATACAACGCCCTCGACACCGACGAGGATAACATCGGTTCAGCGTACCAACACCAGAAACGCCTCACCGAGTGGAAAGACGAATGGCCCGTGTTTTCTGAAGTCCATTCGAAAGCGTTGCAGAAAACCGTTGAACGTTTCTACGACAACCTCTCAACCCTCTCCGAAAAGAAGCAGAACGGGCACAACGTCGGGTGGCTGAAATGGAAGTCACCGCGAGAGTACCAGAGCATGACGTACTCGCAGTCCGGCTTCGAACTCAAAAACACGAGTGGCCGGACTGCCACGCTCTGACTTTCGAAAATCGGTGACATTCCCATCCGCTACCACCGCGAAATCTCCAGCAACGCAGACCTCAAAGAAGTCACTCTGAAAAAGGAGACGACAGGGGAATGGTACGTCACGTTCGGCCTCGAAGTCGAAGACACCGCACTCCCAGAGAAACCCGACGTGGATAACTTGGATGCTGAGGATTGCGTTGGCATCGACCTCGGTATCACCAACTACATCTACACGTCGAACGGCGATAGCGTGGACTGGCTTGACCTCTCCGACGAATACGAACGATTGCGCCGCGAGCAACGTAGTCTCTCCCGCAAGGAGCACGGGAGTAACAACTGGGAGAAACAACGTCAAGAGGTTGCCAAGGTCAAGCGTCGAATCAAGCGGAAAGTCGAAGACTTCCAGCACAAACTCACAACGTGGCTCGTCAAGATGTACGACGCCGTATTCGTGGAAGACTTGAACGTCGTGGGAATGCTTCAACAGCGCGGAAATGCGCGGAACAAGCAGGATGCTGCGTGGCGCGGGTTCATCGAGATGCTCGAGTACAAAGGCGACCTGTACGGCACGCACGTCGTGCAAGTGAACCCTGCTGGGACGACCAAGGAGTGTGCCGAGTGTGGTGTCGAAACGGAGAAGCCGTTGTGGGTGCGGGAACACAGTTGTCCGAGTTGTGGGTTCGAGGTGGACAGGGACGCGAATGCGTCGTACAACGTTCTTTCTCGTGGGCTTCAGGAGTTAGGTCTGGGACAGGCCGAAGTGACGCCCGTGGAGACTGCGACCGCTGTGGAAACCGACGGAGGGCGGTCTTCGTCGGTTCCTGCAAGTCACGTCATTGAAACGGGAAGCCTCGGGGCTTGACCCCCGAGGCGGTTCACACCAACCTGCTCTCTGTGGCGACAGATGAGTGGCCGATCGCCGGTCCGGTGCTAGCCGGGAGCCCAGTCACACGGCGTGACTGACGGTTCTCGGTTAGATACCAATGACCGAGAATACCGACTCAAACGAATCTCAGAAGCCAGGGAGTGCAAACAGCAGGTGTTCCAACCCCACCGAACAGCGATCATCCTCCGGATGCCAGTGCAGTGGTGCTTCCCCGCCGTGCGATGCATGTGACACCACCCAGTACGACAAACTCCACGAAGTCTCCCTTGGTGAGCGGGCGTATGATGTGTGTGGAGAGTGCCTCCAGCTCCTCGTTGACGACGTCGAGGAGTACCACTGGTGGGATCGCCTGACTGAAGCGCACTACAATCGCGCTGCGGAGTTTCTCCGCTCCCTCGATGCAGTCTGGTGCGTCAAGGATCAGGCGTACGCTGGCGGGGAACTGTGGGTCCACACGCCCTATTGCGATGCTGCAGTCGTCAGAGATGTGTGTGGCCACTTTGGCTTTCAGATTCGCTGGTTTAGCGTTGTATACCCCGTTGACGATGGCTTCGAATGCGTCTCCGAGCACGGCCCCTGTGTCGAAATCAACCTCACGTTCACAGCCCACCGTTCGGATCCACTCCCGCTCGAATATGACATTCAGAATGACGTGACGTACCACGAGATCGAGTGGCTTGATGAGTATCGGCGCCTGTTCACGTCGCCTCCCGAGTAGTTCGGACTCGCGGATCGAATTGCCTCTCCAAAATACGGTTACACAACTGTCTCGCTATTTGGCGACTCGATCCGAGCGCCAAGAGTCTGTATTCCACTCTCACCGATATGGTTATGAACACATCGGAGAGATTGGAATTTGTGAGAGGGGGCGGAGCTACGGGTTCTCGACTGTTTGCGGGATCGGTCCTGCACGGTTGGCGAGTTGGCCGATGCAATGATAAACGCAAATCGTGCGAGACTTTATCCGTCGGCAGAGCCAAGATTTGCCTGACCAATGAGTCTGGACGACGCGGTTGAGGAGGCTCTGGCAACATACGGGATGTCGCGGAGCGAAGAGGCCGAAGAAACCGGCCGAACAGTCGCGACGCTCCAGGACTAACGTACGCCGCTTACTCGAGAGTCCGAATTTTCTCTGCGAACTCCGCCTTAGATAGTCCAAGTGTTTCCATCAGCTCGGGGTTGTCGGTGCGCTCAACTGCCTCTTCGACGAATTCGATCCAGAGCTCCTCGTGCGCTGTTGCGTAGACTGTTTTCGCTTCTGCAGGATACATATCCAGCTCGTATGCCGTCAGGTCGATCTGGACCTCGTGTTTCCGCTCAAGCGTTGTCGCTCCGAAGTCAGAGAGATGTTTGAGGAGCACATTCTTCCGACGAACCGTCAAGAGACGCTTTGACTCGTTAATATACTCGTTTACCCACTCCCGCCAGTCGTATGTCTCTGAGTCGATTTCCACGGAGGTTTCTGGCATCGAGAAATCGGGAGCAATCCGACGGAGGTAGAACTGAACCAGGGCAACAGCAGTCCGATGGTTCGCATTCGGAAGCGCGTGTTTGAGAATGAGATTTGAGGCGAGACGGCCTGCAACATCAGTCGCGCTGCCCTCCCACGATGTCCGGTTGAGCGCGTCTGGGAGTGCATCGATGTCGATGCTCTTGTACGCTTCAACGGGAACTCCTTCTTCTTCCTCGTTCTGGGCTATGAGCGCTTGATAGATCTCGAGGAGCCGGGCAACGATAGTACCGTTATCAGCACCCATCTCAGAGAGTGCTTCGCCAAGATCGAATTCGAGATCGCCGACGCTCCCACCACCGACGCGGAAGGTATAGATACCGAAGAACTCGCTGTCAAGATCGTACTTGCGAACCTTCACCGCCACGTCATCGTCGTACTCGACAATCCTGGCAACGATCTCTTGGAGTCGAACGGGTTGTATGGAACCAAGATCACTCACGACTGGCTCGTCAGCGTGACCGTGCGGTTCAGCGTGCTCTCACTCGCACTGGAGTCACCTACACGTCCGTTTCTAACGATCAGGCGACCGATATGAGATCATCTACAACGCTGCCCTCGGACCCAGAGGCGTATCTGGCTAACCCACATACACTCGGTATTGAGACTAGAGAGGTGCCACGACTTTCAGACCTTCGTGAAGACGAATACGACTCTGCGCCCCTCACCGCCGGTACTGAATCTGCTCGAAAGCAATTACGAGCTCTGTCAAACGGAACTACGTATCGTCGGTGTGATGACGGTAGATCGTTTTCATTTTAATGTCACCGCCACATTCCGGGCAGTGACCGAGAAACGATTCATCAGCGTTCATAAAAGCGGGTAGAAAGAGTGTGTGACAGGCTCCTACATCAAATATCGAGAGGTATCAACCTCAGAGTTTGGTACCTTTGTCAGCTACCCACGATTGAAGTCCTGTCTCTTACCCACAAATCGAGTCGTTGCCGAAATCGACGACCCGAACAAAATCTCGATATCTACAGATGTAACGCCCTTATGGAACGATTTTACCGATCTCGTTAACCCGTATTCAGTAACCCCCACTTCCGATATCACCGGCCGAATCACTCCTCACCTCGATCTTCCAATTGTAGATTGGCTTCGACAGCGTCTGAAACGTCTGTTTGAGACTCGGTGAGCTTATGGGTAAGAGACAGGACTGAAGTCGTGGGCTTCCGGCCTTGCATCTATGTGATTAGTGTGTCTACACATCCTCAGTATCCGCTGCGGCCAAGATCTCAGGATACCGGTTCCGTATCGTCACCTCGCTCACGTCTGCAGCATGAGCGATATCTGTTTGTCGGAGAGACTCATCGCATCGTTTAGCAGCCGCGTACAGTGCCCCTGCGGCGATACCTACTGGATGTTTCCCGCTATGAACGCCGTTTTCAACCGCTGTTCCGGCGAGACGTCGTGCCTCTCGCTCTGTTGTGTCCGTACACCCAACGTCCGACGCGATCCGTCCGATGAACGAACGGGGGTCTGTCGGAGCAATTTCCAATCCCAGTTCACGTGAGACGTGTCGGTATGCCCGCTCAACGCGAATCTGTTCGACGCGGCTCACTGTTGAGACCTCGTCGATAGAGCGCGGCACACCATCCATGCGACTCGCCGCGTACAGCGCCGCAGTGGCGACGCTTTCAACAGCGCGACCCGGAAGGAGTCCGTCACGAAGTGCACGTCGGTAGACGGCGCCTGCAGTCTCTCGAGTGCTGTCGGGCACGCCGAGCGCGGAAGCCATGCGATCGATCTCACCGAGCGCATGCATGAGATTCCTATCCGCCGATGAGCGTCGTCGGAAGCGTTCATCCCACCGTCGAAGGCGACGCATCTGTTGTCGCCGTTCTCCTGACAGCGCGTTCCCCTTCGCGTCGGTGTTCTGCCATCCGACCATCGTTGACAACCCCTTATCGTGTAAGAGGTTCGTGCTCGATGGCCCGACGCGAGAGTCCTGATCGCCGGTGCCGTTCGGCGTGTACAGTTTGATGTTCGTATCAAGCGTCGCATCTGAAACGACGAGTCCACAGTCGTCACAGACCGCATCAACCTCATCATCGGCTCGACGAAGTCGCCCGTGACACTCCGGACACGTGGTCCGACTGTGCCGTTCGTCCCTATTCTCCTCCAAAACGGAGCCGGTAACAGACTGTCCGTCGCCAGTTTCGCGAGATGAAGGCCCATCAGTACCGTTTTTGCGAGAAACTGTGTCCGGTCGCTCTTCGTTAGTGCGCTCGTTCATCAAGTCGCATCACCTCTCGTGACCGGGGCAGAACAGACGCGTTCGACTGTGTGTCTGGCCAGTACTGTTCATTATGGGCTCTGAGCCGGCGTTGAGTCGCTGATCCTGATACCATGCGCGGTAACTCTCGTAGCAACAGCAGATGGAACTGACCACACTGTCTCAGTGGGCACGGTTACCTCATCGATCGCTAGACAGACGAGTTTCCCTTGTCCCCGTCGCGCCGCAACAACAAATTCAAACCGACGTGATAGGTTGTCAGTCGCTGTCACGTGGACCGTTGAGAGCCCGTTCGCGCTCTCCCATGTTGTCGTGTCGACGACCCTGAGGTCGCCTGCGGGAGTGACAGCAGTCGAGTCACAGGCTGGACAGGACCCGTCGTGCGGGGCCGCTCCGAGGTACCCGTAGTCGGTCTCACACGCAAAGCAGTGTTCCATGGTCTGAGACTAGTATCGGTCCACGATCGTCTCTGCTATGTGTGCCCGACCGGAACATGCTGGACAGGCAACTACGTCACCACCGTCTAACCCGAACACGGTCACAAATTGTTGTGAGACGTGTGCTCCGCAGTGGGCGCACTCCGGCATCGGATTACCCCAGCGAGCCCTCCATCTCCAGTTCGACGAGTCGGTTCAGCTCGACGGCGTACTCGATCGGCAGCTCTTCGGTGATCGGCTCGATGAACCCGGAGACGATCATCTGTTTGGCGTCGTCGTCGTCGAGACCGCGCGACTGCAGGTAGAAGATGTCCTCGTCACCGATCTTCCCGACGGTCGCCTCGTGGGCGACGTCGACCTTCGACTCGTTGATCTCCATGTACGGCATCGTGTCCGAGGTGGACTCGTTGTCGAACATCAGCGCGTCGCACTCGACGGCCGTCGAGGAGTTCTCGGCGCCGTCCGCGATGTGGACGAGCCCGCGGTAGTTCGTGCGACCGCCGTCCTTCGCGATCGACTTCGACTCGACGGTGGATTTGGTCTCGGGCGCGTTGTGGTACACCTTCGCGGGCGTCCTCGCCGACGAACACCTCGACGCCGCCACAGTGGAGGTTGAACTTCGAGTACTTCGGCGCCGAGCAGCCCTCGATGTAGTGAACCTCGGAGCCTTCTTCGGCGATGATGAGCGTGTGCTCGAACTGGCCCATCCCCTCGGAGTTCATCCGGAAGTACGCCTGTACCGGCATGTCGACGGTGGTGTTCTCCGGCACGTAGACGAACGAGCCGCCGGACCAGATGGCGCCGTGGAGCGCCGCGAACTTGTTGTCGCTCGGGGGGACGCACTTCGTCATGAAGTGCTCGCGGACGAGCTCTTCGTGCTCCTGGACGGCCTCGTCCATGTTACAGAAGATGACGCCCTTCTCCTCCCAGCGCTCCTGCATGTTCTGGTAGACGACCTCCGACTCGTACTGCGCGCCGACACCGGAGAGCGCGTTCTTCTCGGCCTCCGGGATGCCCAGCTTGTCGAAGGTGTCTTTGATCTCGTCTGGGAGCTCGGTCCAGTCATCGACGCCGGCACGAACGTCGACGTCCGGTCGAATGTAGGGAACGATCTCGTCGACGTCGACCTCACTCAGGTCCGGCTGGCCGGGCCAGTCGGTCGGCATCGGCATCTCCTGAAACTGTTCGAGCGCGCGCAGGCGCCGCTCCAACATCCACTCCGGTTCGTCTTTGTCCTCCGAGATGACGCGGACCGTCTCCTCGGTGAGGCCCTTCTCGCTTTTGAAAGCAGACTTCTCCTCCTTTTTGAACTCGAAGCGGGCCTCGGTGTTCGTCTCCTTGAGGTCGTCTTGTTTTGAACTCATCAAAGTATTCTTCAGAGACTACGAATATAAGTGTGGTGCGCTGGAACACTCGTTGGTAACCTATACTAGTTTCTTTAACGAAGGTGAATAACTTTATGCGATTTAATTTGGTTTCTCTATCTAGTGGTATTTAATATGTGGCGAGAGGGCTATTGCGTACAAACAGGACCACCATCATTTGTTAGCGAGAACGACTCGACAGCATTCGATCGCTGCTTCAATGTGGCGGTCAGCGACCACGTCGCCCGTTTCGTCGGCCGACTCAAGCAGTGTGACAACTTGGCGGACCCGTTTCCGTCTGGTTTGCGTGTCAAGATCGTCACTGGTAGCGTCGCGGGCGACGGCTTCAGCCTCTCCGAGCCATCGGTTTGTCGCTGGCGGTACCGGGCGATCTGCGGTCGCAGTTAGGTGGGTCGCTAGTGCGTCGACCGCAGCCCGCGGCTCGGTTGGGATGTCGATTTCGTCCGTCATCGTCTGTGTATTGGCGCCTACTGTGAAGAATTGTTCCGCCAAGAGCTACACTCCGATGCTTGCGAACGTCTCCAGCCGAGCGCGACCCCTTGTTACCCTACCGTGACACGTCCTCGGTATCTGTCTGGGCTCGTTCGAGAGACACACCAGACGACACAAATCCGTACGCAACCGAGAACGACTATGATCGAGTCGCTCCTCCGGATTGACGTCGTCCTCTTCGTTCTCATCGGCGTGCTGGGCGGCGCACACTGTATCGGGATGTGTGGGCCGTTAGTGACGATGTACTCGAAGCAAATGAACCCGCAGCCAGACGGCGGGACGGTGACAGCCAACGACGGGCGTGCCGGTCATCTCACGACCTACGAGGTCCGCCAGCACTTCCTGTTCAACCTCGGCCGAGCGACCACGTACGCGATTCTCGGGGCCCTCTTTGGTGCGCTTGGGAGCGTCGTGTTCGTCACCGCTGACCAGCTGACACCGATCGCTGATCTCCTGCGGGGTGCTGTCGGTCTCGCGGTAGGGGGATTCATCGTGGCGACGGGCGTTCGGTACGTCATCGGGGGGAGTGGAGGCGATATCCAAATACCCGGCGTCCACCGCGTCACGTCGTGGCTTGCGACGAGAGTTCACCGACACGTGAACAGCCCGAGTATTGTCGGCCTCGGCGCCGTCCACGCGTTTCTTCCCTGCCCGATGCTGTATCCCGCGTATCTGTTCGCCTTTGCGAGCGGCTCCCCGACCACCGGGGGAATCGCTCTCGGCGCTCTCGGCATTGGGACGATTCCAGCCGTCTTCCTCTATGGGACGATTATCCAGTCGATTGACGTTGCCCACCGGCGTCGTGTCCATCGGCTGCTCGGAGTGGTGTTCGTCGTGCTGGGGTATGTGCTGTTCGCGCACGGGCTGATGGCGCTCGGTGTTCATCTTCCACACCCGATGTTCCCGCATTACCAGCCCCTCGGGGGCGCGATGGGGCACTGACCCAGCTCTGGATCCTTTTCGCTGGCTCGATACAGGTGGCGGCTCCAAATAACAACTAAGAGGGGGAACCCGGCGGTGGCTGGCCTCCCGGAACCCCACGACCTGTCACGTGGTGGCCACTCGTTCGAGGTCGTCGACGAGCCGATCGATGTCTGTTCGCGGCCCCCGTGGGTGCGCCGGTCCGATGGGTCGTGTTAACTTAAGCATCGGTTCCAGCAGACGGCGAAGGCTCGGAGCCACGATTCTGCCGCCGTCGGCTCCGCATTTCTGAACGTATGGCTCTGTAGTTTCGGTACACTGCGGCGGATTTTACGGATATCGGACGCTCCGACGGAGGTTGTAGACGGTGGCTTTCAGCAGCATTTCGCGGAACTCTAACCACCAACCTCGCGCACGCACGGCGGAGCCGAGCGTGCGCTTAATCGACGAGAAGACGGTTTCTGACATGGAACGTTGGTGGTACCGATCACCGTCCATGCGGGCGTTGTGGGCGTGATCGAGCGGGTTCATGATCCGGTGTTTAATCAGTGGTCTGATGCCGTTTTCGCGGAGTTCATCGCGGAAGGCCTTCGCGTCATAGCCGCGATCAGCAGCGAGGCTCCGCAGGTCGCTGGCGTTGCGCCGAGCGACCTGCGGGCCGATCTTCGCATCGTGTTTCTTGCTCGTGGTCGAGTGGATATCGGTGATGTACAGCGTTTCGACATCCACGAGAACTGTGACTTTCAGCGCTCGAACGCGGTGGTTCGTGCGGTTAGCGAGTGGCGGCTGGGCTGATCCCGGTCAAAGCCAGTCGAATCGATAGCAGGGTGGCCGGTGCGTTTCTCGGCTGACGCGCCGAGAAACGCACGCCACGTCGCAGTGGGAATCCGCTCAAACCACGTGCGGAGGACGGTGTAGTGTGGAAGTCTGGTGAGACCGATCTCTTCAAGCACGCCGGGCATTTCAGAGAGCAAATCCACGGCGACGCGGTAGGATTTGGCCAGCTCGATGCGAAGTGCATGCACGGTGAGCATCGCCCACTCTGCGAACCCGCCACCCCCTTCGGGGTCGGCGGGTTCGTCCGGATTAGCGACAACTGATTTAGCCTTAGCCACCGTACCACGCGTGAAGAGACGGATTTCGGATCTCACACCGATCTGTCTCTTCGCTTTCTACAGCAATAACGGAGTCGTAGCCCTCACGTCTAGCGAAACTACAGAGCCTAATCAACGGGGGTCAGACAACTCGGCTAACACGTATTTATCTGAGTTGCTAGGACGAGCCAGCCTTGAGTCAATATGACTAAGTAACCGTGATTTGGGGAGAGCTTGCATCCAGTCAGACTACCGGGCGAACCTGTTCCTCTCTGAGGATTTTAACAGAGCCAACTATCTCTATCAGAATCCAACGGTCCATGAGTCACTCTCTCCTTTTACATAGATAGCCACGGTATCGGCAGCCTCGTTGTAGCAATCTTGCCAGCTGATATCGCTCGGTTCAGTCGAGAGGGATTCTAGTCCGATAATTTCTGATAGAGATCCAGACTATGAGAAGAGTTCTGTGACCCGCTCTATTAGACCAGAAATTGCTTTCATTCCACTACTGTCTTCATCGGATTCAGTATTCTGCCCAGTATCTGGTTCGCTACCTTCCACGTTTTCACCTTCTCCGTCAGAATTTGCCGACTGCGTCTTTTCTTCTTCACCCGTCTGGTCAGTGGTCTCTTCACCCGTCTGGTCAGTGGTCGCTTCACCTGTCTGATCAGTGGTCTCTTCACCTGTCTGATCGGCGACTTCACTAGTTGATGTTCCAGCAGATGCGTCGAGGTCGGGGTTAGCCTGCTGTTCTAACACCCCTGATATTTCTGCACTGTGATTTTCCCCGAACTCACTCATTGAAGCGGTTTCGATGGAGCCTGTTCTCTCAAGGTTATATGCGAGTAGAACAGTACCTTGCGGAAGATCTCCTTCGATTTTATCGGTTGAGATCACTTCCCCAGTTACTTCGTATGTGCCACTCCGGTCGCTACTGGGTTGTTTTTGCGTGAGTGACGAGGCTGCTATTACACCGATTAGATCATCGCGCGTTTCAGGCAGTTTCTCCCACGCGACGCCACCGTGTAGAATCGTGTCGACAGGCGGCATTTTGGTCCCCGTGGACTCAATCACGCGCTTACTGCTTATTGTGTTCATGTAGAGATTCGACTCGAATCGGACTGTGTCACCTTCGTAAGCTGCAGGGTTCTCTGAAATATCAGAGATTGACACGCGCTGCGCGTCATATTGCTTATCAATGATGTACAGTATTGGTGTACCGGAATCCGCTGGCAGTGTCTCGAACTCTTGTTGGGACCGAATGAACTTACCAGCGGGGGACCGTGGAGATGCCACAATACCAGTCATTGTAACTGCTGTATTCTCCCAATAGTCAGTTTCTGTACTAAATGAAGTTGTAACAACGTGGGGTTGAGAACGGTCACCCAAAAGACTACCAACACCACCCGTATCTTCGTCCAACTCATTCAGCGTCGTGTACGAGTGTTCACCCACGGTTCCAAAGAGCTGTTCTGGCTTTATTGGGTCATCAACTAATATACCGGTCGTTGTTTTGTAATCACCCTGTTCGTAATCAAGAGCGATACTTCGGTGATTCGCGGTGAACTCAACGTAGTCTCTCCGGTAGTCACCTGTGTTATGATACACCTCTTCGACACTTTCTCTGGACGGGTCTTGATACTCAACCTCCGTTGCTCGAATCGGGTTCAATTCTAAATTACTCCTGCTGCTCCCAGTAAATGAAATATCAGCAGAATTCAACTCAGTTCCTTGGATTGAGGCATACCCTTCTCTGGGTTCCTCATCTGTCAATACGAGGTGCAACCCGTCTGATGTAGCCAGTACAAATGCGTGTGAAATACGATTTGTGCTGAATGGGGCGGACTCTCGGAGATCGTCAACCTGATTCTGAATAGATTCAGGGGCAGCGAATACTGCTCCTCTCATGGAGATATCCGTTCCCAAGTTATCAGTCGTCTCTTCTACTCGATCACCAATCGACT
>NZ_BBJP01000026.1 GCF_000739595.1 Halorubrum halophilum | reverse complement strand
CCACCGACGCAATGCAGATCGAACCGTATGATGAGACGCTGAGTGGTGCGTCTGTGGATACGAAGCGAGAGTGGGCAGAAACCGTGTTTGAGCAGTTACGCAAAGAAGGCCTGCTTGGTGACGGGAATCGGCTCGTCTTCCACGCTGGACGAGATTACCACGAGGAACTCACACCGTTGCTTTCCGAGACGAGTGTTGAATTCACAGTCCCGACCGACGGGTTACAGTTCGGTGAAACCCTCGCGTGGTACAACGATCGCATTTGAACACGTCGCCGTCATAACAGCTAACAACTATTAGACATATTTGCCAATATGCCAACGGAATCGGTCAACGGGGCTGAGTTGTACTACGAATCAGATGGCGACGGGGTACCGGTTGTTTTCCTCCACGGAGTGTTGATGAGTAGCCGATTCTTCAGCGAACAGAAATCGCTCAGCGACGAGTATCAGGTTATCACCCTCGATTTCAGAGGCCACGGTCGCTCCGAGAAAACCGAAACCGGACATACGCTGCCACAGTATGCTCGTGACCTGGAAGCGTTCCTTGACACACAGGGCCTTTCTGATGTTATTCTGGTCGGCTGGTCGATGGGGTCGCTCGTGGCATGGGAATACGTTCGTCAGTTTGGGACAGACCGATTCCGCGGCTTCGTAAGTGTCGAACAACAGCCACTCGATCTTGAACAAGAGGATTACGAGCACGGTGTGTTCGGCTTTGATGAACTTCGTGGACTCATGGAGCTCGCACAAACCAACCCACACGAGCTGGCGTGGTCCCTCATTGACGAGATGCTCGTGGATGAACCGAATACTGTCGAACAGACGCTCTTCGATGAGATCACACGAGTCCCACCACCGATCACGAGCGCGATTCTTTTCGACCAATCAGTACGCGACTACCGGGAAGTGGTTCCCGACGTGGATGTTCCTACCCTCGTGTGTCTTGGTGAAGACGAAACGATGCTAGAGAATGGTGGTGTCGAATACGTTGCCGACAATACACCTGACGCCCAGCTTGAGCGCTTCACCAATAGTGGTCATTGTCCTTTCTTAGAGGAGCCAGAGCGGTTCAACCACGTCCTTTCGTCGTTCATCACAGCACGCTGCTAATAGTGTGTCCAACCACACGAATCAGCGTCTAACCTGTTTTGTTGATTCGCACTAGGTAAAAAGGGGATAGAACATAATGGCCTGAGCCACCCACTCGCCGAATCCACCGATGCCTGACCGTGGACTCAGCGACACACAGGAGTGTCCAAAACACCGCAGAGGGTAGCTACCATAGAGCACACTACCCACACTTTTCCACAAAAGCCATAGTTGATCTTCGTATGAATTCAGATCGAGTCCGTGGGATCCTCCTCGGATTGGCCTGTGGGGATGCGCTCGGCCGACCAGTTGAGTTCTCGTCGGCATCCACGATTGCGGCTGAATACGGACAACTTGACGAGATGGTTGGCCATGGGACGTGGAATCAGCCAGCAGGAACGATTACAGACGATACCGAACAGGCCCTCTGTATTGCCCGCAGCCTTGTTGAGAAGCAAGCATTCGACCCAGCAGATGTCGCGTCTCGATTTGTCGACTGGTACGACAGTGACCCATTCGATATCGGCCGGATGACGATGAAGTCGTTGAGTCGACTCAAACACGGCGATGACTGGAACGAAGCTGGCCAGCACATCTGGGAGACCAGTCCTGAGGGTCAGAACGCAGGCAATGGAAGTGTGATGCGGTGTCCGCCGCTCGCGATACCTTACGCAACCGACCGGGAGCGACTCGTCACGGTGAGTCGACAATCTTCGCAGATCACGCACGCAGATCCACGGTGTACCTACGGTTGTGCCATTTTGAATCACACACTTGCTGGCCTTCTTGAGAACACAGATACGCCGCTACGGGACGCTCTCAATTACGTCGACCCAGAAGCTCCTGACGAACTAACTGGCGCGCTCAGCCCGCTGGCACGTAACGACTCACCCGAGCGATTGGAGACATCGGGCTACGTGATCCACTCACTACAGACAGCACTCCACGATGGGCTGCGTGCCACAGATGCAGAGGAGGCAATTGTGACAGCCGTCAACCGAGGTGGAGACACCGATACGATCGGTGCAATCACAGGTGCTATCGCAGGCGCGCGATTTGGAGCGTCTCAAATCCCAGACCGGTGGTTAGCAGCAATTGATGACGTAGACGAACTCGAGGCATTAGCGATGAAGCTCGAAAGAGCAGAAGAATGAACTAAACCACCCAACGTCTTAGGCAGAGCCGAATGGCCGTCGACGACGATACCGGATCAGAAAATACGAAACCGCAGAAGTCCGCATGGTCCGTGTCTCGACTCAACAACGAAATTGCTGCCACCTTGGAATCTGCCGCGGAGCGGTTTCCGACATACGTTGTCGGTGAAGTATCCGATGCGACAGCGAAGGGCTACGGGACGTTCTTTACACTCCGAGACGTCGACGGCGAGGAAACAATCCAGTGTATTGTGTGGTCGTCCTATCGCGACCGTATCGACGAGAGCATCACCGAAGGCGAGGAGGTGATCGTCCGGGCAAACGTCGATTTCTACGCCGAAGGTGGCCGGACACAACTCAACGTCAAAAACTACTGGCCAGTCGGCGACTCCGATCGATCACAGGAATTGGAGGCATTACGTGCCGAACTCAATGAGGAGGGCCTCTTCGATGCCGACCGAAAACAGTCACTTCCACCGTTTCCATCAAACATCGGGATCATCACCTCATTGACTGGATCGGCTCGAGAAGATTTCCGTGAGTCCGCCTGGGGACGCGCACCCGGAGTGACGCTCACGTTCTTTGGAGCGACCGTTCAGGGCAAAAACGCCACAGCATCGATCGTAGGGGCGCTCCAACAGGCAGATCGAGATCCGGACATCGACATCATCGTCGTAACGCGTGGTGGCGGCGCAGACGACACGCTATGGTGTTTCAATGAGGAACCCGTCGTCCGAGCAATCGCGGACTGTGCGACCCCGACAGTCGTCGCTGTGGGCCACGAAGACGATGAGACCCTCGCCGAAGCGGTCGCTGACAAGGCAGCAATGACACCGACAGATGCGGGGATCGTAGCGACACCTGAGATGAGCACCATCCGAGAGCGGGTCGAGACCATCGAACGACGGCTCCAAATCGGGTACGAAACAGTCGTCAGCGAGCAGCTTGACGCGCTCAATCGGCGGATCGAAAACGCCGTTGTAGGGCTCGAACGGGCGGCAGAAACCCGGCAGGCACGTATCCAGCGAGCAGCTGATCTCGAACAGCGGATCGATACCGCCTACACGACACTTACAGCATCACGCCTCGATGCGGTCGACGACAGGATCGAGACGGCACTCCAGGAGATCGAACACGCGGCGGAGACAGAGGCCGTGACGGTACGGGCAGCACAGGGACGCATTGGCGGACTGGAGACCCGTATTGATCGGGCGTACGAGACACACATCACCCAAGAAACCGAAGCGCTTGAGCGCCGGATCGAAAGCGCGTATCGAGACATCGAGACGGATACGGATGTCCAAGAAGCAAAACAGGAAGCCCGCCAACTTCGGATAGTCATCCTGGTCCTCGTTGGGTTGCTACTGCTCGGTGTCGCACTGTGGGCAGGTGGAGTTCTGTGAGCATAACAGGGTATTCAAGGACGCTCCAAGTATCCATCAAGTATGAGTGAAGCTGAGGTTGACATCGCCGGGACAATCGATCGACTTGAAGAAATCGCTGAGACACTCGAAGATGGAGAGGTTGATCTCACCACCGCGAAGGAGCTCCGCGAGGAGGCAGACGACCATCTCGAGAAGCTTCATGACGCGCTGGACGTCGGCGACGGTGATATCATCGAGATCGACGGTGAGGACGCCGAACTAGAGCGCGCCGAGTAAGTTTTCGGGCGTTTCCGGAAGCGAGGTGTTTCCACAATCAAAATCGGGGGACTGCGACACCATAGAAGAAGCAATCAAACGGCGATGGGGAGCTTTCCGGAATTGACCCGGTGAGGTTTTTATAACCTGAGCGGAAATGAATCTGTCAGACCCAAATGATCCGTGATGCTCGCGTCCTCCGCGCCGGGTTCGTCCCTCGAGAAGTCGAGCATCGCGACGCCGAGGTCAACCATCTCTCAAGCGTTCTGGAACCGATCACGAACGGCGAGCCAGCGGACACGGCCATTGTCACCGGCCCGAGCGGTGTCGGCAAAACCTGTGTCTCGAAGTTCGTTACTGAACGGCTCCGCGAGGAAGTGCTCGACGTCGAGGCCACCTACGTCAACTGCTGGCGAAACTACAGCCGCTTCCGAACGCTGTACCAGATCCTCGACGACATCGGGGCCACGATAGACATCCACCGCCAGTCGACACCCCACGACGAGCTCATTGATCGGCTCCAACAGTACGACGGCCCTCGAACCGTCGTCATCCTCGACGAGGTCGACCAACTCGAAGACCCGAGCATTATCTACGACCTCCACAGTATGGAGCAGTTCGCGGTGATCTGTATCGCGAACAAAGAAGAAGAGCTGTTCAGCCGCGTCGACGACCGCCTTGTGAGTCGGCTACGCTCCAGCGAACACGTCCGGATGGACAAGTACCACAACGAGCAACTCTACGATATTCTGAGTGCTCGAACGAAGTGGGGGCTTGAGAACGGCGTCATCACCGACGACCAGCTCTTTCAGATCGCTGATGCTGCCGCTGGCGATGCTCGTCTTGCGATCGGGATGCTTCGCAGCGCAGCCAGCACGGCTGATCGGGAAAATCACGAGGATATCACTAACGACATTCTCATAGACGCTGCTGAAGATGCTCGGGCCCAAATCAAGCAGAAGAGCCTCGACTCGCTCACACCGCACCAGCGGGTCGTGTACGATATTGTTCGCGACCACGGCCCGCTTGGACCCAGCGAGATCCACGACCGCTATACTGAGGCGGTCGACGATCCGCGGACGAAGCGTACCGTTCGGGCGTATCTGTCAAAGATGACTCAATACAACCTCCTCGAAGCAGACGGATCCAGCCGAGACCGGGAATACACAGCCATCGACCAACCATCTCCCACACTCGCGGAGTAGGTGGCTAAAGAACGGATAGGTCGTGGTTTGTTGAGCGAAAAATGTACCCCCGTGATTTATTATTGTAGGAGCGATTATGTCCTACTATGAGCGCAAAGGGCCAACTCCGTCGGTTCGAGAACAGGGCGCAGTTGCTGCGCCATATCTCTGAGGAGACCGGCACAGACATCGACACGCTTTGGGACGAGTACGAAGCCCAGGTCGAATAGAGCCCTTTGCAGTTTTGACGCGTGGGCGACGATACTGATCTCGACTTATCGTTCACAATAGACTCAGAGACAGTCTCTCTGAGTCCTATCGGGGAATATCAGGTTCTCGATCTGGAAGGGCCGGTAGTCATCGTCGGAGATGCGTCCTACCGCGTTGTTCCGGTCGGTGAAAAATCAGACCAGTCAGAAGATGTCCGAGAACTTGGCGTCGACGAGATTCGTGCTGCACTTAACGAACTCTCTGACAACGACAATTTTCAGTCAATCGTAGACAATTGCCCGACAAATACACCGCTCGTCTACGACGACATCGATTATTTGACTCGCCATCTCCCCACAACTTCGCTCCAGAAGTGCCAGAAGCTGAGTGAGAGCACCCCTTTCGAGAAGGAATTACTCCTCCAAGTTGCCTACGTAGAACGCCAAAACTCTCTCGTCGGGCACTCAGACAACGTCCTCGAGTACTATCTCGAACAGCGTACTGAAATCGCTGAAAAACTCCGGTCCGCCGACGGGATCGACAGCGATGTTGAGCGGTCATTCTTTTCGTATCTCCTCCTCGCCTCGGCACTCATCGAAGAATTGACCACGGAAACGGTCCTCAACGAACTCTTTCGCGAGGAAGCTCGTCTCGACAGCATCACAGAGCACGTTCGGAGTATGGGGCACGCAAAGCGATTAGAGAAACTCTGTGATATCCAAATACTGACCGGAGGTGACCATGGATCGCTTGTCGAGGTCAAAGAACGCAGAAACAACCTCGTCCACGACGCGCAGAAGCGTGCAGGTCTTGATGAACTCGAATCGCGTCGTGAAGTCGCACAGATCCTCGAACAGACTGATCGATGTGCGTCCGTCCTACTGACGATCTCGGGAAAGAACATCGGGTCAGTCATCGCGAAGCGAGGGTGTGATCCCTATATCGAACACGCTCAATCTGAGGCTGTAACCGACACACTCACAACCTGGGAACAGGAGAATCCAGAGCGCCTGTCGAGACTTCACGACTGTGAAAGAGCGGCCCTCGAAGAGATTCGCTGGGACACCGAAGAGAGTGACCCTAGGAACAACATCACGAAGGGATTCACGTTCGATGGATTTGATGACGAGGAGGTGTATGAGATACTGATGGAGTTCGTCGGTGATGCCTCACAAGCGTTCCTCGACCGAATCGATGCCGACGCAAACGAGAGCAATCTCGATCGCTTCGATTTCGCGTTGATGGTGCTGCTCTGTGCTGGCCACAGTTACAAGGAAATTGGCCGCTGGCTGGATACCGACGAAAAATATGTCCAGCGGAAGGAGAACGTGATAGCCTGGAGAGCTTCAAACTTCGAGAAGAATTTGGTAGAAGAGATCCCTCGCCCAGAGGACCCAACATGGCCGTCTGAGACGGAGCTAGATGATTAGGGCGGGAGCTACCTGATAAATCGGGTTTCAACGCCAAGGAAGTGGCTAAGGTGTAAGGTCAGGTCTAAAATGTAGGTTCATTCGACTTGTACTACTTTTTCTTTCGAGACATATACATTCTTACCAGGGGATGTCTTCTGCTTCTCCCGTTCTGTCACCGAGAATGTACTCTGTTCATCTGATGAGAAGTGCCAATGGTCTTGGGTGTAATGTAGTTGGATAGCGTGACCA
>NZ_BBJP01000027.1 GCF_000739595.1 Halorubrum halophilum | reverse complement strand
GGGGGGGGGGGCCCCCCCCCTCTCCCCCCCCCCCCCCCCCCCCCCCCCCGAACCCGCCGTTCCCGGGCGTGTCGTCTTCGCCGGATCCGCCGGTGTCGAGGGCGGAGCAGCCGGCCAGTCCCGCGACACTCGCGGTGCTCGCGGCACCGAGCACCCGCAGCCACTCCCGACGCGATCGTTCGGTCATGATGGGTTGCTACCCGCAGCGACAATAAAAAGCCACGCTCCTCGGCGTCGTGCTCGCGAGACGCTTTGGTGACCCCAATACTAACGGTCAGTCGTCGATGTCGCGGGCCTCGCGCCACGCCGCCGCGCGGTCGAGCGCGGCCTCGCGGTCGTCGAACCGCTCGCGCTCGTAGGCCGACTCGTCGTCGGCCTGTTCCATCACGTCGAGGCGGGCGACGAACCCGCCGTCGCCGCGCTCGCGGATCCGGACCGTCGCGTAGCCGTCGGAGCGCTCCCACTCGGTGATCACGTCGTCCTCCCGTCCCAGTGACCAGGGCATACCGGAGAGCGCGCGCGACGCGGCTAAAGCGGCGCGGTTTGCGGCCGGTTTCGATCGCTCAGGAATCGTCACTCGTCGGCGCCGTCGCGTGCGAGCAAACCGGACAGACCGCGTAGCCGAGGGCGTCGTACGGCACGGACGCCGAGGGGGCGGTCACGTCACACTCGGGACAGTCGAACGTCGACTCCGTCTGGATGCTCATACCGATCCGTGCGACCGCTTCGCATATCGTTATGCGGCGCTTGCCGTCCCCGCAACGAGTGCCTACTTATAAGCGACCGCCGGTCCGAGTGCGACCGTGACCGAAGACATCCACGCGGAACGGCGCGAGCGCGCGGCGGCGCGGCTCCGGGAGACCGGCGCCGACGGGCTCGTCTGTTTCCCAAGTCGGAACCTCCAGTACCTCACCGGCTTCGCCGAGGAGCCGGGCGAGCGACACCTCCTGCTCGTCGTGCCGGCGGGCGACCGCACTACAGACGCGGGTACCGCCACCGAGCCGACCCTCCTCGTCCCGGCCCTCTACGAGACGCAGGTTCGCGAGGAGACCACCGTCGACGCGGTGCGGACGTGGGCCGACGGCGACGACCCGACCGCCGCCGTCAGGGAGCTGCTCGGCGGCCTCGGGCTCCGCGAGGGTCGGCTCCTCGTCGACGACACGATGTGGGCGACGTTCACGCAGGACCTCCGGGCCGCCGCGCCCGACACGGAGTGGGGACTCGCGAGCGAGGCGCTCGCCGACCTCCGCGTGCGCAAGGACGAGGCCGAGCTGGACGCGATGCGCGCGGCCGCGGCGGCCGCCGACGAGACGGTCCGGGACCTCCGCGACCTCGGCGCCGACGCGGTCGGGATGACCGAGCGCGACCTCGCCGACCGGATCGCCGACCGGCTGGCCGCCCACGGGGGCGCAGGGACTTCCTTCGGGACGATCGTCGGCGCGGGGCCGAACGGGGCGAAGCCCCATCACGGCTGTGGCGACCGCGAGATCCGGGCGGGCGAACCCGTCGTGCTCGATTTCGGCACGCGGGTCGACGGCTACCCCTCCGACCAGACGCGGACGCTCGTCTTCGACGGCGAGCCGTCGACCGAGTACGAGCGGGTTCACGAGACGGTCCGGGAGGCGCAGGCCGCCGCCGTCGACGCGGTCGAACCGGGAATCGCCGCCGAGGCGGTCGACCGAGCCGCCCGCGAGGTCGTCGAGGACGCCGGGTACGGCGACGAGTTCTTCCACCGTACCGGCCACGGGGTAGGGCTCGACGTTCACGAGGAGCCGTACATCGTGGCCGGTAACGACCGGGAGCTGGAACCGGGAATGGTCTTTTCGGTGGAACCGGGAATCTACCTCGACGGGCGGTTCGGCTGTCGGATCGAGGACCTCGTCGTCGTCACTGAAGGCGGCTGCGAGCGGCTGAACGACACCGACAGGGGCTGGCGGTGAAGCCGAGTGTTCTCGAAAAAGCAACGCGGGAACCCCGCGCGCCGATCCGACACGCGGTTGCGGGAGTCGTGTGCGTGATCCCAATCAAAACACACTGTCGGATCACATAATCCTAGTCCCGAATTATTTCGGGTGAACTGATCCGGTTCGCATCGAAACCATTAGTGTCGCCGGAGCGAAAGCGCGGGGTATGAGCGACACCGACGAGTCCGATGCGGAGGAGGCGGAGGAGCCGGCCGTCGAGCTGGGCGAGGGGCCGGACGTGGCGGGCGAGCCGATCGCTCGCGTCGCGTCCCGGCTCACGTGGCCCGCGAAGCGCAGCGACCTGCGCGCACAGGAGGGCGACGCGACGATCCGGACGCCCGAGGGCGCCCGGGACCTCGACGACGTGCTCGCAGAGTCGGACGTTCCCCTCTTCGAGAGCCGGAGCGAGTTCGTGACCGAGGTCGAGGCGGTCGTCGGGCGCGGCCCGGTCGCGACCGAGTAACCGTCCGGTTCTCTCTTTCGTCCTTCCGCTTTCGCTCCGCTCTCACCGCCTTCTTCCGTTCGGTCTCCCGACCGCCGCGGGCTTTTTGTCCGGGCGACGCGCATTCGGCGTATGACGATCCCCTTCGATCCGCACGAACTCGACCCCGAGGAGTACGGCGAGACGCAGACGACGCTCGAAACTGACCACGAGTCGGCGATCGAGCGCGTCCGCGAAGTGTGCCTCGACGAGGGGTTCGGAATCCCCGTGGAGTTCTCCCCGTCCGACATGCTCAACGAGAAGGTGGATGCAGACCGCGACCCCTACTACGTCCTCGGCGCCTGCAATCCCGAGATGGCGAACCGCGCGCTCGACGCCACCGACGAGCGGATCGGCGCCCTGTTTCCCTGTAACATGATCGTCCGGCAGGAGTCGCCGGATGAGCAGGTCGTCTACCACGTCTCGATCATGAAGATCGCCCGACTCCTCGGGCTTCCGACCGATGACGAGGAGATGGACGCGATCATCGGCGATACCGGCGAGATGGTCGACGCCGTGTTCGCGGAGCTAGAGAAGTAAGCGACCGCTGTCAGCGAATTTCAGAAGTAAATTCGATACCGACGGCGAATGCTTATAAATAAACGAGGCGGTGGGGCGTGCCGCCGAGCGCCCTGATAAGGGCGCGAGGGGCACACGCGAGGGAGTCGGTGGTCCGGAGCAACGCGGAGGACCACCGACGAGGCTGGGGAGGCGTGAGGCCGTGCGGTTGCGGTCCCGCGAGCGATAGCGAGCGGGAGCACGGAAGTCGCAGCGCCGAGCGTTGCGAGACCGACGGTCTCGCAGGCAGCCGGGCGAAGCCCGGCGACGAAGCGAGGTGACCGTCTTCCGGCGGTGCGGGGTGGGACTCAAAGGGGCAGTCGTGATCCCCGCGAGCAACGCGAGCGGGGGCACGGGAGACGGAGTCTCCCGGAGAGACGAAGGCGGCCGCAGCAAGCACCGCAGGGAAGGAGCGTAAGCGACTGACTGAGGAGCGCAGCAAGGCCTCCGAGTCGTCGCGACTGGGGCTTTGGAGGTGTTCGCCGTCGATCCGTCAGGAGTCACTTAAAAGCGATCGACAGTGGCTTTGGAGGAATTCACCGCCGACTCGCCGTCAGCGACTTATAAGCGATCACCCTCGCCACCATCCAGCCACGAGGTCGCGATCGACTCGAACGGCTCGGAGTACTGCATCAGCGTCGTGCCGAGGATCGCCATCACGAGCACGTAGCCGACCGCGAACGCATTGATCGTCTGCGCGACCGCCGGGTCGAACGCGCCGGCCTGGCCCGCGGTCACTGCGATCGTCGCGATGATCAGCGAGAACTCCCCGCGGGTGGTCATCCCGAGCGCGACGCGGGTCGACCGCTTGGTGTCGAGGTCGAACGCGCGCCCGGCGAGGAAGCCGGTGACGAACTTCGTCGGCGTCGTCACGACGACCGCGAGCGCGACGAGCGCCGCCACTCCGCCGAACAGCAGCGGGTCGGTGACGAGTCCGATCCAGAAGAAGAACACCGCCGCGAACGTGTCGCGGACGGGTTCGAGCAGCGCCTCGATCTCGTGGGCGTACTCCGTCGAGGCGAACGCCATCCCGACGAAGAAGGCCGCGACCGCCTCGCTGACGCCGAGCGCGAGTGCCCCGCCAGCGACTAACACGACGGCCGCGATCGACCGGAGCGCGACGAACTCCCGGTTGTCGGTCTCGACGAGCTTGGCGAACCCGGGCGTGCCGTACCACACGAGCGCCAGGAGGGCGAGGATGAACGCGATCGCGATCCCGATGTCGACAACCGCCGCCCCCACGTCGCCGCCGCCGAGCGCGATCGCGGACGCGACCGCGAGGTACACCGCGATGAACAGGTCCTCGTAGACGAGGGTGCCGAGCATCGGCTCCGCCTCGTCGTTGGCGATCCAGCCGAGGTCGATGAGCGACTTCGTGATCACCGCCGACGAGGAGATGTACACGATACCGGCGATCAGGAACGCGGGCAGGAACGCGCCGAAGACGAGCCAGCCGAGGACGAGCCCGGCGCCGAAGTTCGCCAGATCGATCGTCCCGGCGATCCCGATCTGGCGCCGCCGGGCGAGCAGCCGGTCGAGGTTGAACTCCAGTCCGAGGAAAAACAGGAGGAAGACGATCCCGAGCTCCGCGCCGATCTCGATGAACTCGGACTCGGGGATATACGTAGTCCCGAGCACCGGCAGCGAGAGGCGTCCGAGCACGAACTCGCTGAGCGCCATCCCGCTCACGATGTAGAAGGGGATCACCGACTGGCCGAGGCGATTCGCGAGCGCGCCGACGCCCGCGATCGCCGTGAACATGATCCCCAGTTCGAGGAGGGCGTCAGCCACCGGCCGGTACCTCCGCGGCGGTCGGTGAACTTGCGGGGAATCCGCCGCTCATCCGGTGAGAATTTCCTCGAACGCCTCGCAGTTCTCCGGCGTCCCGACCCCGATCAGCGTGTCGCCCTCGCGGAGAGTGGTATCGGCGTCCGGACTGTCGATGACCTCGTCGTCGCGCTGGATCGCGACAATCGCGAGGCCGGTCCGGTTCCCGATGTCGGCGCTTTCCAACGTCTCGCCGATGAGCGGGGAGCCGGGGTACAGCTCGTACCACTCCAGGAGGATGCCGCCCGGCAGCGTCGTCTCCTGCGTCTCCGGTTCGATCGGCTGGAAGTACGCCCCCTCGATGATCGACCCGATCGTCCGAGCGAGGTCGTCGTCGAACTCGAACACCTTCTCGGAGTCGGCGTCGGAGTCCGGCCGGCGGAACACCTCGCGTTTCCCGGTGTTGTGGATGACGACGATCATCTCGCCGTCCCTGAGATCGATCTCGAACTTTTTCCCGACGCCCGGGAGGTCTGACTCCGTGATCGGCATACCGGGGAACAACGGGCCCACGGTATTAGTAGTGTAGTTCGGCGGAGACCGATCGGTTCGAAGCCGTTCTCCGTCCGACGGGCGTCTGCCGCGCACCAAACGCTAAGTACGCCGGGCCCAAGGGAACGGATATGTGGCGCTCCCGGAAGAGCCGGGACCGGCGAACGGTGATCTGCATCGCGTGCGGCGACTCCGTGCTGCGCGAGGACGCGCGCGAGTACGACAAGGAGGGGAACCGCTGGAACCGGCGCGACAAGGAGTTCGAGTACCTCTGTACCGACTGCGACGACGAGATCTGTCACCAGCCGCGCGACGGGCTCGAATCGCTAATCACCTCGATCGAGTCGGACGGGCTCTCTCGCGAGGAGTTCCTCGACCGCTACGCCGACGCCGTGGTCGACGCCGACGGCCGGACCGGCGAGGGCGGCTCGGGAAGCCGCTCTGACTGCGGCCGCTCGGACCGCGACCGATAATTCTACCAGTCGGGGCTCGGTACCGCGACCGTACGCATGTGCGCCCTCCACATAGCGGCCGCGGTTGCCGCCCTCGTCCCGACCGCGATCAACGGCAACGGAACCGTCCCGACCGCCATCAGCACCGTCGATCCCGTCACGACCGCCGCCGGCGCCGGCGCGCTGCTCCTCGGCGTCACGTTCCTCGCACGCGGCGCGAGCGGCACCGTCAACGCGGTCCGAGTCCTCCGAACGACGGCGACGAGTCCGGGCGAACTCGACGGCGCGGAGCGACAGATCCGAGTCACGGGCCGCGCCGCCGAAGTCGACGGCGAGACGCTCCCCGCTCCGTTCGGCGGCGAACCGTGCCTCTGCGTCGAGTACGACGTCTCCGAGCTCCGCAGTCAGGGGAAAGGCCAGTCGTGGGTCACGATCGACGGGGGCGAGGCCGGCGTCCCCTTCCGGGTCGACGACGGCGGGATCGGTGTCCGGGTCGATCCCTCGGCGGCGACGTTCTCGCTCGACGTCGCCGAGAAGGTCAAGCTCGACGCCGGCGAGGAGCCGCCCGAGCGCGTTCGGGGGTTCATCGACGCGGTCGACGAGGTCGACGACACGGAGACGGGGTACGAGATCGGAGCGCTCACGATCGGTGACGACCCGCGGCGCCGGTACGTCCAGCGGACGCTCCGCCCGGGTGACGAGGTGACGGTCGTCGGCGACAGCGAGGCGTTCCCGGACGCGCCAGTCGGCGAGGTGAAATCGCGGATCGCGGGCGGCTCGCCGTTCGTCGTCTCGGACGCGAGAGCGCGCTCGACCGCGCTCCGACTGATCGGCCCGTTGGCGATCCCGATCCTCCTCGGCGCCGTCGCGTTCGGCATCGGGGCCCTGCTGCTGTCGCCGACGATCGCGACGCTCGTTTGAGGCCGCTCTCGCGTCCGCGGCCGCTCGTCCCGGCCGCGCGCAGAGCGCAGGTCTCCCCGCCCGACAGGCCTTTCTAACGGACCCGCGTTGGTGGAGGTATGTCAGACGACGAGCCGAAACCGGGGTCCGCGGAGGACCAGGGTCCCGTGACGATCACGCCGGAGCTGGCCGACCGCCTCGCCGAGAAGCGGGAGGAGCTGTTCGAGGAGTTCGAGATCCGCGACGAGTTCCCGAGCGAGGTCCTCCGCGAGGCGGAGACCCGGACCGAGGACGTGTACGAGGAGATCGAAGCCGAGATCGACGAGCGGGAGGACCTCCGCGACCTGACGACGTGGACCACCGACCCCGTCGACGCGCAGGACTTCGACGACGCCATCTCGATCGAGCGGGAGGAGGGCGCCTACCGGCTGTGGGTCCACATCGCCGACGTGACCCACTACGTCACTCCCGACACCGCGATGTGGGAGGAGGCGGTCGAGCGGGCTAACACCGTCTACCTGCCCGACTACACGATCCACATGCTCCCGCCGGTGCTGGCCGAGACCGTCTGCTCGCTCGTCCCGAACGAGGACCGGCTCGCGCACACCGTCGAGATGGAAATCGACGACGAGACGCTCTCTTTCGAGGACATCGAGATCTACAAGTCCGTCATCAACTCCGACGAGCGGCTCACCTACTCGGAGTGTGAGAACCGCCTCGAAGACCCCTCCCTCCCCCTCGGCGAGGAGAACGCGCTCGCCTTCGAACTCGCCGACCGCATGCACGAACAGCGCAAGGCGGACGGCTCGCTCGTTCTCAACCCCCGCCGCGACCGCGCGCACACCATCATCGAGGAGTCGATGCTGAAGGCGAACAAGGCGGTCACGCACACGCTGATGTGGGACCGCGGCGTCGAGGCGATGTACCGCGTCCACCCGCAGCCGACTCCCGACCAGTGGAACGAGGCGTTAAAAGAGATCCAAGAGCTCGACTCGGTCTCCATCCCCGGCGACGCGTGGGGCGACGACCCGCGGAAGGCGGTCAACGCCGCCTTAGAGGAGTCGCCCGGCCGCCAGCTCAACAAGATCCAGCGCGCCGTGCTGAAGGTGATGCCCCGCGCGAAGTACATGAACGACCCCTTCGGCGGCCACCACGCGCTCAACTTCGACATCTACGGACACTTCACCTCGCCCATCCGGCGGCTCTCGGACACGATCAACCACTGGATCGTCCACGAGAACGACGTGCCGGAGAACATCCTCGAGCTGTGTGACCACGCCAGCGATAAGCAGAAGGACGGCGAGACCGCGGAGCGGCTCTACAAGCAGTTCCTCCAGGAGGTCGGCCTCGATCCCCACGCCGTCAACAACCGCGGCGTCGAGGTCGTCGACGACCCCGAGGAAGCGAAGCACACGGTCTGAACGGGACGCTGAACGTTCGCGACCGCGGTCGACGACGCCAACGAGTTCCCCGCGAGTGAGCAGGCGATGCAAACACACCAGATGTCTCACTCCTCTCGGAGCGACGATCGCCGCCACGAGTAGATATCAGGGAAATTATTAGAAAAGCGGATTTTTGCGAGATGATAAACGCACAGACTCGTCTAAATATACATCTGACATTTCCGAAAGTACTTATATACTGGTGGAGTTGACAGGACACGCATGAATACGGAAAGGCGTTCGAAGTGGCTTTATTTGCCTTTCGTAGTCCAAGGGGTAGGATCATTATTCCTCTTCATATTTCTTTTCACCTCTCTTTTCTTTCATGACTTTGAATTAAATATAGTAATTACCAATAACTTTATTTTCAGCTTGATTACGTCTTTACCTTTTATTATAGTGATCGGATATTCCGGCTATTGGCTCGACGGAAGTCAACTGTCGACGGAGCGATATCCGCGCATCGGAAAGTGGTTCGCGAGCGGACTCGCCGGATTTCTGGCCCTGAATACGCTCATGATCCTGGTGTGGCCCACCGGTTCCACGTACAACGATCTCATGTGGGGACTGTTCGCCGCGGCCGTCGGCGGTGCGGGTGGCATCACGATCGGCCTGTTCGAGGCGCGTGCGATCGATCGGGCGATCGCCACCGAACGACAGGCGATGAAACGGAGACGCGTCGAAGACCGTAACGACCGTCTCAACGAGTTCGCGGACACCGTCAGTCACGATCTGCGGAATCCGCTGAGCGTCGCCTCCGGACGCCTCGAACTGGCGCGTGAAGAGCACGATAGCGAACACTTGGACGCGGTAGCGAGTGCGCACGACCGAATGGAAACGCTGATCGACGGTCTGCTCAGGCTCGCGAGGAGCGGAAAGGATATCGACGAACTGGAGCGAGTCCGACTGCCGGATGTTCTCAAGACGTGTTGGGGAAACGTCGCGACCGCGAACGCGGCGATAGCGATCGACATTGACCAGACGATCCGTGCCGATCGGAGCCGTCTCCGACAGCTGCTCGAGAACCTCATCCGAAATAGCGTCGAACACGGCGGTGAGAACGTGACCGTCGGTCGTCTGAACGACGGATTCTATTTCGAGGACGACGGTCCGGGGATCCCGGCCGAGGACCGAACGGGGGTGTTCGACACGGGGTACTCGACCTCAGAGGAGGGGACTGGGCTCGGCTTGAATATCGTTAAACAGGTCGCGGAGGCCCACGGATGGCGAATCCGGGTGACCGATGGCACCGATGGCGGCGCACGGTTCGAGATCACGAACGTCGAGTTCGTCGAGCGGTAACACGCCTCTCTGCCGTCAGCCGAACCTTGATGCGGTCGGCCGGCCACCGATCGGCATGGTAACTGACCGCATCGTCGCCCACTGCGAGACCGTCGACGGCGACCGCCCGGACCTGCCGGCACACCTCCTCGACTGGTTCGCCGTCGCGATCGGCGGGGCGGCCCACGCCGACTCCTCGCCCGCGATCCGCGACGGGATCGACCGGATCGCGGGGCCGACCCCCGACCCGGCGACCGACGAGACGGCTACCGTTCTCCTGACCGGGGAGCCGATGACTCCCGCGGACGCCGCGTTCGCGAACGGCGCGCTCGCGCACAGCCTCGACTTCGACGACACGCACCTCCCCTCCTCGCTGCACCCGGGCGCGCCGACGGTCGCGGCCGCGCTCGCGGCCGCCGAGGCCGCCGACGCGAGCGTCGACCGGTTTCTCGCGGCGGTCGCGGCCGGCTACGACGTGGCCTGCACCGTCGGCGAGGCGGTCGGCCCCGACTCCCACTACGACCGGGGGTTCCACGTGACCGCCACCTGCGGGACCTTCGGCGCGGTCGCGGCCGCGGGCGTGGCGCGCGGGCTCGACGCCGACGCGCTCCGGAACGCTCTCGGGATCGCCGGAAGTCAGGCGGCCGGCTCCCTCCAGTTCCTCGCGAACGGCGCGTGGAACAAGCGGCTCCACCCCGGTCTCGCCGCCCGCCGCGCGATCGAGGCGACCGATCTGGCGGCCGCCGGCGTCGTCGGCGCGGCCGACCCCCTCGACGGCGAGCACGGCTTCTTCGCGGGGTACAGCGACGACCCGAACCCCGCGGCGTTCGATCGGCTCGACGAACGCGACGCGGTCGCGGAGACGGGACGCAAGCCGTACCCCTGCTGCCGGTACCTCCACTCCGCGATCGACGGCCTCCGAGATATCGCGTCCGCGGTCGACCCCGTCGACGTGGAGGCGGTCGAGATCGCGATCCCGAGCGCCGGCGTCAGGCTCACCGGCGACCCGATCGCGGCGAGGCGGCGCCCCGAGAGCTTCGTCGACTGCCAGTTCTCGGCCCCCTTCGCGGCCGCGCTGACGCTGACGGAGGGGACCGCCGGCGCCGAGCCGTTCCTGCGGGCCGTCGGCCGGTTCGACGACCCGCCGCGCTGGGACGACCCGGAGCTGCGCCGCTTAATGGACGCTACGAGCGTGACGACCGACGAGACGATCGAGCGTCGGTTCCCGGCGGAGTGGGGCGCCGAGGTCGCCGTGACCGCCGCGGGCGAGACTCACGAGCGCTCCGTGAGCGTCCCGCTTGGCGAGCCCGAGAAACCGATGTCCGACACCGACGCGCGGGCGAAGACCGAGGGGCTGCTCGCCGGGACCGGCGTCGACGCCGACCGCCTGACGGCGGTGATCGAGTCGCTCGGTGACCGGTCGCTCGCGGAGCTGGTGGACGCGGCGACGGCGTGAAAAGGGGCTAGCTCGGCAACGTCGCGGGCGGGGAGCGCTACTCGTCCTCGCTCGGCTTCCCGACGATCACCGGGCGGTCGGCGTTGAGCAGGACGGTCTGGCTGACGCTGCCGAACAGCGCCTTCCCGACCGGCGAGCGCTTGCGCATCCCGAGGGCGATCGCGTCCACGTCCCGGTCGGCGGCGACCTCGAGGATCGCCTCGGCCGCGTCGCCGACGTGGAGCTCGCGGTCGTGAGCGATTCCGAGTTCGTCCAGTCGCGTCTCCACGTCAGTGAGCGAGTCGGGGATCCCGCGGAGCTCCTCGATCGACTCGTTAACCTCGTCGATGACGGACGACCCGGCCTCGTCGGCCGGCGCGTCGACCGACTCGTACACGTGCAGCAGCGTGACCTCGATCTCGCCCGGATCGACGGGGAGCGATTCGAGGATGCCGACCTGCGAGAGCGCGCGTTTCGTCTCGATGTCGACCCGTAACAGGACGTGGTACGTACCCCACGGTTTATCACGGGTACTCTTAAAAGCGGCCGTCGGCGCAGTCAGTCCCGACGCGTCGCGAACCGCGAGACCGCGGCGGCCGAGAGCGCGCCCATGACCGCGATCCCCGCGAGGACGAAGAACAGTTCCCGCGGTCCCGCCCGAGTGAGGACCGCGCCCGAGAGCGCGGCGCCCAGCGATCCGACGCCGAAGATCCCGAGGTACGTGTAGCCGAACGAGATGCCTCGCGCCTCGCTCGGGGAGTAGGCCGCGACCGTCGCCTGTGAGAGCGGCTGGACCGTGAACAGCGCGACCCCGAGCGCGAGCGAGGCCGCGATGAACGTCGCCGTGGTCCGTCCGGCGGGCACGAACAGCAGCGCGAGAGCCGCCAGGATCCCCATCAGCGCCATCAGCCCGCGCTCGGGCGGCACGCGGTCGGCGATCCGGCCGCCGAGGTACTGGCCGAACACGCCGACGGTGAGGACCGCCACGTACAGGTACCGGCCCACGTCGAACTCCTCGGCGTACGGGCTCTCCGGGTCGATGAGCTGCACGTCGATCAGCCCGCCGAGCACGTCGCCGAGGAGGTCCGGCAGGAACGTGAGGAACGTCCGGTAGTAGAGCCCGCTGAACGTGACGAACGCGAACACCAGGAGGAAGCCGCCGGCGAGCAGCACGCGGGTGTCGTCGGCGATCGTCGAGACGGATATCTCGCCTTTGGTGCCGCCCGAGCCGGCGTCACCGTCGCTGTCGCCGTCACCAGGTTCGCCCTCCCCGTCCGGCATCGCGTCGCCGACGTCGACGGTCGCTCCGTAGGCGGCGACGACGACCACCGGGGCCGTGAGCGCGGCCGTGACGATCCGCCAGTCGAAGGCCAAGAGGAGGAGCGCGGTCGCCAGCGGCCCCAACGCGATCCCGAGGTTCCCGCCGATCCCGTGGTAGCCGAGCGCGGTCCCCCGCTGGTCCACCGCCTTCGAGAGCAGCGACAGCCCCGCGGGGTGGTAGACGCTCGCGGTGAGGCCCCACGCACCGATCGCGACCGCGAGCGTGAGAAGGTTGGGCGCGACGCTCACCAGCAGGAACGAGCCGGCCATCCCGGCGAGACACGCGAGGATGAGCGGCTTCGACCCGAAGCGGTCGACGAGGATGCCGCCGGGCAACGCCCCGACGCCGAACAGCCCGTAACCGATCGTCACGACGAGCCCGAGGGCGGCCGCCGTCGTCGAGAACTCCCCGATCCACACGGTCAACAGGATCGGGATCGACAGCTCGTAGGTGTGGACGAGCCCGTGGGAGCCGGCGGTGAACGCCACGATCCGTCGTTCGGCGCGGTCCATTGGAGACGGTTCTCCATCGTCCGTCAAAGGTCCGGGGGTGTCCGCCGGGATTGCCGCGAGACGGCAGCGCGAATGACGGGGGCGAAGGCAGTGCAGGTGCGAAGCGACGCGCCGATCGACTCGCGGTCGTGTGTGTCGCTGTCGCGTGCCATACGCCCTCAGACAACGAACGGCTAGAAGAGGATTGCGTTCGCGGCCCCGTCCGCCGGATCGGCTATAACGCCGACGTGTACAGCAGTAGTCCGACGGAAATGATCGTGACGAGCAGGATCCACCCGACCATGATGGCCCCCATCTGGCGGTGTGTGAGGTTCTGGCCCTCGAGTATCTCTGAGACGCCCATATGACGCCCAACTGACTCGGAGCATATAAGCGGTCTGGGTCGCCGGACGGCGAAGGGCGGTGCGGCAACCCCTTTCGCTCTGGTCGGCGACCATCCCCTTCCCGCCATCGACGGATCTGGAACGAGACGGCGCAGACGATGAACGAGCGCAACGGGGGCAGGTGGGCTTCGAAAAAGTGGTACCCGAGGATCACCTCGGCCGGGCGTTACTGATCGCCGAGGACGCTGCTGTTGGCGGAGTCGGAGCCGTTGACGGGGTCACTGCCGTTGACGGGATCGCTTCCGTTGACGGGATCGCTTCCGTTGACCGGGTCAGTGCCGTTACCGGGATCCGTGCTGTTGCCGGAGTCGGTGCCGTTGTCGGGGTCGCTGCTCCCATCCTCACCGTCGTCCCCATCCTCGCCTTCGTCGTCACCGTCATCGCCCTCGTCGTCTCCGTCGTCGCCATCGTCGTCCTCATCCTCATCGTCCGACTGGATGAACGGAGCGACGGCGTCGAGGACCTCCTGCTGGGAGAGGGACGAGTCGAACGCGTCCGGGAAGGGGGACTCACCGTTGATATCGTTGAGGAACGCGGCGTGGCGCGCCTCAACGCTGTGGATCGAGAGGGCGACGCTCTGGAGGTCCGGGCTCTCGATGAACGGCGCCGCACCGGCGTAGGCCGCGACTCCCGTGTTCTCCAGCACCTGCGCCGTCGCCAAGAAGTCCTCCACCGTTTCGAGTCCGAAGTCGTAGGTGGCTTCCGGCTCGGGATCGCCACCGAGCAGGGTGATCGCCTCGCCGAGGACCTCGGCGTGGGTCGTCTCGTGTTCGCCGAGCGTCTCGACGTGGTCGTAGACCGACTGGTCGTCCCCGGTGTCGTACTCCGAGACGACGTCAGACTCGGCGAAATCCTCCTCGCTGAACGTTTCCAGCCCTTCGCGATAGAACGCGTTCTCGAGGTTCTCCAGCGTGAGCGCGTAGTTCAACACGTCGAGGTCGGTCCCGTCCACGTCGTCGAAGTCCGCGGCCATCTCGTCTTCGTCGCCGTCTCCGTCGTGTGAGGAGGCAAAGCCGGTGCCGCTACCGAGTGCGAGCAACGCCCCACCGGCCAGTACCGAGCGATTCAGAAACTTTCGCCGGGAACTGCCTCCGTCTTCCACCTGTTCTTTCACCGATTCCGCGATACGTCGTGCGCGCGCCTTTGGGTCGTCTGTGTCTGTCATCGTTGTGCCGGGATATCCCAGCGTTTCCATCGTCGATCCTATTACCGATAGTAATAGATTAGATAGAAATAGTATCTTTGAATTATTCTCTATTTGAACGGTATTATTGTGATAACGCACCGTGTCACCGGCGACTTCGCGGCGCCGCCGACGCGATCCGCGGTATCGAGTGATTCAACGGACTGATCGGCCGGTAGCCCGCCGTATCGACTCGGCTCGGAGCGAGCTATGATCGACTTAAGGAGTATAAGCGAGCCGTATCTGGCCATCTCTCAGTGACGTGTGTTACCAAGTTTTGAGGGAAGCGAGCGCTCCGCGAAAGAGACGCCGTCAGCCCTCTCGGTGTCATGACGATCCAGATCTGTTCGGCCACTTCGATGCGGCCCTGCGCAGCTGCACGCGTGCCCTCTCCGCCGCGAAGTACCGGACGACTCCGCAGTTCTCGTTCCGATCCGCGGGTGGAACCACGGTCCGCACCCCCTCCCCTTCGGTCAGATCGAGCACGAGCCCGTGGAGCGCGTCGCCGGGGGCGAGCTACGAGAGACCGAGCTCGCCTACGACAGGCCGAGTTCGCGAGCGGCGTCCGCGGAAATCGTGAGTCCGCGAGGACCCCGTGAGACGGTACCGGTGACGCACTCGTCGATCAGCTCGTGGAGGTCGGTGAGGTACGACGCCGGGCGTTCCTCTTGGATGCGCGTCGTCGCTTTCGTCTCGAAGTGGATTCCGCGGTGGGCGACGTAGCACTCCGCGAACCGGCGTCGGATCGGTTCCGGGCTCTCCCAGACGATCGCCGGAACGGCGTCGAGGTCCGTTTTGACGCCCTGCGGGGCGCCCATCGCGACGAGACAGCGCCCGAGGACGGACGCGTCCGCCGCCGGGTAGAGCTCGGTCGTCCGCCCGTCGCTGTCGGCGTGCCGGCTCTGGGAGTCGACGCCGACCGCCGCGAACGCGGCTTCGATCGCCTCGCGATCGATCCGGCGCCCGGTCGAGATCGCGGGGACGAACATGTCGTTGATGCTCCCGCCGGCGAGGACGTGCGCGAGCAGCCCGACGAGCGCGCCGGCCATCTCGCAATCGGGGTCGAGCCAGCCGTTCGCGCTCGCGACCTCGATCCCGCGCACCGGATCGGGTCGCCCGCCGTCGAGCCACCCGCGGACCCGCGAGGGTGGGAGTTCGAGCGCGTTCCCGACCGCCGTCCGGCCGGCGGTCGGGTGCTCGGCGGCGTACGCCCGCACGCGCCGGTAGTCCTCAACCTTCGCCCACGGGTCGGGGTAGACGCGGTCGGAGTAGGTCCGCGCGAGCGCACGCGCCGTCGGTTCCATGTGTCGGATGTTGACAAGCTGATAGATACGTCTTCCGGGATTATTCTCAAACCAGAGATTCGGGTCGGAGTGTTTATGCCCGCGCTCCCTGTTAATACAAGCATACCAACGGACAAAGCGGGGTTCAGGGTGGCGGGACCACCCGACTCGGATCTGCGTGATGCAGGACGCCTCGAAAGGCACCTGTCTCTCTGCGCCCGAGTGTCGTTAACCTTCGTATCTGTCCCGTTGGCGACACAACACAACAATGAACCTCAAAACAGCAAATCAGGGCGACGATCGGGCAGTCAGTCCCGTAATCGGAGTCATACTCATGGTCGCTATCACTGTGATTCTGGCGGCCGTGATCGGGACGTTCGTGCTCGGACTCGGTGACCAGCTCGGTGATAGCCAACCGAGCGCACAGTTAGAGATGAGTGTCGATGACTCTACTAGTAATATTGTGATTGAACACACCGGTGGAAATGAGATCGATCTCTCCGAGTTCACTATTCAGGCCCGTGGTGGTGGCGACGAACATGCTAATGCGACACTATCAGCGACAGTAGCCGATAAGAATACCCTCGGAGTTGGTGAATCGGCAACTGTTAGAGTCACTACTGGGGGAGGTAACAGCGTAGATAATGTACGCCTCATTCACAACCCGTCCAATTCGATCTACGCGGATCGGACCCTCACGATCGAGGACTTCACAAGCTTCGATACCTCGTAAACAACTGAATCGGCCCGACGCCGATTTTTTCTCGCGCTACAACCGCAACCACCCAGACACGTCTATTCCTCGGCTCGGAGCAGCACCTCCTCCTCACCGTACGGCCCGGAGTGAACGACGACGATCGTGCGGTTCGAGCCCGCGCCGTCGACCGTCACCGAATCACCCTTCGCTACCTCTCCGTACTCGCCCCAGCGCTACGACTGGCTCGCGTCGCCGTCGATCAGCAGGCCGTCGACGGTGACGGCGTTACCCTCGGTCTCTCTGGTCATTTCTCAGCAGGATGGGACCGTACAAGGTTGCGGTTCATCTCTGGATGACGCGTATTTTGAGAAGATAGCGCCTCAGCTGACGAGTTTGAGAATCTTCGAGAACATAACCAACAATTATGGACTCGCGGGGGTCCCGTGAGCAGAGAGGGACCGGAGGTCCCTCTTGCAGCCGGCGGCTTCGCCGCCGGCGACGGAGCGAACGGGACCACGCGAGGGAACGCCTGAACGAACGAAGTGAGTGAAGAAGTGGACTCGCGGGGATTGTGAACCAGAGCCAGACGTGCTCGCTCGCTTCACTCGCTGCGCGCGACTGGCAGGGTTCAAATCCCGCTCGTTGCAGTGTTGCGCCGCTCGCGATTTGCTCGCGGCGCAAAAACATGGACTCGCGGGGATTTGGAACTCCCCGGCTAAGCCATGCGAGGAGGCCGCTTACGGGTGACTGGCACCAGCGATGAACCTGAAGACCACACCCCCGACCGACGCCAAGACCCGATTCCTGAACAAGAAGCGTAGCCACGTCACCGACAAGACGATCCACAACTACGACGCCACCCTGAGGCAGTTCCTCGACTTCCTCGACAGCGAGGGAACCGACGACATGCGTGACGTGACCAGCGACACGATCGCCCGGTTCGAGGAACACCGCCTGCGGTCGGTCAAGCCGATCACCTGCCGCAACGACATGCGGATTGTCAAGAACTTCATCCAGTTCTGCGAGTCGATTCAGGCCGTCCCCGCCAGACTACACGAGCTGATCCAAGTCACGAAAATCAAGCCCGGCGACGAAGTGTGCGACGACTTCGTGACGCGGGAGGAAGCCGTGGCGATCTTAGACAGGCTCTCGAAGTTCGACTACGCCAGCACCCGACACGTCGTCTTCCTGCTCCTCTGGAAGTGCGGGATGCGGATCAGCGGCCTCCGTGCGCTCAACGTGGAAGACTTCGACGAAGGACGGCCCGCCATAGAGATCCGACACCGACCCGGAACGCGGACGCCACTCAAGCGGAAGCTGGACAGCGAGCGGGACGTGTTCATCACTTCGGATACCGCCGAGGTGGTCGCCGACTACATCAAAGCGACGCGCCCGGACGTGATCGACGATTACGATAGAACCCCCCTGATCGCCACGACACACGGTCGGGCAAGCCGTACGACCATCACGAAGCACGTCTACCTGTCCACGTCACCGTGCTTCTACAACGGCGGAACCTGCCCGTTCAACGAGGATCCGCAGGAATGTGAAGCGACCAGTTGGGGCGATGCCTCGAAGTGCCCGGGATCAGTCAGTCCCCACGCGCTTCGCCGGGGCTACGTGACAGCCGCGCGCAACGCGGGTCAGCCGAAGGACGTGACTGGTGACAGGGTGAACATGAGCGGGTCGATCTTGGATCGGCACTACGACAAGGGGTCACACGATGAGAAGGCCGAGCGACGGAAGGATTTCTTGAAAGATATATAGTCGTAAGGCGAAACGACAGATGAGATTCTTATTGTATTATTTTTGGCTTTGAGATTGGAGAATAATAATCCCAACCAGACCGAAACTGATTCCCAGAATAGCGGCAGTCCCTACCAGAACAAACACCCGCTGCGGGGTAGTAGTCAACGGAAATATGCCCCGACCAAATTCTGCATGATATAGATAATATAATGAAAAGCCGAATGCGGTTATCATCCCAACTACGCTTCCAAAAAGTGTGAACAGCGAGAGGATAGCCGACAGAGAGGAATCATCGTCAAAATCAAAATTTAGATTGTTTGTGAGTATAGCGACGGTAGCAATTCCAATTGACACGGCTGTAAGGAGTGCCGTAGCGGATTCAACAGAGGCCATTCTGTTGACAGGAAATGACATATTCGACTTACATAAATGTATGCTATATTGAACAAATACAGTTCTCTACTTACTGTTCTAAATTGATCGACTATAGGGAGTAGCCAAGGCATGTGCCACAGGGGCCGGTGAATGATTCTGGTTACTCGTTGCGGGCGAGCGCTTCGATAGAACCCCCGGATCGATACGACTGGTACCGTCTTGAGGAGATAGACCGTGGTCGTTATGCTCTCTTACCGCTATTTCTCCCTATGAACCCGACCTATTTCACCGACTGGAAGAATGTGAGTCGGGACCCCGAGCCAACTTCTCCGAAAAATTATCCGTTCAATCCCATCCCTTTGGTAGAACGGTCGGATGGTAACGACATCGAGTGGATCAGTCATGGAAGGTACGGCTGCGTTGTGAACACCGGGAAGGCTGGCAAGCGTTCGTGGACCTACACCCCGGGAGTGAACGCCTCAAGGTGGCTTCTTCGTGAAAGCAGAGGGTATTGGAATAGATCTCGGAACCTCCCAAATTACCCGATTGATAAGCGAATGATGGCGATCAACGACGATACAAGGATTCACAAATGGCAAAACAAGAAACTGGTCCGGAGCCAATACCGGTGGCGTGATTGTTCGGTACTCTGTTCAAGGCTTGAGCTAACTCCGTATCAAAAACTCCGTGTTCACTACCTCTATGAGGAATCACGAGCGGAGAATTTGGGGAAGAGAGGTGAGTTCATCATCTTTATGCTCGCAATTCTTGTTTGTCGAGAGGATGGTAGACAGTTTACACGACACCCGAGTTCCAAGTCAGAAGACCCGATCTTTGAGGAGGTAGCAACGGAGTATAGCTTCAAAAATAAGATGATCCGAAGATGGATCAAGAAGCTTCCAGCGATGCCATGGACAGAGGGGGTACTCGGGAATCGTCCAAAACGCGATACGCCGAAACGAATTCAAAATTAGAGCCAGCCTCTTGACCCTACCTTTATATACCCCGTCTATTCAAGTGTGTGTCGTTCGTCCCCTAACAGGTCCCCATACAGGCATCGAGAATTCAGATAGAACCCGCCGCCCACAAGGAAAGATCCCTCCTCTCACCACAAGTCAGATTCAAGACTGGAACGTGTTAAGCCGACATTCCCCCGAAATTAAGGTAGACCTTTCTCATGACTCCACGAGGCATACGAGTGTCTGTCGAAATATACGGCCTTGAGTCCATCTACCGTTACCGGCGGCTTCTCTCGCTCGCAGGGCCAACGGTGAGCCTGTGGTGCGCGCCGGACCAGCAACAAGCACCTTCCATACGCCCCGTTCCCCGAAGCCCGTACGGGGCGCCCTCAACCGTCTGAGGCTCCGTTACTCATCACTCGTTACCGCTGTACATACAGTAGAGGAACGCACAAAATATCGACTCTTGGTTGTACCTATTGCGTGTTCAGGTAGAATACAACACCAACGATGAGCGTCAAGAGGAAGTACGCAAGATGGACTTCCCCGTTAAGCTGTACCGGGACTGTACTCGGCAGGACGTTTAGGAAGGCAATCACGAGTATCGCACCGATTGCGCTGATGACGGACATACGAGTTAAGATAGCACCCCTAAACATTTAGTTCGATTGACCATTAGTTACATAACTAAGCCGATTAGTGTATGAACTAAGCTATGAACGAAAATGATAAGTACATCAGTAGGGACCGCGGGATTCTGACAGAACGTGACCGAGAGTACCTTTTGGGCAGGATAGATGACGAACTATCAGAAAACGCTGAATATCAGAAAAGGTATCAAATACGTCAGCGGATCCGAGATGCGATGTTCGATTTCTGGTTGATAAGTCGGCATCTACCAGCTAAAGATACAGGCTTGTTGTGGGGAGAAACGGACAACTGGATCTATAAGTCAAGACGCCAGCGAGAGCGAGGAGAAGCTCCTCCGTACCCCGAAAAGCCATTTCTCGCCAAGTGCTGGCGTGACATAATTGGCTTATTTGTATACAGCCAACTTACCGTTGATTTGCCCGAGGCTGAAAGACTGGTTGAGTGGACGATCGAACAGGGCGTCGCGATAGGGGTTCGACGGAAGTTCTTCGACCAATTACGGATGTACCAGACAACAGAGCCAAGCCTCAATTGGGGGATCGGAGATCGGTACCGTCTGATTGATTTCTTAGATCATATTAAACAACAGGTCCCTGATGATCCCGACGAAGCCGAGTCATATCTTCAAGACCTCATCGATCAGGGCCACTTACAGCGGTCCCACGCCGTGACGATCTACCAATCAAAATTTGGGTGACAAGCTCTGTGTTAGTCATTCTTGACCTATCTTCGGAGGAACGCGGCTCTGTGTAGAACTATGTCGACGTATTCTGAGCCGTATGGGTGGCTACGTGGGCGTTCTGTCGGAACACGGTCCGCAAAGTATCCCATTCAAGAACAGGAACATATCTATACCATCTCGCAACGGGCGGTGTATTGTGACGAACACCGGACAAGTCCTTCAGGTCGTGGCGCTCTCGCTACCGGCGGTAGCCTTGTATATGGGCGTACTGAGTGACGTGTACGAAGATGCTGCTTTAGCTCGGTCACGGTATCCAGATCCGGATAGTGATGCTTTCGAGGGACCCGGTCCAGCATCGGGTAAAATGGAACACAAAGTCCACCGAGAGTATGTCACCCTCACGACCGTGATGGATGGCCTCGATTTTCGATTAGCTACTTTGAGTCTGGTGGCTCTCGCCCTGTCTGTGGTAGTCCTTCTGCCCACGCTCGTGAGCATGATTCAGGTGCTATATTGGGCCGGTGTGGGAGTTGCTACAATCGGGTTCGGATTGCTCGTTGTCGCTTTGTCCTACACCGCGTATGCGAGTTTCTATGAGATGTTCCCGAGAAGTTAGTTGACCGGTATGGTATCGCCGGGGAGTTCTGTCGCAACGAAGTTCCCACAAGAGACCGACGACTATCTGGCTCGATACTCGGGATTCCCGAGCCCGGCCCACGAGAGCATTCTGTTGTTCGGACAGCCGGGATTGGGATAGAACCCGCCGCGATTGTTCCCCCTCGGCCCGCGATCAGTCCTCGGTTCTTCGCGAGGAGTCCTATAGAGCCAGCGCAAAATCCGAAATCGATTCTTGGCCTAACACTATACCGCACACACAGGTCGCCTGACCGTGTTCTAACCGGCCCCGGGGGGAGGGTGGGTCAAGCGGCGTCGCCGGGACGTTCTATCGCAACGAGGACCCACGTGAGGCTGCCAGCGATTGGACCCACGCCTGAAGCCCGCCCCGAATCCGGTTACTTTGCTTAGACCGCACCACGGCTCACCCGCGACTCCGTTACCGAATCAAATGTTGGCGGCAATCCAGTCCGCGAGAAGGGTTCAAATGGACTTATTGGAGAGTGTCAGAATACGAGTATTGATGTAGGAGGGCCTCTAAGGTGTGAATACAGTCATTCGGCGGCTTCCAAAAATGAATGGACTCGCGGGGATTTGAACCCCGGGCCTCTTCCTTGCGAAGGAAGCGATCTGCCGCTGATCTACGAGCCCGCACCCGGAACCAATCGCCGTTCGTATTTGTACCTTACCTTTCGACGACCCGCACGCGGGTGCGTCCCACTCTCACGCCGGCTCGGCGGCGCCCCGGCTCGCGACGACGACCGCCGATACCGATGGGGTTAGGTGTGAGGCCGCACGACATTTGGCAACGTCGAGGACGCCCGATCGACGGCGTCCACTCTCCACCCGAGTAACGTTTCTGGGACGTGTCTCATTCCCGTTACCCTTTTGCGTGCGGGCGACCCAGATCCGGACATGGCAGAAGCGACGTCGACGGCGGACCCCGACCCGGCCGCGATCGCGGCCCTGAAACACGTCGGGCTCGTCGGCGGCCTGACCGAGACGAAGGTGTCGTGCGCGGCCCTCGGCGACCGGCTCGACGCCTCGACACAGACCGCCTCCCGGCGGCTCCAGACCCTCGAATCGGCGGGGTACATCGAGCGCGACGTGGTCGGCGACGGCCAGTGGGTGCGCGTCACCGACGCGGGCGAGGCGGCGCTCCGCGCCGAGTACGCCGACTACCGCCGGCTGTTCGAGACGGACGTGGAGCTCGTGCTCCGCGGCGCGGTCACCGGCGGGATGGGCGAGGGACGCCACTACATCACCCTGCCCGGCTACGCCGAGCAGTTCCGAACGCGGCTCGGCTACGAGCCGTTCCCGGGCACGCTCAACGTCGACCTGAGCGAGGAGAGCGTCCGCCGGCGCGGCGAGATGGCCGGGATCGACGCGGTCCCGATCGACGCGTGGGAGGACGAGGACCGCACCTACGGCGCGGCCTCGTGTTACGGCGTCACGCTCGTCGCCGACGGCGAGCGCTACGAGGAGGTCCACGCGATCGTCCCGGACCGGACCCACCACGACGACGACCAGCTCGAACTGATCGCTCCCGAGCGGCTCCGCGACGCGCTCGACCTCGCCGACGGCGACGCGGTCGAGGTCCGCGTGGCCGCCACGAGCCGGGCGGATACGCCCGAAAACGAGGCGGAGATGGAGACGGAGGTCGCCTGATGCGCGCCGACACCGACGCCGAGGTCGACGCCGACGCTGTCGGATCCGCGCCGGACGCCGACTCCGCGAGCGACTCCGTCCGGCGCGCCCTCGACGCGTTCCGCGCGGGCGAGCCGGTCTGCGTCCACGACTTCGCGGACCGCGAGGGGGAGACGGACATCATTTATCCGGCCGGCGCCGTCGACGAGGCGGCCGTCGCCCACATGCGCAACGACGCGGGCGGGCTGATCTGCGTGGCCGTGAGCGACGCCGTCGGCGACGCGTTCGACCTCCCGTTCCTCGCGGACGCGCTCGACCACCCCGCGGTCGACGACGACCCCGAGTACGACGACCGCTCCTCCTTCTCCCTGCCCGTGAACCACCGCGAGACGTTCACGGGGATCACCGACGAGGACCGCGCGCGGACCATCGTCGAACTCGCGAGCGCGGCCGCCGCAGTCGACGCCGATCCGGGGAACTACGGACCCGAGGACTTCGCCGCGGAGTTCCGTGCGCCCGGTCACGTCCACGTGCTGCGGGGCGCCCGCGACGGGCTGCGCGGCCGGACCGGGCACACGGAGCTCGGGCTCGCGATGGCGGAAGCCGTCGATGCCGCCCCCGCCGCCGTGGTCTGCGAGATGCTCGACGACGAGACGGGCGCCGCGCTGACGCCCGCGGACGCCGAGGCGTACGCCCGCCGGCGACAGATTCCCTACGTCGAGGGCGCCGCGCTCGTCGAGGCGCTCGAATAAGAGACTTCCGTGCCGTGCGGTGGCGCGCGCCTCCGAGCGGCCGCCAAGGGCGGCCGCGAGGAGCGCCGCGCGAGGGAGTCGGGCGGCGCTTATAAGCGCCGCCCGACGAGGCTGGGGAGGCGTGAGGTGCGGGGCAGTGCGGTGCGGGGTGGGACTCAAAGGGGCAGTCGCGCTCGACGAACCCCAGCGACGCAAGGACCACAGGGAGCGAGCAACGCGAGCGACCGAGGACCGCAGCGAGCTGTGGGAGTCGAGCGCGACTGGGGCTTTGGAGGAGTTCGATGTCGATCTTTCAGTGGCCACTTATAAGCGAGCGACTGGAGCTTTAGGAATCCTCACCGCGGTAACAGCGCCGAGTCAGAAAGTTGGTCTCACGTACCGATCCGACGCCGACCGTTCCGGCAGCCCCCGCCCGGTTGTTACAGTTTTAAGCCCGCCGACCGCAACCTCCGGGTATGGGATTCGACGAGATGGACGTCGACACGATCTGGAAGAACGGTGAGTTCCTCGACTGGGAGGACGCGACCACTCACGTTCTGACCCACGCGCTCCACTACGGGAGCGGCGTGTTCGAGGGCGTCCGCTGTTACGACACCGAGCAGGGACCGGCGGTCTTCCGATGGGACGAGCACCTCGACCGGCTGTTCGACTCCGCGAAGATGTACGACCTCGACATCGAGCACTCCCGCGAGGAGATCACCGAGGCGACCCTCGAACTCCTCGACCGGCAGGACCTCGACTCCGCGTACATCCGACCGATCGCCTACTACGGGTACGACTCGCTCGGCGTCTCGCCGAAGGACTGCCCGACCGACCTCGTGCTCGCGGCGTGGCCGTGGGGCGCGTATCTCGGCGAGGAGGCCTTAGAGGAGGGCGTCGACGTGATGGTCTCCTCGTGGCGGAAACACGCCTCCTCGCAGGTGCCGACCAACGTCAAGACCACCGGGCTGTACGTCAACTCCATGCTCGCGGGCGAGGAGGCCCGCCGAAACGGCTACGTCGAGGCCATCGTCCTGAACAAGGAGGGCAACGTCGCCGAGGGGCCGGGCGAGAACATCTTCATGGTCAACGACGGCGAGATCTACACCACTGGTCCCGCGCAGTCGATTCTGGAGGGAATCACCCGCGACACCGTCATCGAACTGGCGGAGGAGCGCGGCTACGCCGTCCACGACGAGGCGATGATCTCCCGCGGCCAGCTGTACACCGCCGACGAGCTGTTCTTCACGGGCTCTGCGGCCGAGGTGACCCCGATCCGCTCGGTCGACGACACGGAGATCGGCGCCGGCACCCGCGGCCCGGTCACAGAGGAGCTGCAGAGCGCCTTCTTCGATCTGGTGGAGCGCCGGACCGACGCGCACGACGACTGGTTCACCTACTTATAAACAGCGACGCTGTTGTCGCCCCCGATCAGTCCCCGTCGCCCTCGGCGTCGCTGCCGCCGTCCGTGGACCGGCGGTCGGACTCGCCTGGGGTGCCGTCGGTGCGGACGCCGCCGACGCCGCCCGGGCGGCCCGTGCCGCCCTCCGGGGGCTGCTCCTCCTCGACCGGGACCTGATGCGCCGACTCGGCGAAGCCGGCCGAGAGGACGCGCGTCATCCCCTCCTCGACGGTCTCGCCGGTCTCCTCGATCTTCTCCGGTTCGACCTCGATGACGAAGCCGGTGGTGATGTTCGGGGCGGTCGGCATGAACAGGACGATCTTCCCGTCGCGGGTCTTCTTCCCGGTCCGGAACGCGGTCATGCGGATCCCCGGCCACGTCTCGATGTACACCGGGCTCTGTAGCTCGTCGGTCCCGGAGACGGCCGTCTCGATCGCGAGCTTCGAGGCGTTGTACACCACGCGTAGCGCCGGAATCTGATTTATCGCGCCGTCGACGGCCGACTCCGCCAGCCGGCCGAGCGTCGTCCGCATGAAGTAACCGACTGCGAGGACGACCGTCGCGAACACAGCCATCGCGATGATCACCCGGGAGACCGGTTCGAGGGGCGCAGGGATGATCGCCGGTTGGAGCCCGTCGATCAGCGGGATCGACGCGATGTACCGGTAGATCCACTGGAGGACGAGGAGGAGGACCAAAAGCGGCGCCAACACGATGAGTCCGCTGGCGAAGTCGCGTTTCCACGTGGACATCTATCGAGTCGATGTCTGTCGGCAATGCTTAAAGGGGCTTCTACGTTTCGGGCGACTTCAGCGGGCGCTCGACGGTCCGCAGTCCGTCGTCACCGACTCGTTACCGACTCATTACCGACTCGTTACCAACTCGTCACCGATCCGTCATCGGCCCGTCACCGACCCACGACCGCGCGGGCGGCGAACGTCAGGTTCTGTCTGCGTTCACGGACCCGCCGGTAGAAGTACGAGAGCCACTTGGTCCCGTACGGTGCGTATTGGGCCACGTCCACTCCCTGTGCGGCGAGGTCGTGCTGGGCCTCGTCGCGGACGCCCATCAGCATCTGGACCTCGTAGTCGGTCCCGTGCTCCCGAGCGAGCCGGTCGGCGAGCGCGATCATCTCGGGGTCGTGCGAGCCGACCGCGATTCCGCGGTCTCGGTGCTCGAACAGGAAGCGGAGGTCCTCGCGGTACGCCTCGTCGACCCGCGACTTCTCTTTGTAAGCGAGCGACTTCGGCTCGTCGTACGCCCCCTTCACGAGCCGGAGCGAACCGGGCACGTCCCGGAGCCGATCGAGGTCCTCGCGGGTTCGTTTGAGGTTCGACTGGAGACACTGGCCGACGCTCCACGGGTACTCCGCGGCGATCGACTCGAACGCGTCGAGGGTCGCGTCGGTGGTGTCGGCGTCCTCCATGTCACACCAGACGAACGCGTCCAGCTCGTGGGCGCGGGCGACGATCTCGCGGTAGTGCTCCTCGAAGAGGGCGTCGGACACGTCGAGTCCGATCTGGGAGGGCTTGACCGAGACGCAAGCGTCGAGGCCGCTGTCGGCGATATCCTCCAAGAGTGCGAGGTACGCGTCGGTGTCGGCGCGGGCGTCTTCGGGGTCGTCGTAGTGCTCGCCGAGCAGATTTAGGATGACGGCGACGCCGTCCTCGTTGCGCGCTCGGGCGTGTTCCAACGCTTCCGGGACGCTCTCGCCGGCGACGAACCGCCGCGCGATCGGGAGGATCATACGCCCTACTCGCGGCGGTAGCGACTTGACTGTTGCCGACCCGGTGTGTTTCGAGAGCGACTGTTGACTCCCGGGTCCCACCGCGATCCGGGATTTATATACCCCCAACGGGCGCAGAGTCGGGTATGATCGGTTCGCTCGTCGCGACCGCGTTCTGGGCGATGTTGCCCGCCTACGTGCCGAACAACGCCGCGGTGCTGGCCGGCGGCGGTCGCCCCATCGACGGCGGCCGCGAGTGGCGCGGCGCCCGCCTGCTCGGCGACGGGAAGACGTGGCGCGGCACCGCGGTCGGCACCCTCGTCGGCGTCCTCCTCGCTCTCGCGCTCAACCGTCTCGCCGAGCCCGCGAGCGCCGCGCTCGGGGTCGATCTCCCGACGTTCGCGCTCCCGGCCGCGTTCGCGCTCGCGTTCGGCGCGATGTGCGGCGACATCGGCGCCTCGTTCCTCAAGCGCCGGTCGGGTCGGGAGCGTGGAGCGGCGTTCCCGGGGCTCGACCAGCTCGACTTCGTCGTCGTCGCGCTCGCGGCCGTCTTCGTCGTCGACACCGACTGGGCGCTCGCGGTGTTCACCCTCCCCGTCCTCGCGGTCGTCCTCGTGATGACGCCGATCCTCCACGTCGTCACGAACGTCGGCGCGTACGCGCTCGGGCTGAAGAACGAGCCGTGGTAGGCCTCCCGCTTCCTCGATATTTGTTCGCACACCACATCCGCTTGCTGTAGGTTTTTGCGGCGACGAACACTATCGATCGACAGATGACTCCCGACCTCGACAATATCGACCTCGATACGGTCCAGATCGGACGAACCGGTCTCCGAACGAGCGAACTCCAGCTCGGCACGTGGCGGTTCGGCCGCGTGACCGAGGCGGGCAACGTGGAGATCGACGAAACCCGCGCCCACGAGCTGCTCGACGGGTACGAGGCCGCCGGCGGGCGCTACATCGACACCGCCGACGTGTACGGCGGCGGCGACTGCGAGCGCTGGATCGGCGACTGGCTCGCCGAGCGCGACCGCGAGCGCTACACGGTCGCCTCGAAGGTGTACTGGCAGATCCGCGACGGCGACCCGAACAGCCGCGGCACCAACCGCAAGAACGTCCGCCACCGCGTCGACGCTCTCCTCGACCGGCTCGACACCGACTACCTCGACGTGCTCTACATCCACCGGTGGGACGACGAGACGCCGGCCCGCGAGCTGATGAAGACCTTAAACGGGCTCGTCGAGTCCGGCAAGGTCCACTACCTCGGCGCCTCGACGCTCCGCCCGAACGCCTGGAAGGTCGCCCGCGCCAACGAGATCGCTCGTAGCGAGGGGTGGGAGCCGTTCACGGTGCTCCAGCCGCGCTACAACCTCGTCGACCGCGAGGTCGAGGGCGACTACCTGGAGTTCGCACGCCAGCAGGATCTCGGGGTCTCCCCGTGGAGCCCGCTCGGACAGGGCTTCCTGACCGGGAAGTACGACCGGGACGAGGACCTCCCCGAGGAGTCGAAGGCCGCCGAGTCCAGCCGCTTCCAGGAGGCGTACCTCACCGAAGAGAACTTCGACGTTCACGACGAGCTCGACGCCGTGGCGGAGGCGGTCGACGCCACGCCCGCACAGACCGCGCTCGCGTGGCTCGCCCACCGCGACGGCGTCACCGCGCCCATCGTCGGCGCGCGCACGACCGACCAGCTCGCTGAGAACCTCGCGGCCGCCGAGATCGATCTGTCCGCCGAGCAGGTCGACCGGCTCACCGCCGCGAAGCCCGGCCCGTACGACGGGCTGTAAGCGCGCGTCGTCAGTCCGCTTTCTCCTCCTCCGTTTCCTCCGACCGTTCTCCCTCCTCCCCCAACTCACCCGTCGCCTTCCCGTCCGCACGGTCCCGTTCTCTCGCCGCCGGATCGCGCTCCGCGGGGTCGCCGTACCCGCCGCCGCCCGGCGTCAAAATCGTCACCGTCGTCCCCGGCTCCACGTCGACGGTCGCCTTCGCGGGGACGGGCTCGCCGTCGATCAGGTTCTCGCCGAGGGCGCCCGGCTCGCCGCCCTCGCGGCCCGCGGGGGCGTGTCGCCGCCGCTCGGTCAGCAGCGAGACCGTCGCCGCGGTCTCGACGCGGACGCTCCGCTCCAGTCCGAGCCCGCCCCGGTGGCGACCGTCGCCGCCGCTGCCCGGGCGGAGCGCGTATCGCTCCACCCGGAGCGGGTACGCAGCCTCCAGCGCCTCGACGGGCGTGTTGAGCGTGTTCGTCATCCCGACCTGCACGCCGTCCATCCCGTCGGCGTCGGGGCGTGCGCCGAACCCGCCGCCGATCGTTTCGTAGTAGGTGAACGACGCGGCGGAGTCCGAGTCGGCGTTCCCGCCACCTCCACCGCGATTCCCGATCGTGAGGTTGTTCATCGTCCCTTGGCTTCCCGCAGTCACCCGATCCGGGGCCGCCTCGCCGAGCGCCGCGAGCACGACATCGAGCGCGCGCTGGCTCGTCTCGACGTTCCCCCCGACGACCGCGGCCGGCGGCTCGGGGTTCAGGATCGACCTCGCGGGCGCCGACACCGACACCGGCTCGTAACAGCCGTGGTTCGGCGGGATATCCGGGTCGGTCACGCAGCGCACGGCGAAGTAGACCGCGCTCTTCGCCACCGCGAGGGGCGCGTTGCAGTTCCCCGCGACCTGATCGGCGCTCCCCGCGAAGTCGACCGCGAGCGACCCGCCATCGACGGTCACCGTCGCGCGGATCGGGATGTCGGCGTCGGTGACGCCGTCCCCCTCCAAAACGTCCTCGGCCTCGTAGGTCCCGTCCGGCAGGTCCCGGATCGCGGCGGTCATCCGCTCTCTAGAGTAGTCTATCACGGCGTCGAAGGCGGCTTCGAGCCGATCGCGGCCGTGCTCGTCGGCGAGGTCGCGGAGCCGATCTCCGGCTCGCTCGTTGGCGGCGAGTTGCGCCTCGAAGTCGGCGCGCCGCTCCGCCGGGTTCCGCACGTTCGCGAAGATCAGGTCGAATGCGTCGTCGACGCGGTCGCCGCCCTCGCTCTGGTCTCCACCCTCGACGAGCCGGATCGGCGGGATACGGAGGCCCTCCTGGTAGATCTCGCGGGCGCCGGCCGGCATGCTCCCGGGTGTCATCCCACCCACGTCGGCGTGGTGGGCGCGGGAGACGGCGAAGCCGACCACGTCGCCGTCGAGCGCCAGCGACGAGACGAGCGTCACGTCCGGGAGGTGCGTCCCGCCCGTGAACGGGTCGTTGAGGACGAACACGTCGCCGGGGGCGGGGTCCCGCTCTCTCACGGCCGCGACCGCCTCCGGCATCGCGCCGAGGTGGACCGGGATGTGCTCCGCCTGCGCGACCATCCGCCCGTCGGCGTCGAAGAAGGCGGTCGAGCAGTCCCGCCGCTCCGTGATGTTCGGCGAGTACGCCCCGCGGATCAGGACCGTCCCCATCTCCTCGGCGACGCCCTCCAGCTGATTGCGGAGGACTTCGAGCGTCACCGGGTCGATAGCGGTGTCGGGGACGCCGTCGGCGTCGCTCTCGGGGTCGCGATCGCTCATCGCCCGTCACCTCCGGACTCGACCGCGTCCCGCTCCAGCACCACCGTCCCGTCTCGCCGGACGCGACCGCCCCACCCGGGCGGGACGACGGTCGTGCTCTCGGTCCCCGCCAGCACCGCGGGGCCGTCGAGGGTCGCCCCGGGAGCCAGCGCGTCGCGGTCGTGGACTGTCGCCTCGACCCCGCCGGCGTCGGGGAAGACGACCTCCCGGGTCCCCCGTTTCGCGTCGAGCACACCGGTCCGCGAGACGACCGGGGGATCGACGTCGACCGTCGCCGTGACCCGGAGCGTGACCGCCTCCACCGCGGCGTCGAGCCGGTAACCATAAGCGCGCTCGTGAGCCGCCGCGAAGCGCTCGGCGAGGGCGGCGGGGTCGGCCGGGGAACCGGGCTCGCCTTCATCGCCCCCGGCGTCGACGGTCAGCTCGAAGCTCTGGCCGGCGTATCGGCAGTCGGCCGCCAGTTCGATCCCCGCCATCTCGGAGTCCGAGACGTCTGCGAGGACGCGGTCGGTGAGTTCCGCGAAGGCGTCACGGAGGTCGGTCTCGGCCGAATCTCTCAGCGAGAGCCGGACGGTGCGGGCCGCGTCGTGGGTCTCGTCGGCCGCGAGCAGCCCGTACGCCGACAGCACGCCGGCCGGCCCCGGGACGAGCACGCGCTCCATCCCGAGCCGGTCGGCGAGGGCGGCCGCGTGCATCGGACCGGCGCCGCCGAAGGCGACGAGGTCGAACGCCCGGGGGTCGCGGCCGCGCTCGACCGTGACCGACCGGATCGCCCGCGCCATCGTCGCGTTGGCGACGCGGTACACTCCGCGTGCGGCCGCGGTGGCGGCGTCGAGGGCGTCGTTGTTCCCTTCCTCACCCCCCTCGATCCCCGCTTCGTCGGCGAGTCGTTCGAGCGCCTCGCGAGCCGCGTCGACGTCGAGCGAGAGATCCCCGCCGAGCGCCGCGTCCGGGCCGATGTAGCCTAAGAGTACGTCCGCGTCGGTGACCGTCGCCTCGGTTCCGCCCTTCCCGTAGCAGGCCGGCCCCGGTTCCGCGCCGGCGGACTCCGGGCCGACGCGGAGCGCGCCACCGGCGTCGGTCCACGCGATCGAGCCGCCGCCGGCGCCGACCGTCTCCACGTCGACCGCCGGGGTGCGAAGGGGGACCCCGGCGATCGTCGTCTCCGCAGTGCGCTCGGCGCGCCCGTCGCGTACGAGGCTCACGTCGCTCGACGTGCCGCCCATGTCGAAGGTGACGGCGGCGGTTCGCTCTTCCGCCTCGTCGCCCTCACCGTCGCCCCCGAGCGTCGCGCCGCCCGCGACCGCGGCCGCGCCGACGACGCCGGCGGCGGGTCCCGACAGCACCGTCGTCACGGCGCTGTTCCGGACCGTCTCCGCGTCGGCGACGCCGCCGTTCGAGCGCATCACCCGCGGCTCGGGGAGCCCGAGGTCCGCGGCGCCGGAGACGATCCGGCCGAGGTAGTCGTCCAGCTCCGGCGTCAGGTACGCGTCGGCGGCGGTCGTCGCCGTGCGCTCGAACTCGCGGAACTCGGCGAGCACGTTGTGGGAGGCGGAGACGGGGACGTCGAGTTCCTCGCGGAGGAGTTCGGCCACCGCGGCCTCGTTCTCCGGGTGCGCGTACGCGTGCAGCAGCGAGACGGCGACGCTCTCGGCGTCGCTCTCGGCGATTTGCGTCGCCAGATCGCGGACCGTCTCGGGGTCGACCGCGCGCTCGATCCCCTCGGTCGTCGCGCGCTCCTCGACCTCGAACCGCCGTCGTCGGGGAACGAGCGGCTCCGGCTTCTCCGCGTCGAGGTCGTAGAGGGCGGGCCGAGCCTGCCGACCGATCTCCAGTACGTCCCGGAAGCCGGCGGTGGCCACGAGCGCGGTCCGCGCCCCGTCGCGTTCGAGGAGGGCGTTGACGGAGACCGTGGTCGCGTGCGCGAAGGCGTCCACGTCGGCGGGGCCGATCCCGGCCGCGTCGCACGCCTCGCGGACCCCGTCGAGGACGCCGGCGTGTTGCGGGGTCGTCGTCGGCACCTTCGCGGTCGCGAGGTCGCCGTCGACGACGAGCGCCACGTCGGTGAACGTGCCGCCCACGTCGACGCCGAGCCTGACGATCGGGCTGTCGTCGCCGTCGTCTGCCGTCATGGCGATCTCGGTCTCCTACCGGTCCGCGCAGTACTCGACGAAGTTCCGGAGGATGCGGAGCCCCGTCTCCCCGCTCTTCTCGGGGTGGAACTGCGTGCCGAACACGTTGCCGGCCTCGTTGGCGACGACCGCCGGAAAGTCGACGCCGTAGTCCGCGGTGGCGACGACCGCGTTCGGGTCGGCGGGCTCGGCGTAGTAGGAGTGGACGAAGTAGGCGTACTCCCCGTCTACGCCCTCGACCAGCGGGTGGTCGCGCTCGACTTCCAGCTCGTTCCACCCCATGTGCGGGACCTTGCGGTCCACGTCGAACCGGACGTTGGTGCCGGGGATCAGATCGAGGCCGGTCACCTCGCCTTCCCCCTCGTGGTCGGCCTCCTCGCTGGAGGTGAGGAGCATCTGCATCCCGAGACAGATCCCGAAGAGGGGACGGCCGGCGTCGGCGTGGTCGGTCAGCGCCTCGCGCAGGGGACCGGCGTTCTCCATCCCTTCGCGGAACGCGCCGACGCCCGGGAGGACGACGCCGTCGGCGGCCGCGAACGCCTCGGGGTCGTCGGTGATCTCAACCGACGCGCCCGCGCGCTCTAACCCGCGGGTCGCGGACCGGAGGTTCCCGAGGCCGTAGTCGACCAGAACCACGTCCGCCAGCGTCTCCGCGGGCGGTTCGAAGGTGCTCATACGTCCCCTCCGAGGGGGACGGAAAAGTCGGTTTCCCTTGTGGCAGTTCGGTGGACGGCCGTCCACTCCGACGCCGCGGTCCGCCTCAAGCGGGACGCGGCCGGCGGTGGGCGGCAGCGTTCACTTCATCGCCGACTCCATCATCCGGCGCGGGAAGCCGGTAACGAGCTCCCAGATACTCATCTCCACGTCGTCAGAGCGCAGCCGCGACCGGAGCCGCTGGCTGAACAGCTCAACGGAGATGATGAGCAGGAAGATGGCGATCAGCGTCGCCATCATCTCGGTGAACCGCAGCAGGTTCTGCTGCGAGGTGAGGACGTAACCGAGCCCCCCGGCGCCGATGACGCCGACGGTGACGGCGGCGCGGACGTTGATCTCGAAGATGTACAACGTCCACGCGATGAACCCGGTCCGGACCTGACTCAGCATGCCGAAGAAGACGATCTGCGGCTTGCTCGCCCCGGTCGTGCGCATCGCCTCGATCGGCCCGTCCTCGATCTCCTCGAGCTCGTCGACGAACAGCCGGCCGAGGTTCCCGATCGTGTCGAACGCGATCGCGATCGCGGCGGAGGCGGGACCGAGCCCGAGGAACGGGATGAAGATGAGCGTCCAGATGATCGCGGGAATGGCCCGGATGAAGGACATCGTCCCGCGGAAGATGAAGTTGAACGGGAACGGAGTGACGCGCTCGGATCCGAGCGTCCCGAAGATCAGCGCGAACGGGAACCCGAGGATCGTCCCGACGAAGCCCATCGCGAGCGTGATGCCGGCCTCCCCGAATATCTGGAAGATCCCGAGCTCCTGGAAGAAGAACGCGTAGATGTCCACCGGATTCGGGGGGAACTGGAACAGCAGCCCGCCGATCTCGGGGTCGTACAGCAGGTTCTCCTGTCTGATGAACCCGACGTACTGGCCGATGTCGAGGAACGGGATCACGCCGAAGTGGTCGGTGATCGGGAAGAACCCGGTCAACGACTCGGTGAACGTCTCGAGGCGCGCGTCGGGGTTCAAAAGCTCCGTCGCGGCGAACGCCTGCAGCGTCGTGAACGCGAGGAAGGCCGCGAGCCCGAGCCACCCGAGCGCCCGACGGCGACGGGTCTGTTTGATGTTCTCGAACTGTTCGGCGATGCGGTCCGGAACGTCGGCGGCGTCGTCGACGCCGACCGCCTCCGAGCGCGTCCCGTCTGAATCCGTGGTTTCTGTTGTCACTCGTAGATCAGCTCCGTTCTCGTCACGTCGTCACGACCTCGTCGGTCGCGCCGCTACCGTCACCGTCGTCGCGGACGAACATCCCTTTGGTGTCGATGTCGCCGTAGAGGTCGTCGATGACGTCGATCGTCAGGTCGTCTCGGTACCCGTCGAACACCTTCTCGCCGTCCCTGAGACCGATGAACCGGTGTCCGAACTTCCGGGCGATGTTCACCTGATGGAGGCTACAGAACGTCGTCAGATCGCGGTCGTCGGAGGCGGTCCGGAGGTAGTCCATCACGCTCTGTGCGCTGCCAGGGTCGAGGCTCGCGACCGGCTCGTCGGCGAGTAAGACGTTCGGCTGCTGGACGAGCGCGCGGGCGATCCCGACGCGCTGCTGTTGGCCGCCGCTCATGCTCCGCGCCTTCTGTTCGGCCTCGTCCAAGAGGCCGACCGTATCGAGCGCGTCGAGGGCGCGGTGTTTCTCCTCGGTATCCTGAAGCTGCAGCACGCTGGAGACGAATCCCGATCGGTGGACGCCGCCGGAGAGCGAGTTCGAGTACGCCGTCATGTCGCCGATGATGTTGTGCTGCTGGAAGATCATCGCGACGGACGGGCGCGGCTCGATCATGGGCTCGCCGTCGATCCGGATCTCGCCCTCGGTGGGCGAGAGCAGCCCGCTCAGCGTCCGGAGCAGCGTCGACTTCCCGGACCCGGAGACCCCGAGCACGATGACGAACTCTCCGGCGGGGACCTCGAAGGACACGTCGTCGAGCGCGACTGTGTCGCCAAACCGTTTCGTGAGACCGTCTACTTCGATGTAAGTCATAAAGAAGGCGTGTGAATGGCCGCCCGATCTACAGCTGGCTCCACTCCAGGCCGAGCTCCTGACCGAGCTCCGCGACGGGGTCGTAGTCCTCGACGCTCGCCTCGACGACGCCGCTGAACCAGAGCGAGTGGGCCTCGACCAAGTCCAGATCGGCCTGCTGGTCCTCGTTGAGTTCGGACTCGTCCATGTCGAGGATCGCGGGATCGACGTTGAGCGCCTCGGCGATGTCCGCCTGCGACTCGTGTTCGAACGCCTCCTGTGGCGCGTCGATCATCAGCTGACGGAGGTCGTCTTTGAGCGACTCCTCCCACGCGGCGTTGCTCACGATCGGCGCACGCGGGATCGGGTCGGAGACCGCGAGGAGCTGGAGTTCGGGGTCGCTTTCGCCGGCGCCCTCGTACTCGGCAGAGATGTCGACGAAATCCTGCGACATCTCGTCGAACTGCTCCTGCGGGACGTGCGCCGCGGTGGAGAACGCGCCCGTCCCGGCGGCCGCGATCCGGTCGTCCTGAATCAGCTGTTCGCGGGCCGTGGTGTGGTCGGAGGTCCGGAGTTCGAAGTCCTCGGGCGAGCCGGAGGGGGCGCTCCCGATGTCGAGCCCGGCGTTGCTGAGCATGTACAGCGGAAACAGCGTCCCGGAGACGGAGGTCGGCGCGGCCGACGCGACGACCTCGCCCTCCAGGTCCGAGAGCGACTCGATGCCGCTGTCGGTCGTCGTCGTGATGAGCGAGAAGTACTGCTCCGCGCCGTACGCCACCCGCATCCCCGTCACGTCGAGCTCGCCGGGGATCTGCGCGACCGCGCCCGGAGACACGTCCGCGAAGAGCCGGTCTCCCTCCGCGGCGCGTCGGAGCTCCTGTGCGGTGCCGGAGTAGCTCGCGGTCGGCTGTTCGACAATCTCCACGTCGAGCTCGGACTCGAGGTACTCGAACAGCGGCTGGTACTGCACCTGGATGTCGATCTCCTCCTCCGCGGGGTTCAGCACCCACGTGACCTCCGTCACGGAGTTCTCGGAGTCGCCCGCGGTGCCGCCGTCCGAACCGTCGCTCCCGTCCCCGCCCTCCCCGCCGCTGCCGTCGGAACAGCCGGCGAGCCCGACCACGCCGGCCGCGCCGGCCGTTTTGACAAATTTACGCCGATTCGCCGACCACCTGTTGTCGGACATACGGTTGTGCGTTCGACTCGCATGGTATATTATTTTCTATGTTTCATACCCAGAGCTACTGTGACGGACGTTCGCACGAGTTTTCACGGCAATCCGTTCGTTTCAGAACTCTCCCAGCCGCGACTGTCCGTCCGTCCCGTCGCCGACGGCCCCGCTCAGTTCGCCCGCCCGCGCGATGGTCTCGAAGAACCCGTCGCGCTGGCTCCGGTCGTATAGCGTCGCCGCCGGGTGGACTGACAGCAGCACGCGCCGGGACGCCCCCGCGATCCGCGCGTCGACGACCTCGCCCGACTCCGCGGTGATCGCCACGGACCGGTCGAGCAGGTGTTCGCTCGGTACCTTCCCGAGGGTGACGATCAAGTCGGGGTCGAGTCGGTCGATCTCGGCGTCGAGGTGGCCGCGGCAGTTCGACAGCTCCTCGGTCGTCGGGTCTCTGTTGTCCGGCGGGCGGCACCGCACGCAGTTGGTGATCCGCACGTCCGCCCGCGCGAGCCCGGCGTCGCGGAGCGCGTCGTCGAGCACGTCGCCCGACCGCCCCACGAAGGGCTCGCCCTCCTCGTCCTCCTGTGCGCCCGGTCCCTCACCGACGAACAGCAGGTCCGCGTCGGTCGGGCCGACGCCGTCGACGATCCGGCTCCGCGACTCGACGAGCGCCGGACAGCGCTCGCAGGACGGCACTCGGAGGTCCCCGTCGAGCGCGTCCCCGTTCTCGGTCATGGATCGAGGTGTGGTCGGGGCCGACATAAGTCCGTCCGCCTCGCGACGACGGTTCGCTTTGACGGCGTCTCGATCGTGTGACCGGTGTCAGCCATTTATAAGCGGTTGCCGGCGGATCGGCGTCGAACACCTCCAAAGCCCCAGCCGGCGAGGCGGGGCGCACGCTCGCTGCGGTCCTCGGTCGTTCGCTTCGCTCACTCTCTGCGGTCCTTACGTTGCCTGCGCCCCGCCTCGCCGGCTACCCCTTTGAGTCCCACCCACAGCACCGCAACCGCGCCTCACGCCTCCCCAGCCTCGTCGGTCGCCCTCGCGTTGCTTCGGGCGACCGACTCCCTCGCACCGGCGGCTCGCGGCCCACTGGGCCGCGAGCCGGCGCGCGCCACCGCAGTTTCATTTATAAAGTACGTCCCTCCTCTCAGCCCCGCTTCTCTACCACGATCGCTCGCAGGTCGTTGACGTTCGTCCCGGTCGGACCGGTCCGCAGGAGCGCGCTCGCGTCGTCGAGGAGCGGGTACGCGTCGTGGCGGTCGAGGGCGTCGCGAGCGGCGTCGGGGTCGAGCGTCGTCGCGTCCGCGATGGCTCCGGCGGCGTCGGTCGGGCCGTCGATCCCGTCGGTGTCGACGCTCGCGACGACCACTCGGGGGGCGCCCTCGCCGTCGCCGCCCGCGTCCCCGTCCACGTCGCCCACCGGCCCCTCTGCGAGCGCCAAGCCCGCACTCGCGGCGAACTCCGCGTTCGGGCCGCCGGTTCCCGGCTCCGCCGCGTCCGAGAGCGTCACGGTCGTCTCGCCGCCCGAGAGCAGCACGGCCGGCGGCTCGACCGGCGACCCGCGGGCGGCACACTCCTCGGCGATCGCGGCGTGGGTCGTCCCGCCCTCGCGCGCCTTGCCTCGGATGCTCGCGGAGAGCACCAGCGGCTCGTACCCCCGGTCCGCCGCGGCGCTCGCGGCCGCGTCCAGCGCGGTCCGCCCGTTCCCGACGACGAACGCCGCGCTCCGGTCGAACGCCGGATCGCCCGCGGTCGGCGTCTCCGGAAGCTCCTCGTTGACGCCCGCCGAGAGTCGCTCGCGCACGCTGGCGGGAACGTCGAGGTCGTACCGGTCGAAGACCGCCAGCGCGTCGGCGTACGTCGAGGGGTCAGGGACGGTCGGCCCGCTCGCGATCACGTCGAGCGGGTCGCCGATCACGTCGCTGACCGCGAGCGTGACGGTCGTCGCGGGGGCGGCCGCGCGCGCCAGTTGTCCGCCTTTCACCGCCGAGCAGTGCTTCCGGACCGCGTTGATCTCGTCGATCGACGCCCCCGACGCGAGTAGCTCCGAGGTGAGCGCGCGGAGGTCGTCGACCGAGATCGGGTCCGCGGGCGCGGCCAGCAGCGCGCTCCCCCCGCCGGTGATGACCGCGAGCACGAGGTCGTTGGGGGCGGCGCGCTCGGCCGCGTCGAGGACTCGCCGAGCGCTCTCGACGCCCCGTTCGCTCGGGAGCGGATGGTCGCCGGGGAGGACCTCGACGCCCGCCGTCGACGGTCGAGTCTCGAGGTTCTCGGTGACGACGACCCCCTCGGAGATCTCGTGGCTGCCGTTCTTGAGAACTCCGGCGAGCGCGGCGGCGACCTCGGCGGTCGCCTTCCCCGCGCCGAGGAGGACCACCCGGTCGTACGCGTCGAGATCGTACTCGCCGACCCCGCCGTCGGCGTCCTCGATCCAGAGGGTTCCGTCTTGGACCGAGACGACGTCGCGGATCAGCCGCTCCGGGAGCGCGGCCTCGATCCCGGCCGCGAGGCAGTCGAGGGCCGTCTCGTGCGCCGGTGTCCGGGCGAGCGGGTCGCGGTCGCGGAACGTCACGCGGCGGTCGTCGCTCATAGCGGTGGCTCGCGGCGGAGCGACATATATCCGGCGCGGGACTCGCACATTCGAAAGCGAGGACAGCAGCTATGCCTCCGCGGTCGCCTCTCGATGGGCGCTCGCAGCGATCGCGGCGATCCGGAGCGGCTCCGGGCGGCGGAACCCCTCGCGGACCAGCCCGCGGACCGCGGCGGCGGCCTCGTCGGCGTCGATCCCGACCGCGCGGACGAACAGCGGTTCGGCGGTGTCGCTCGCGGCCGAATCGGACTCGTCGCGTTCCACCCGAATTCGGGGCGGGAGGGATCGGTAAGTCCCGAGCCGCCGCGAGAGCGCCTCGCCGTCGAACGCCTCGCGGAGCGCCGGTTCGAGTCCGGGGCTCTCCTCGTAGCTCACGGCGTACACCGGTCGGTCGAGGGCGTCGTGCAACCGCGACAGGTCAAGGAGATTGAACCACGCCGGCGCGACCCCCGCGACGGCGACGTGACGCACGTCCTCGCGGCCGAGCCGGTCGAAGAGCGCGATCGCGGCGTCGGTCGCGTCGAGCCCGCCGACCGTGCAGGTCTCGAACCCCAGTCCGTCGAGGGTGCCGTCGTCTCTGACGACGGCCCCGGCTAGGCGGCCGGTTCGGTCGCCGTCTGAGAACGCGATACCGAGCGTCCGGCTCGGCGGCGTCACCCGATTACGTCTCCTCGGACTTGATGTCCTGGAGTCGGTCGAGCAGCTCGTCGTTCGACGCGCCGGGCTCGTAATCGACTGACCCCTCGTGTACCTCTTCTGCCGCCTGGACTCCGTCGTCGTCGTCGAAATCCGCATCCAGGTCTTGGTTCTCCTGTTCGGATTCATCGTAGCTTCCGAAGCCCATATGTGAGTGTAACTAACACGCCGCGACGGATAAATCCCCGGGCGCTCGGGGGTGAGAGGTTCCGGCGGGCTCGTCTCCGCGGGACTGCACGCTTTTACCCATTCGGCGCTCTTCGTGCGCGTATGGAGCCGATCACCGTCACCGCGGACGCGGAGGAGTTCACCTGTAACGCGTACCTCGTGCCCGGCGAGGCGACGACCCTCGTCGACGCCGGCACGATGCCGGGCGTCGAGGACGTGATCGCCGACGCGCTCGACGAGGCGGGCGTCGAGGGACTCGACCGGGTCGTATTGACTCACCAACATTACGACCACGTCGAGGAGCTCGATGCGGTGCTCGACCGCTTCGACGCGACGGTCTACGCGAACGCCGCCCATCCGCGACGCGACGTGGCGATCGTCGACGGCGACGAGATCCTCGTCGGCGACGAGCCCTGCGAGGTCGTCGAAACGCCCGGTCACGCCGACGACCACGTCTCGCTCGTGGGCGACGAGCGGCTCTACTCCGGCGACGTGGTCGTCTACAACGACGGCGCGTTCGACGACGGCTCGTTCGGGCGCACCGACATGGCGGGCCAGTCGCGCGAGGTGCTGATCGAGAGCCTGCACGCGATCCTCGACCGACTTCCGGACACCGTGGCGGCGATGTACCCCGGTCACGGCGACGTGTACCACGCGAGCGACAGCCACGACACGGTCCGGGAGGTCGTCGAGCGCGCGACCGAGCGCGCCGAGCGCCGCGAGCCGAAATACCCGGACGAGTAGCGGGCGAATCGGCCGAACAGCGTCTGCGACTACTTATAAGGAACGTGTGGTGGCGCGCGCCTCCGAGCGCCCCAAGGGCGCGAGGAGCCCGCGCGAGGGAGTCGGTGGTCCGGAGCGAAGCGGAGGACCACCGACGAGGCTGGGGAGGCGTGAGGCGCGGTTGCGGTGCTGTGGGTGGGACTCAAAGGGGCAGCCGCGAGGACGAAGCACGGCGACGCAAGGACCGGAAGGAGCGAGTGGAACGAGAGACTGAGGACCGCAGCGAGCCGCGCGAGTCCTCGTGGCTGGGGCTTTGGAGGTGGTTACCGTCGATCTGCCGTCAGCAACTGTTTATAAGTGAGCGGCTGAGTCTTTGGCGGCGATCACCGTGTCGTCGACGACGACAGCCGATAAACAACTGACCGAATCGTGCGAGTCCCGATCTAGTCCCAGAACGATTGCGTCCGCGCGTACTCGCGCTCCTGCCGGAGCACGTCGCGGTAGAACTCGTCTTCGTCCTCGCGCAGCTTGTTGATGATCCGCGCGGCGTTGTGCGGCCCGACGCCCCGCGCCGCTAACGCGATCACGGCCCGTTTCCCGTGGGTCTGGACGAGGCTCGCCGCTCGATGTGCCCGTTCCGTCCGCCGCTCCTGCTCCTCGTCCTTCTCGGTCGCCCGGACCGCCGCAATCGTCTCGTCGTCCCACGGGTTCAGCGCGGCGATCCGCGTCGAGCCGCAGTCGGGGCACTCCGGCTGGTCGGGGACGCGCCGCACCTTCGTCGTGCGCCGCCAGTCGGCGCAGTGGAGACAGAAGAGGATGACGCGGTCGTTCCGGATGCGCTCGCGGATCGTCTCGATCACGTCGGCGTCGGCGTTCTCGGGGACGAGGAACTCGGTACCGGAGGACCGCCCGGCGGTCCCCAGCGGCGTGCGCTCGCGGGCGATCTCGACCGCGAGCGACCCGTCCTGCACCTCTCTCAGCACCTCGGCCGTCTCCCCGACCGCGAGGTCGGCGTGGAACACCTCGCGGAGCGCCTCGTCGTAGACGGGGGTGCCCTCCAGCGCCGCGAGCAGGCGGTCGCCGCCGAACCGCCCCCGTCCCTCGCGGTAGCGCTTGACCGAACCGAACTTCGCGGCGACCTGCGCGAGCGTGAACTTGAGCGCGTCGGAGTTCTTCAGGGCGAGTTCGAGGTACGCCTCCAGTCGGTCCGGGTCGGTCGTTTCCAGTACCTCGCGGAACGTGCCGGGGTCAACGTCGTGGGGCACCTCGAACTCGATCCGGTACGGGTCCACGTCCATCCCGATCGACGAGCCCGCGCGCTGGCCCACGAGCGCCGCGAGCAGGCGCGCGAGCGTCTCGTTGACCTCGTGCCCGAAGGCGGCGTTGACCGCGACGGTCCGCGCGCTCCCCTCGATCACGACCCGGCGGTCCGTGGGGACCGGGTGCCCGGCGTCGACGTGGTCGACGACCGGCTTCAGCGCGGCCGCGATCGTCCCCTGGTCGGCGGGATACCGTTCCGCGAGGTCGCCGGCGACCGCCTCGGGCGTCGAGCCCGCCGAGAGGGCCTCCGCGACCTCGCCGCGAAGTCTCCCCACTTCCTCGGCGACGGGCTTCGGGACGGGAATCTCCTGGCCGATCCACGAGGGCACCTCGCCCGCGGGGTCGGCGATGGGGGTGACGTTCACCTGCTCCTCCTCCTCGTCGACCTCGGTGATGCGCCACATCTCGCCGCGCTGGATGAACGTCTCCCCGGGTCCGGCGAAGTTGACGACGAACCGCTCGTCTAAGGTCCCGATCCCCCGCCGCGAGGACATGTCGTACACCTCGTAGGTGGACTCGTCGGGGATCATCGAGAGGTTCGCGTAGAAGTACTGCCACGTGCCGCCCGACTTCTCTAAGGTGTCCGACTCCTCGTCGAGCCACAGCAGGCGGTTGCCGTCGAGTTCGCGGACGATCTCCTGAAACGTGGGCTCGGAGAGGTCCGCGAACGGGTACGCGTTCGTGACGGTCTCATACGCCTCGCGGGCGTGCACGTCGCCCTCGTCCATCACGACCCCGACGATTTGGTTCGCGACGGTGTCGAGGCTGCCGTGGTGGATCGCGGCCGGCTCCACGAGTCCGGCGCCGGCGCGCCGCGCGATCGCCAGCGCTTCGAGCGTGTCGTCGCCGCCCTGCGTCACGACGGTCCCCTCCGACACGAGGTCGCGGCGGTGGCCCGCGCGCCCGACGCGCTGGAGCAGGCGGGCGACCTCACGCGGGCTCCCGTACTGCACCACGTGGTCGACGCGCCCCACGTCGATCCCGAGCTCCATCGAGGAGGTGCACACGAGCCCGTCGAGGTCGCCCGCCTTGAACCGGTCCTCCACGTCGATTCGCACGTCCTTCGAGAGCGAGCCGTGATGGACCTCGATCTCGGTGGGGTCGTCGATATCTCCGGTATCCGCCTCCCGCTCCGCGAGCGTCTTGAACCGCGATCCGAGTGCCTCCGCCGTCTGTCGCGTGTTGACGAAGATCAGCGTCGAGTCGTGGTCGGCGACGATCTCCCGGATCGTCCGGACGTGGCTCGCGGTCGTCTCGTCGACCGCCAGCTCCCCGGCGAGGGTCGTGTCGCGGTCCGCAATCGGCGGGTCGAGCACCCGCACGTCGGTCCGGGCCCCGGCCGCGACCTCGACGATCTCGAACTCGCGGTCGCCCTCGCGGTTCGGATCGCGCTTGCCCGAACCGACGAGGAACTTCCCGACCTCTTCCGGGGCCCCCACCGTGGCCGAGAGCCCCACCCGCTGGAAGGGGCCGGCCACGCGGCGGAGGCGTTCGAGCCCGATCGTCAACTGGGCGCCGCGTTTCGCCGAGGCGAGTTCGTGGACCTCGTCGATCACGACGTGTGCGACGTCTTCGAGGGCGATCCGCATCTTCGAGCCCGTCAAAATCGCTTGCAGGCTCTCCGGCGTCGTGATCAGCACGTCCGGCGGGTCGTCGGCCTGCTTGCTTCGTTCGTACTGCGTGGTGTCACCGTGGCGCACCGCGACCTCCACGTCGAGGCGGTCGCCCCACCACTCCAGCCGGTCCATCATGTCGCGGTTGAGCGCGCGGAGCGGCGTGATGTAGAGCGCGGAGATGCCCTCGCGGGGCTGGTCGCCCGGAGCGCTCCGGGCGTCGACGATCGCGTCGAAGACGGGGAGCATCGCCGTCTCCGTCTTTCCGGTCCCGGTCGGGGCGAGCACGAGCGCGTTCTTCCCGTCGGCCAGCGGCGGGATCGCCTCGCGCTGCGGCTCGGTAGGGGTGGAAAAGCCCTGCTCGGAGAGCGCCTCGCGGACCTCGCTCCCGAGGTGCGCGAACGCGTCCATGCCCGACGGTTCCGCCATTATGTGATCGTCGGAGGTTGGGCGCTCAGGCGATTAAGGCCGTCGCTGCGTGAGATCCGTGCGAGGGCGGCCGCTGTCTCGTCGGCGTTGCAAGCGCCCGCACGGGATCAGTCGGCGAGGGGCAGTTCGACGACGAACACGCTGCCCGTCGGCTCGTTGTCTTCAACCCATACGTCGCCGCCGTACTTGTCGACGAGCGTCTTGACGAGGTAGAGCCCGATTCCCGTCCCACCGCTCTCGAGGCCCTTCTCGCCTTCCAGGAATATCTGTTCTTTGTGTTTATCCTCGATACCGGGGCCGTTGTCGGCGATCGACACGCGCACCGCGTCGTCCACGACCCGCGCCGAAACCGCGATTTCGGCCACGTCCTCGTTGTTGTGGACCACCGCGTTCGTCAGCAGGTTCCGGAACACCGACTCCAACAGGTCGTCCGCCAACACCGCCACGTCGGGGATCGGCCCCTCGACGGAGACCGTCGCCCGGTCCTGATCCGAGCGAACCCGCTCGATCTGCTCGGTGAGCTCGTCGCGGAGGCGCATCGGGGTCCGGTCGCTGCCGACCTGTAGCAGCACGTCGGTAACGTCTTTGGCCGTCTCCGTGATCTCGGCCGCCTGCTTCGCCGCCTCGATGACCGTCCGCGCGTACGTTCGACTCTGATCGTCTGGGAGCGAGTCTTCGAGCAGCTCGGTGTACGACTCCACGACCATCAGCTGGTTCCGGATGTCGTGGCGAACGACCTGGTTGAGTAGGGTGAGGCTGTCCCGCTGCTGTTCGAGCGTCCGCTCGTACTCCTTGAGTTCGGTCACGTCGCGGGCGTATCCCAGAACGGCGTCTTCCCCCGTTTCCGGCATCTTGTAGGGAATTTTCACCGTCTGCAGGATGCGCGTTTCGCCGGCCGCCGTCGTCAACGTCTCCTCGCCGATCGCCTTCGGCTCGCCCGACTCGATCACCTCCAAGTCGTCCTGACGGAACTCGGTCGAGTCCTCGGCGTCGGGGATGATCTCGCCCTCCGAGCGCCCCTCGACCTCCTCGGGCGTCTTCCCGTACGCCTCCGCGGTCGCCTCGTTGGCCAAGAGGTACTCGCCGTCGCGGTTCTTCACGAACACCAGGTCCGGCACGAGATCGATGATCTTCCGAAGCTCCTCGCGGGTCGCCTCAAGGGCGATCTCGTACTCCTTCCGCTCCGTGATGTCTTGGAACAGCCCTAACGCCCCGACGACATCCCCTGCGTCGCCGAACTGCGGGTCGCCGATCGCCCTGATCCACCGGGTCTGCCCGGACGCCGTGACGATCCGCAGTTCGAGGTCGTACGGCTCTCCCTCCTCGGTCAGTCGATCGAACGCGGTCCGGATGGCCTCCCGGTCGTCCGGGTGATAGAACTCCATGGCCTCCTCCAGCTCGACCGACTCGTCCATCGGAACCCCGTGGATGCGATACACCTCGTCGCTCCACGTGAGCGACTCGTTGACCAGATCGACCTCCCACCAGCCGATCGACGCGCTCTCTTGGGTCCGCTCGATAAGCTCTCGAGTGCGTTCCAACTCCCGTTCTCGCCGCTTTCGGTCGTCGATGTCGAGGTGGATGCCGACCGCCCGCACCGGCTCCCCGTCCGCGTCGCGCTCGACGACTTTCCCGACGTCGCGGATCCACTTCCACTCGCCGGACGCGGTACGCATCCGGTGTTCCGTGTCGTAGTACTCCGTCTCGCCCGCCATGTGCTCCGACAGCGCCGCTTCGCTCGGCTCGAGGTCGTCGGGGTGGACGCGACGCACCCACGCGTCGAGGTGCGGGTCGATCTCGTCGGGTTCGTGTCCGAGCATCCGCGCCCACTGCTCGTTGAACTCGACTTCGTCGGTGGTCATGTCCCAGTCCCAGATACCGAGTTGGGCACCCTCGACCGCGAGTTCGAGGCGGTCTTTGAGCTGCTGAAGCGCTCGCTCTCCCGCTTTCTGTTCGGTGATGTCCGTCGAGACGCCACAGACGGCCACGATCTCTCCCTCGTCGTCGTACACGGGCGACTTCCGGGTGAGGCGCACGCTTTCCCCCGCTGGAGTCGGGATCGTCTCCTCAAGTTCGATCTGCGCTCCGCTCTCGAGGACTCGTAAGTCGTCCGCCCGGGCCTGTTCCGCGATCTCCTCCGGGAAGAGGTCCTCGTCGGTCATCCCGACGGGGTCCGCGTCTACGTCGAACAGATCGCGGCACGCTTGGTTCATCAGGAGATACCGACCGTCGGCGTCCTTGAGGAACACCGCCGCCGACATCGTCTCCAACACGGTCTGGAACCGGCGGTACGTGCGCTGGTGCTCCCGCTCTCGTTCCTTTTGCTCCGTGATGTCCCGGGCGACCCCGACGATCCGCGTTATCGTTCCCCCTTCGGCGATCGGCGTCAGCTTCGTCTGCCAGTGGCTCGTGCCGCCGGGAAACGTGAGTTGCTCTTCGTACTCGATCGTTTTGCCCTGTTCAATACAGCGGCGATAGTTCTCGGCGACGACGGCACCCTGCTCGTCGCCGAGGAGTTCCCGCGGCGTCTGCCCGCGCATCGTGTCTTCGGAGAACCCCGTCTGCTGCTGGTGCGCGGTGTTGTTCTGTTGAAACGTAAACTCGTAGCCCCCGTCGGTCCGCGCGACGTCAATCAGAAAAACAGCGTCGTCGATCTCGCGAAAAATCGCCTCGTAAACCGTGTCAGATTCGCCGCCGTTGTTGTTCGAACGTGAGTTCCCATCCATTGCTTCTCTCACCGAGCAATACGTTTAGTCAGCTGATAAGAGTACGGATGCGAACGCACAAAACCCATATCCGACGAGTCGCTGGACACCCGAGAGACGTGGGGTCTGCACCGGCGGCGCGTCGCTCGCCACACGCGTGTGCGGCGGGGTCGGTACGTCACGCGGCTCCACGCTCGCGGCGTCGGACTATTTAAAAGAACCGGGAAGCGCTACTCGACGATGTCGATCGCGGGTCGACCGGGTTCCGCCTTCCGGACCACCGCGTCGTCGGTGTCTTCGGCGCGCTCGACGCGGACGGGGGCGTTGAACTCGCGCTCGATGAGCCACGAGGCCGCGCGTAGCGCGTCGTACTCCTCGTCGCCCGACAGCGTCTCCTGGAGCGCCTCGCGGTTCGCCTGCAGGTCCTGCCCGTAGGAGGCGGCGTCGTCGCCCTGCTCTCGGATGTGGTTCTCCCCCATCAGCTCCGAGATGAGGTTGTCGGCGTCGCTGCCGATCGCGATCGCCAGCGCGTCGTACTTCCAGTCGGGCGCGACGACGACGTCGATGCGCTCGGGGTCCTCGATGCCGGCGACCTCGACGATGTCGCGCACGTCCTCGCGGGTGTTCGCGACCAGCCGGCGGCGGCGTTCGACCGTCTCGCGGTCGACCGTCGCGGTCGGCCACTCGGCCTCGACGACGAACCCGTCGCGGTCCAAGGTGTCCCACAGCTCCTCGGCGAGGTGCGGGACGACCGGCGCGAGCAGGCGGACGGCCACGTCCAGTCCGCGCTCGTAGGTCTCCGGGTGCGGATCGGCGTGGCCACGGTAGCTCCGGAGCGTCCCCACGAGGTCCTGCGCCTCGCGCAACGCGACGTTGAAGGTGAGGTCGTCGTACTCCGCGCCCGCGATGGCGACCGCGGCGTCGATCTCGTCGGCGACGTAGTCGTCGATTTCATCGTGGTCGGCGGCCTCGAGGTCGCCGTCGCCGGCCAGCGCGACCTCGCCCGCGGCGTACTCCTCGACCAGATCGGTCAGCCGCGCCAGGAAGCGGTGCGTCGACTTGACGCCCTCCTCGGCCCAGTCGAAGTCGCGTTCGGGCTGGGCCGCCTGCATCATGAACAGCCGGGCCGTGTCGGCGCCGTACTCCTCAACGATACGCTGCGGGGAGACGGTGTTCCCCTTCGACTTGGACATCTTCTCGCCCTCCAGTTGGACCATCCCCTGCGCCAGCAGGTTCGTGAACGGCTCGCGGTGTTCCAGCCCCTCCTCGTCGGCCAGCACCTTGGTGACGAACCGGGAGTACAGCAGGTGCATCACGGCGTGCTCGATGCCGCCGACGTACTGGTCGACCGGCATCCAGTCGTTCGCGCGGTCCAGGTCGAAGGGCGCGTCGTCCAGTCCCGGAGAGACGTAGCGCAGGTAGTACCACGAGGAGTCGACGAACGTGTCCATCGTGTCCGTCTCGCGGGTGGCCGGTCCGCCGCACTCCGGGCAGGTCGTCTCCTTCCACTCCTCGGCGGCGTCGAGCGGGTTCCCGGTCGTGTTGATGAACTCCGGCAGCTCGACCGGCAGCTCCTCCTCGGGCACCAGCACCGAGCCGCAGTCGTCGCAGTGGACGACCGGGATCGGGGTCCCCCAGTAGCGCTGTCGGGAGATCCCCCAGTCGCGCAGCCGATACTGGGTGGTCGCCTCGGCGCTCTCGATCTCCTCAGTCAGTCGCTCGCGGGCCGTCTCGCTGTCGAGGCCGCTGTACTCGCCGGAGTCGATGACGACGCCGTCGTCGGTGAACGCCGCCTCACTCACGTCGGGCGCGTCCGGGACCGTCTCGCCGTCCCAGTCGTCGGGCTCCGGCGCGATCACGGGCTCGATGTCGACGCCCATCTTCTCGGCGAAGGCGTGGTCGCGCTCGTCGTGGCCGGGCACCGCCATCAGCGCGCCCGTCCCCACGTCCGAGAGGACGAAGTCGGCGACGAAGACGGGGATCTCCTCGCCCGTGGCCGGGTTGGTCGCGGTGAGGCCGGTCGCGACGCCGTTGGGCTCGTCGCCCTCGGGGTCGGCCTCGTGGTGGACGAACTGGTGGATATCGTCGTTCTCGGCGGCCAGCTCCTCGCTGATCGGGTGGTCCGGCGCGAGCGCGAAAAACGTCGCGCCGTGGATCGTGTCGACGCGGGTGGTGAACGCCTCCACGGGGCCGTGGCCATCGATATGGAAATCGAGCGTCGTCCCGTGCTGGCGGCCTATCCAGTTACGCTGCATCTGCCGCACGGAGTCGGGCCAGCCCTCCAGCCCGTCGATCGCGTCGATCAGCTCGTCGGCGTACTCCGTGATCTCTAAGAACCACTGGTCCAGGTCGCGGGTCTCGACGGGGGTGTCGCAGCGCCAGCACAGCTCGTCGTCGCCCTCCACCTGCTCGTCGGCGAGGACGGTCTCGCAGGAGGGACACCAGTTCACCTCGGCGTCGCGGCGCTCGACGAGCCCCGCCTCGTGGAACCGCCGGAACAGCCACTGGTTCCACTGGTAGTACTCGGGAGTGCAGGTGGTGACCTCGCGGTCCCAGTCGTAGCCGAACCCCATCGACTTCATCTGGCCTCGCATCGTGTCGATGCAGTCGAACGTCCAGTCGCGGGGGTTGGTGTCCCGCTCCTTGGCGGCGTTCTCGGCGGGGAGCCCGAACGCGTCCCACCCCATCGGGTGGAGCACGTCGTCGCCGCGCATCCGGCGGTACCGGGCGTACGCGTCCGTGATCGTGTAGTTGCGGACGTGACCCATGTGGAGCTTCCCGGACGGGTACGGATACATCCCCAGCACGTAGGTGGGGTCGTCCACCTCATCCGGCGTGCGATACACGGAGGCGTCGTCCCACGCCTCCTGCCACCGTTTCTCGACCGCGGTGTGGTCGTAAGCCTCCTGAGACATCTGCTTATATACTCGTGGAGGGGTCGGCGTCGTATAGCTTTCCATCCAGTGGTGCGGCGTGGCACACCACCTCGTGGGCGTCGGACGCGACGCCGAAAGGGGATCGTCGCCTTACAGCTTCTCGGCGTTTTGCGCCTGCTCGACGCGCCGCACTGCCTGCTCGACACGCTTGTCGGTCGCGTTCGCGAGGCCGGGCGGGAGCCCCTCTCGCGCCGCCGCGAGCCGCTCTTGGATCCGGACGATCCGATCGAGCACGTTCTCTAGTTGGCGGTTCGTCCCTTCGCCGTCGCCCTCGCGGGCGCGCTCCTCGGCTCGCTCCGCCTGGTCGACCGCGGCGGCGAGGGCGCGTTCAAGGCCGTTCACCGCGTTCGACGGGCCGCCCCCGGAGCCACCCGGCCCGTCGCCGGAGCTTCCGCCGTCATCGTCGTCGCTATCGCCGTCATCGTCGCCCCCGCCGCCGCTTTCGGCCGCGGCCGCCGCCACCTCCGCCCGCGTCTCCTCGGCGATGTCCGCCACGAACCCGGCGAGCGACGCCGCGCCGGTCTCGGGCCGATCGATCCGGATCGGTTTGCCCGTTTCAGGGGACTCTGAGTCCGGATTGACCCGGTACGCGCCGACCTCGTCGGCGGCGTCGCGCACCTCGGTCGTGTACGCGCCGCCCGCGTGGACGTACACCGCGTCGCTTCCGTCGACGGCCGAATCGTAGATCCGGCCGGCGAAGTCGTCCTCGATCGCGTTTCGGGTCACGTCGACGTCGCTCTCCGTGTCGTCGATCTCCACCTTCGTCGCGTTCTCGCGGGCGACGAGGGGGATCTCGCCGTCGACGCCGGCGGTCGTCAGAGGCTCGTCCGCGGAGACCGTCAGCTCCTCACTGTGCGGCGCCTGTCCGGCGCCGTTGACCGTGAGCCGGTGGTCGCCCTCGGGTACCCCGTTCGCGACCGCGACCCCGCCGGCGAACGTGGGGACCGCTTCGGGATCGCTCTCGATCAGGACGAACGACTCGGTGACCGCGTCGGTCGTCGTCAATCCCTCGCCGGCGGGGGCGTCGTCGCTCCCGGTCGCGCGGGTGACGCGGGCGACGACCGCGTCGAGCTCGCCGGTCGCGGCGTCGCCGAACGACTCCTCGTCGGCGATTGCGTCGTACCGCGCCGCGAGCTCCGACCGGTGGTTGCCGGCGGTCACGTCGAGCGCGGGGTTCTCGTAGCGCGGCTGCTCCCACGGGACGCCCGTGGTCGTGATGTGGCCGGCGACGGCGTCCTCGACCGCCTCCGGAACCGCGAACTCGAAGCTCAGCTGCGGGCCGGTGAACGCCGCGATCTCCTCCAGCTCGGCACTCTCGACGAGCTCGTAGCCGATCACCTCCTCGGCGGTCTCGTCCGCGACCGGGTCCTCGCGGTCGGCGTGCCTAAAGGCGATCCCCGTCTCCCGGAGCGGGAGGTCGGTCGGCGGCGAGCGCAGCGCGTCGAGCGACCGGATCGTGAGCGCGCCGTCGACAAGCGACTCGGGGGTGACCGAGGGGAGATCCGGGTGCTCGTAGATCGGCGCGCCCTCGTACTCGGGGACGACGAACGGGAGCCGCATGTCCTCGTCGCGGGGGAGCCCGTACGCGAGCGGGATCCCGAGGAGGTCCTCGACGGTGTCGATCGTCGTGTTCGTGATGTCGGCGAGCAGCCCCTCCTCGCCGACCCGCTGGAACCGGTCGTGGTTCTCGTTGACCGAGAGGGTGCTGGAATGCGAGCCGAGCTCGGAGAGGATCCGCGGGACGGCGTCGGGGTCGGGATCGAGGAACTCGTTGTTCGGCACGCTGCGGGAGTGCGAGCTGGCGACGTACAGCTGCGGGTCGCCCGTGTCGAGGTCGACGAAGACGTGGAGCACCTCCCAGTCGTGCCAGTGGAAGTTGGCGGTGAACTGGTCGAACGCGGAGTACAGCCAGAACTGGACGACCGCGAGCGGAGAGTCCTCGTACCGGACCCCGTTGTAGAAGACGGTCGGGTTCGGCGGCCCGCCCGCCTCGTCGTACCGCTCGTGGTAGCCGTCGAACGCCGCGAACCCGTCGACCACCGTCTGGCCGTCCTCCTCGGTCGCGTACGGCCGGGGATCGGTCGGGAACCACGGCTCCGCGACGTCGAAGTACAGCGTCGGCGCGAACCGGGCCGCGAGCTCGTCGAGCCGTTCCGGGTCAAGCTCGCCGGTCGCTGCGTCGCTCGGCGCCGAACCGGAGCCGGAACCGGAACAGCCCGCGACCGCGGCGCTCCCGGCCCCCGCGAGCGCGCCGAGGACGGTCCGGCGGTCGACGCCGGTTTCGGACCGGTTACCGTCGGAGTCGAACCGACCGTCGTCGGGGGCGGCGCGATCGGTCACGGGCGCACCTCCCGGTCGTCCGTGGACGGGGCGTCCGTCGAAGACCGCGGCTCCGGATGCATTTCACTAGGTCACGACCGCAACGGCGAATAAGTCTTCTGACGGACGGATCGATCTGCCGGGTGAACACAGACGGAGTGATCCGCCGGGAGAAGGTATTTGCGCCCGGACGCGCCATATCCGGTCGATGGCTCTCAAAAAGGCCCTCTACTACGGCGCGATCGGGCTCGCGATTCTGATCGGCGTCAGCGTCGTCGTCTCCGTGGTCTCGGCGATCCTGAGTCTCGCGTGGGCGATCGTCTCTGGGATCGTCTCGCTCGCCGTGTTCGTCGGCATCGTTTACGTCCTTTATAAGACCGGGGCGTGGCTGTTCGGCGGCGACGACGCGAGCGACTCGCTCGGCGGGTCGCGGTCGTCCTCCGCGTCGGCCGGCGGCGCCTCGGAGAGCCGGCAGGACCGGCTCCGCCGGCAGTACGTCGAGGGACATATCAGCGAAGACGAGTTCGAGCGTCGGATCGCGAGCGAGCTGGAGACCGAGGAACCCGACGACATCGATCGGAAGCTCGACGATATCAACCGGGAGCTGGAACGGGAGCGGTAGAGACTAAAAGCGCTCTCGCAGTTCTTCGCGGAGGTCGTCGAGGTCGAGGTCCTTCATCGCGAGCAACACCAGCAGGTGGTAGACGAGGTCGGCGCTCTCGTAAGTGAGTTCGTCGAGGTCGTCGTCTTTCGCCGCGAGGATCGTCTCCGTGGACTCCTCACCGATCTTCTCTAAGACGGCGTTCTCGCCCTTCTCGTGGGTGAACAGCGAGGCGGTGTACGAGCCCTCGGGCAGCTCCGCCTTGCGCGACTCGATGGTGGCGAACAGCTCGTCGAGGACGGCCTCCGGGGGGACCTCCGGACTTTCGTGGCTTTCGCCGCCCGCGCTTTCGCCGCCTGCGTCCGGATCGCTCACGCGATCACCTCCCGCCCGGGGAAGAAGGCAAGGTCGTGGATCCGCGGGTCGTCGGTGAGCTCCGGGTGGAACGCGGTGGCGACGACGGGGCCGTCCCGGACCGCGACCGGGCGACCGTCGACGGTCGCGAGCGTCTCGACGCTCTCGCCAATCTCGTCGATGAGCGGCGCGCGGATGAATACGGCGTGGAACGGGTCGTCGAGTCCGTTTACCGGGACCTTCGCCTCGAAGGAGTCCTTCTGCCTGCCGAACGCGTTGCGGTCGACGGAGGCGTCGACGAGCCCGAGCGCGTCGACTCGATCGTCCTTCGCGTCCTGCGAACAGACGATGAGCCCGGCGCAGGTGGCCAACACGGGCTTCCCGTTCGCGACGTGTTCGCGGATCTCCTGGTCGATCCCCTCCCGGCCGATCAGCCGCGAGATGGTCGTCGACTCCCCGCCGGGCATGAGGAGCACGTCGCAGTCGGGAACGATCCCCGCCTCCCGGACCTCGACCACTTCCGCGGGCTCGCCGTGGGCGGCCGCGGCGTGCTCGACGGCGGCGGCGTGTTCGGCCACGTCCCCCTGGACGGCGATGACGCCTGCTTGCATGGGAGTCGGTCGGTGGGGGACGGGCAAAAAGGGCGCGTTACGGAGTCGGGAAGCGGGACGCTGGCGAAAGCGGGAGGGCGGCGAGCGGAAGATCCGGGGCGATCGATCTACGCGACGGTCAGCGAGAGGATCTGCACGAACACGCCGAAGAGGACGCAGAACGCGAGGACGGTCTTCGGGTCGATCGTGATCGCGTCCCGGTCCTCCGTGTCGAAGTAGCGGACGAGGCCCGCGCTGGACATCAGTCCGCCGGAGTTGGAACCACTGCTCATGTCCGTTCGTGCGTCTCGCGCCGTTCTAAACGTTTCGTTCGGTGCTCGACGTGGAGCCCCCTCGAAGCGTCGACTCCGAGAGCGACCGCCGCGGTTCGAGTCAGAGCGTGCACAAGTGGGAAACCCTTATGCGCCGCCCGGCGGTAGGTTGCGCCGGATAATGACTGTTCGACTGCTGGATTTTCACGCTGACTGGTGCGGCCCGTGTAAGACGCAGGACCCGATTCTGGAGGAGATCCAGGAGGACCTCGGCGACGCCTTCGAGCTGCAGAAGGTGAACGTCGACGAGGAGCAGGACGTCGCCAACCAGTACCAGGTGCGCTCGCTCCCGACCCTCATCGTCGAGAACGACGACGGCGTCGTCGACCGGTTCGTCGGCGTCACCCAGCGCGAGGACATCGAGGCCGCGCTCTCCGAAGCGGGCGCGTAACGGCCCGAGTCGCGTCCTTCTGAGAGAACGGGTGCGCAGGGCGCTCAGCGGGGACCGACCCGACCCGCCGCGTCTCGCAACCTTTTACAGCGTCGGCCCGACAGTATTCGTATGGCCAGTTTCGACGCCGCGGAACGCCGCAACCTCGACCGACACATCTGCATGCGCTGTAACGCCCGCAACTCCCCGGACGCGGACCGCTGCCGCAAGTGCGGCTACACTAAGCTCCGGCCGAAGGCGAAGGAACGCCGCGCGGCCTAGATAGATCGCCGATCGGCCCTTCGTTTCTCCTGCAGATCACTCCCGCAGAGCGACCGGTTCGAACGATCGGAACGGCCAGTGCGTGAACCCGACAGTCGAAAACGGGCGGCTTCGGTCTGCCCGATCCGACGGGTTAAAACTCTCACCGTAGCAACGCCACGGTAATGAGCCTCGTCGTTACCGACACCCTGGAAGACGAGCGCGTCGAGTTCACGGCCGACGGCGACGTTACGCTGTACGTCTGCGGCCTGACGGTGTCGGACGATCCCCACCTCGGACACGCCCGCCTGTGGTTCCACGCCGACGTGCTCCACCGGTGGCTCGACCACGTCGGCTACGACGTGCGCCACGTCGAGAACGTCACCGACGTGAACGAGAAGATCACGGCCCGCGTCGGCGAGCGCGACGACTGGGCGGCCGAGCGCGACGTGGCCGAGACGTTCACCGCGACCACCTTCGACGCGATGCGGGGGCTGAACCTGAAACGCGCCGAAGTGTACCCCCGCGTCACCGAGCACGTCCCGGAGATCCGCGAGCTCGTCGAGACGCTGATCGAGAAGGGGTACGCCTACGAGTCGAACGGCTCCGTCTACTTCGACGTGACCGCGTTCGACGACTACGGGAAGCTCTCGAACCAGAACGTCGAGGACCTAGAGGCGCAGGGCGAACCGGACGAGCGGTCGGAGAAGCGAAACCCGTCGGACTTCGCGCTGTGGAAGGCCGACGGCGTGAGCGAGGCCGCCGCGCGCGAACACGCGAAACACGACCACGGCGCGGAGACGCCCTCGGGCGAGACGTGGGAGTCCCCGTGGAGCGAGGGACGCCCCGGCTGGCACGTCGAGTGCTCGGCGATGTCGACGACCCATCTCGGCGACACGCTCGACATCCACATGGGCGGGCGCGACCTGGTCTTCCCGCACCACGAGAACGAGATCGCGCAGTCGGAGGCGGCCACCGGCGAGACGTTCGCGCGCCACTGGCTCCACGTCGGCCTGCTGGAGATGGAGGGCGAGAAGATGTCCTCCTCGATCGGCAACTTCTGGACCGTCCCGGACGCCCTCGACGAACTCGGTGTCAACGTCGTCCGGACCTTCTACGCCGGGGCCGCCTACCGCTCCGAGCAGGCGCTCACCGAGGAGACGATCGCGGAGGCCGAGGAGCGCTGGGAGCGCCTCTCGCGGACCTACGACCGCGCGGTCGAGGCGCTGGACTCCACCGAAGCCCGCGCGAAGGCCGAGGACGCGGAGCTCCGCGCGGCGGTCGAGACCGCCCGCGGGGACTTCGCGGCCGCGATGAACGACGACCTGAACCTCCGGGAGGCGACCGCGGCGCTCCTGGACCTCACCGACGCGGTGAACCGGCACATCGACGGCGCGGACGACGACGACGGGGCTTCGGACGCCTACGACTACCGCGCCCTCCGCGAGGCGGTCGAGGCGTTCGACGACCTCGCCGGCGACGTGCTCGGGCTCCAGTTCGAGTCGGCAACCGACGGCGACGTAGACCTGGCCGGCGAGCTGATCGAACTCGTGTTAGACGTGCGGGAGGCCGAGCGCGAGGCGGGCAACTACGAGCGCGCCGACGACCTGCGGGACGCGCTTCAGGAGGTCGGCGTCGAGATCGAGGACGGCCCGGACGGCGCGACGTACCGGTTCGAGTAGGACGGAAGCGCGTGTTTCACCGGCAGGGTCGTCGATGTGGTGATAGTAGCGGAAATCGCGGCCGCTCGCTTATAAACAGTTACTGACGGATCACCGGAGAGCACCGCCAAAGCCCCAGCCGCTTACTTATAAATAGCTGACAACGGATCCACCACGAACACCGCCAAAGCCCCAGTCGCGAGGCGGGCGCACACTCGTTGCGCGCTTCAGTCGCTCGCGGTGCTCGCCCCTTCCAGTGCTTACGTCGTCTGCGCCCGCCTCGCGGCTGCCCCTTTGAGTCCCACCCGCCCGCGACCGCACCGCAGCCTCACACCTCCCCAACCTCGTCGGCCTCCCTCCGCTTCGCTCCGGTCGGCCGACTCCCTCGCACGCGCTCCTCGCGGCCGCCGGTGGCGGCCGCTCGGAGGCGCGCGCCACCGCACCGCCGCGTTCATTTATAAATAGTCGTCTTCGTCGGATCCGGTCATTTAAATATCGGATCGGCGGCGTCGAATCGTAATCTCCCGAAGTCGAACCCTCAGTTGAGCACGTGCTCCGTATCGTACGACCCGAGCACTTTGACCCAGCCCTTGTCGGCGATCGCCTCGATGTCCTCGACCGCCTTCGCCATGTGGTCCTCGTAGAGCCCGGCGTCGACGTCGAAGTGGAACAGGTAGTCGCCGAGGCGCTCGCCGCTCGGTCGCGACTCGATCCGTGAGAGGTTGAGGTTGCGGTCGGCGAACGCCTCCAGCAGTTCCAGGAGGAGACCGGGGTAGTTCGCGTTCGGGTAGACGATCAGGGTCGTCTTCCCGCCGGCGTCGGAGCGGTCGGACTCGGGCCCCACGACGAGGAAGCGCGTGGCGTTGGAGGTGCGGTCCTGGATGTCCTCGGCGAGGATTTCGAGGTCGTCGCCGGCGTTGTCCGGGTGCCCGATACCGGCGATGCGAGCGTCCTCGCGGGCGCGCTCGACCCCGCGGGCGGTGGAGGCGACCGCTTCGAGGCCCGCGTCGGGGTAGTTGGCCTCCAGCCAGTTGCGACACTGCGCGAGCGCCTGCGAGTGGCTGGCGACGACGTCGAACTCCGACCCCTGCGCGAGGAGGGCGTGACGGATCGGGGTGACGACCTCGCGGGTGACCGCGACGTCGTAGTCGGCCAGCGCGTCGAGGCTCTCCGTGACGGAGCCCTCGATGCTGTTCTCGATGGGGACGACTCCCCGCTCGAACTCGCCGGCCGCGACGGCGTCGACGATGGCGGTGACCGACTCGCGGAACGACACCTCGGCGGCGACGGCCCGCGCCGCACGGTGCGAGTACGTGCCGGCGGGACCGAGCGTGACGGCGTTCATCGACTGCACGTATCAGACCGCGTTAGAAAAGCGTGCGGGGTCGGGCAAACGCTCCGAGGGGTCCCGGTCCGTCGTCGACCCCTCTGGGGCGACGGCGGCGCGCGAAGCGGGTCACGCGACGAACGTCGGTTCGACGAGAAACTCCCGCTTGGCCGTCCGGACCTCGGGACCGTCCGACACCAAGCAGGGCGTGGTGACGGTGTCGTCGAAGCGGTCGGGGTCCGGCGTGAGCGGCCCGAGGTACTCCGAAAACACCGGGCCGCGCCTGCCGGTGATGTGGACGAACCCGCCGTACCGTCGGTCTTCGATCGGCGTCGTGTCCGGGTCGGGAAACGCGTCGCGGATGCAGCCGACGTTCTCGCGAATGTACGCGGCGGCCTCCCGCTGTGAGTACTGACACTCCGCGTGGTATCGCTCTCGATGGCGGTCGCTGAGGTCCGTGTCGTCGTGGTGTGGCGACTCGTACCGGACCGCGTCCGACGTGATCTCGCCGACGGCAAAGCTCAGGTTCACCGTGAAACAGTTCGGATATCGCAGTATCGCCAGAAAGAATATCTCTTCGTCGACCGTATACCGCTCCTGCAGACGGTAGTAACACTCCAAGTAGTACACCGCGAGCGCACCGACCCAGTCGTCCCGTTCGCCGCGAACGTACGCGTCCGCGACCTCATCGTAGTCGTCACCGGCGAGCTGCTGGAGGCGGTGTTTGAAGCTCCGACCTATTTCGTCGAGTTCGTCTCTGTACGCCTCGGTAAGCGGAACGTCCGGATCGGCGAGCAGTTCGCTCTTGCGGACGCCGGCGTCTGCGATCCGGCGCATGTTCTCGTGAAGCGTGCGTTCGTCCTCCGCGTTCGCGATCGGAAGCCGGACCCCCTGCTGATAGAGGACGGCTGCGGCGTCTTCCAATCGCTTTCGCCGCGTATTCATCTGTCACCGCTTCGCGAGCCGGTGTTATTACGTTGACTGTTTCCGGTGTTTGTCAGCGGCTTCGACTCAGCCCGCGGGTCTCGAATTGCCCGTAGTACCGCCGAGATAGGCTATCACGGCGATTCGGATCGGGCTGTTGTCCGTCTAGTCGGGACTCTATCAAACATTATTCTGCTGTCACGTATGCGTGTCACTCCTCGTCCGGGACCGCCGCCAGCGCCGCCTCCGCGACCCGGACCGCGGTCGCGCCGTCGCGCCGCTCCACGACGACGACGAGCGTCTCCCCGGCGACGCCCGCGGCCGCGACCGCGACGTCGGCGGCCGCAAGTCGGCGGAGGACCGCCGCCAGCGCCGCGGCACCGACAGCGCCGGTCGCGAGGATCGCTGTGTCGCGTCCCTCCGGGACGACCGCCGCGCCGCCGACGCGGAGGAGGGGGTCGGTGGCGGTGTCGGCGGCGGAACCGCCCTCCGGGACCTCCACCACTCCCACCCCGCTCCGCATCGACACGCTGGCCGCGCGGTCGGCGGTCGCGTAGTCTGGCAGCTCCTCACGGAACCGGCGGAGCGCGGTCGCGATCGCGTCTGTGTCGGCGTCTCCCTCGCCGTCTCCGAGGCCGGCCTCGTCGGCCAGCCACGCGGCGGCGGCGCTGTGGTTGAGGACGCCGGCGCGGAGCGCGTCGAGGACGAAGGGGCGCGCCCGGGCGGCCTCGCGGGTCTCGGCTGCGAGCGACATGGGCGGACCTGCGGCGCGGGGCGGCATGGCGGTTTCGGTCGGGGGCTCGGAAGCGAGAGACGAGCGTCGGTTTCCCACGGCCTCGCACGTGCCGAAGTCCCTAAGAGCGGCGCGCCCCCAGCGTGTGTATGCAGTCGCTCGTCATCGTCGCACACGGCTCACACCTCAATCCGGGGTCGAGCGCGCCGACGTACGACCACGCGGACACCATCCGCGCCACCGGCGCCTTCGACGAGGTGAAGACCGGCTTTTGGAAGGAGGAACCGCACTTCCGCGAGGTGCTCCGAACCGTCGAGGGCGACGAGATATACGTCGTCCCGCTGTTCATCTCCGAGGGCTACTTCACCGAGCAGGTGATCCCCCGCGAACTCCGGCTCGACGGCTGGGACGTGTCCGAGTGGGACTCCGACGGCCTCTCGGCCGATCAGGCGAGTCTCGTCGCCGAGGACATCGACCGCGAGATCCACTACTGCGGCCCGGTGGGGACCCACCGCGCGATGACCGACGTGATCGTCCGGCGCGCGGAGTCGGTCACCGGCGACCCCGACGTGGGGGAAGAGTTCGGGCTCGCTGTCGTCGGTCACGGCACCGAGCGCAACGAGAACAGCGCGAAGGCGATCGAGTACCACGCCGACCGGATCGCCGAGCGCGACCGCTTCGACGAGGTGCGGGCGCTCTACATGGACGAGGACCCCGAGGTCGACGACCTCCCCGAATACTTCGAGAGCGACGACGTCGTTCTCGTCCCCCTGTTCATCGCTGACGGCTACCACACGCAGGAGGACATCCCGGAGGACGTGGGCCTCTGCGAGGATCACACCGAGGGGTACGACGTGCCCACCGAGGTGGACGGCACCCGGATCTGGTACGCTGGCGCCGTGGGCACCGAGCCCCTGATGGCCGACGTGCTCTTGGAGCGCGCCGCCGACGCCGGCGCCGACCTCGGGACCGCGCTCGACGACGTACGCGAGACGACCCGCGTCGCCACGGGGGACTGACCGTGGCGGAACCAGCCTCCGACCCGGCCGACTCGGCGCGGGACGGCGACCCCGAAGTCCCCGACATCGACCTCCCGAGCGACGCCTTCGACGCGGTGCTCGACGCGCTCGCCGGCCGCGATCCCGGCGAGCCGCTCCGGTTCGAGGGGTTCAGCGTCGGGCGTGACGACGCCGGCGAGGATAGCGACGACGGCGACGCGGCGGGCGAGTACCGCCTCGATCCCGCCGACGGCGACCGCCGGACCGGCCTGAGCGAGCGCGATCTCCACGAGGCGCTCGACGACCGTGCTCCCACCGTCACCGACTGGTACGCCTTCGAGCGCGTCGTCGGCGAGTTCGGCCCGCGCCGCGCGTTCCTGCGCTGGCTGGAGGACGCCGACGGCGCGACGGTAGCGACCCGGTACGCCGCGCTTGCCGAGGGGATCGAACGCGCGTGGGGCGAACTGCGGATTACGGCCACGATCACCGACCGCGGCGAGCGCCGGTACGACGTGCGCCACGCCGACGACGCCGGCGTCCCGGTCGACGACCTCGACGCGTACGACGACCCCCTCGACGCCCGGGAGCTCGTCAAGCTCGACGAGAAGGGGCGGTACCGCCCCCTCAAGACCGCGCCGTCGCTCGCGGGCGGATGGGTCTTCCCCGACCTCGGCGCACGGGACGCCTACGAGCTGGTCGAGACAATCTACCCCGCGACGGTCGCCAACTGGCACCGTGAGCGCGAGGGCGAGCTCGACGTGACCCACTGGCGCGAGACGATGGAGCGTCAGTCCGGCATCTACGGCGTCGTGAAGACGTGGGACCGCGGCGAGGGCCACGAACACGTCAACTGGGTCGCTGAGGCGTGCTGCGACGACTCCCAGTGTCTGAAGCGTCGGGAGTGGCAGTACGACGACGAGACGGACCTCGACGTCGACGGCGGCGACGGGGTCTTCCCCTGCCGCGAGCCCTGCTCGGTCGTCGTGAGCGCGGCGCGCAAGTGGACCCGACTGGAGAGCGAGCAGCCCCGGACCTACGAGTTCGACCTGACGCCGAGCGAGAAGGAGCAGGTGGAAGCGATCATCGACGCGGTCGCCGACGGTCAAATCGACGAGATCCGCGAGGCGGACACGAAGGAGGGAGCGAACCGCTACCGGACCCGATTCCTGCGCGCCAAGCTGTTCGACGAGGACGGAAATCTCGGCGGCGTGCCGACCGAGTCGGACGAGGAAGACGAGGAGTAGCGGAGAGGCCGCTTTCACGCCCTCAGAACGGGTACTCGCGCGGCTCGTGCTGGACCGAGATCCACTTCGTCTCCGTGATCTCCTGCAGGAACGCGTCGCTGTTGTACTCGCCCACGCCCGAGGCGCCGACGCCGCTGAACGGGACGTGCGCCTCGTCGTTGATCGGCTGGTCGTTGATGTGGACGTTCCCGGTCTCCATGCGGCCGGCGATCTCCTTGGCGACGGAGAGGTCGCCGGCGTGGACGGCCCCGGAGAGCCCGTACTCGGTGTCGTTGGCGATCTCGACCGCCTCGTCCACGTCCGAGAACGGGATGACGGGCGCGATGGGGCCGAAGTGCTCGTTGCACGCCGCGGCCATGTCGTTGGTGACGCCCGAGAGGACGGTCGGACGCACAATGAGGGAGTCGTCGACGCCGTCGAGGTCGGCGGTCTCGCCGCCAGTTTCGAGGGTTGCACCGGCGTCGACGGTCTCCTCGACGTATCCTAACATCTCGTCGCGCTGCGACTCGTCGATGATGGGGCCGACGACCGTGTCGGGCTCGTGGGCGCTGCCGACGGCGAGCTCCTCGGCGCGCTTGGTCAGCTTCTCAACGTACTCGTCGTAAATGTCCTCGTGGACGACGTGACGGTTGATTGAGATACACACCTGTCCCTGGTGGACGAAGGAGCCGAATGTCGCGGCGTCGACGGCGCGGTCGACGTCGGCGTCGCTCGCGACGACGTGGGCGTTGTTGCCGCCGAGCTCCATCGCGGCCACGGCGAGGTTCTCGCCCGCGAGGCCGGCGACGTGCTTGCCGACCGACGTGGAGCCGGTGAAGGAGACCACGTCGCTCTCGGGGTGACTGGCGACGCGGTCGCCGATCTCGGAGCCGCGGCCGGTGACGACGTTGAGCACGCCCTCGGGGAGATCGGTCTCCTCGAAGAGCTTCGCGAACAGCAGCCCGCCCGTGATCGGGGAGTTCGTCGAGGGCTTGAGGACGACGCTGTTCCCGGCGGCGATGGCGGGCAGGACAGCCCGTGCGCTCAGGTTCAGCGGGAAGTTCCACGGGGATATCACCGTCACCACGCCCTTCGGCCCGCGCTCAACGATGTTCTCTTTGCCGGGGATGTTCGACTCGGCGTGCTCGCCTTTCATCCGGCGGGGAAGCGTCGCGGCCTCGCCCGCGTGGTCGGAGGCGATCTGGACCGAGGTCTCGCCCATGATCGCCGAGCCGCCGATCTCGTGGGCCAGCAGGTCGGCGACGGCCTCGTCGTGCTCTCTGAGGGCCTGCAGGAACTGCTGGATCACCGCCGAGCGCTGCGCCGGTGGGGCCTCCGCCCACTCCTCTTGGGCGGCGGCCGCGGCCTCGTAGGCGTCGTCGACGTCGCCCTCGGTCGCGCTCGGCACCTCGGCGACGACCTCGCGCGTCGAGGGGTCCTCGACGGCGATGGTCTCGTCGTCACCGGCGGCGACCCACTCGCCGTCGATGTACTGCGCGCTCCAGTCGGCGTCGATGGACAGGTCGGTTGACATCTGTGTGTTACCAAACGGTAGAAATAGGGATAAGGCGGCCGATAGGAGTGGTATCGCCCGGATCACAGCTCGGCGACAGATCCTCGGTAGCGGGGCGACGGCGTCGCTCGCCGGTGGACTCGCGCGTGCGTGCGATCAGGCATCGCGAAAGCTTTAGACGGGAGAGCGGCCTACCTCGGGGTAATGAGTCGCGGCCCCGAGCTGATAATTACGGAGAAGGACAACGCGGCGCGCCGCATCGCCGAGATCCTGAGCGGCGAGTCCGCGACGACGGAGCGGCAGAACGACGTGAACGTCTACAAGTGGGGCGGCAAGCGCTGTATCGGCCTCTCGGGCCACGTCGTTGGGGTCGACTTCCCCGCCGAGTACAACGACTGGCGCGACGTGGAACCCGTCGAGCTGATCGACGCGCCGGTCACCAAAGAGCCCACGCAGGAAGGGATCGTCGCGGCCCTCCGCAAGCTCGCGCGCAACGCCTCCCGGGTCGTGATCGCGACCGACTACGACCGCGAGGGCGAGCTGATCGGCAAGGAGGCGTACGAACTGGTGCGCGAGGTGAACGATGACGCCCCCATCGACCGCGTCCGCTTCTCCTCGATCACCGACAACGAGGTGACCGAGGCGTTCGCGAACCCCGACGAGCTCGACTTCGATCTGGCGGCCGCCGGCGAGGCCCGACAGGTGATCGACCTGACGTGGGGCGCGGCGCTCACCCGGTTCCTCTCGCTTTCCGCCCGCCAGCTCGGCGACGACTTCATCTCGGTCGGTCGGGTGCAGGGGCCGACCCTCAAGCTGATCGTCGACCGCGAGCGCGAGATACAGGCGTTCGACCCTGAGGCCTACTGGGAGCTGTACGGGAACCTGACCAAGTCCGGCGGCGACCCCTTCGAGGCGCGCTACTTCTACCTGAACGACGAGGGCAACGAGGCCGAGCGCGTCTGGGACGGCGACGTGGCCGAAATCTTGACGGACGCCCTCGACGCGGCCGGCGAGGCGGTCGTCGACGACGTGCGCCGCCGCACCCGCACCGACGACCCGCCGACACCCTTCAACACCACGGCGTTCATCCGCGCCGCGGGCTCGCTCGGCCACTCCGCGCAACGCGCGATGTCGCTCGCGGAGGACCTGTACACCGCCGGCTACGTCACGTACCCGCGGACGGACAATACGGTGTACCCCGAGGATCTCGACCCCGAAGAGCTGATCGAGGAGCTCTCGGCGGCCTCGACGTTCGGGAAAGACGCGAAGAGCCTCCTCGAACAGGAGGAGATAGAGCCGACCGAGGGCGACGAGGAGACGACCGACCACCCGCCGATCCACCCGACCGGAGAGCTTCCCGCCGCCTCGGACCTCTCGGAGGACGAGTGGGAGGTGTACGAGCTGATCGTCCGGCGCTTCCTCGCGACCTGCGCCGAGCCCGCAACGTGGGAGCGGCTCCGCGTCGTCGCGCTCGCGAACGGCGAGGCGACCGCGATCGCCGAGGGCGCCGACGGGCTGGCGGCCCTGCGCGACCCAGAGGAGGCGAGCGGTCCCGGCGACCTCGCCGCCGACGGCGGGCTCCGGCTGAAGGCGAACGGGAAGCGCCTGCTGGAGGCCGGCTACCACGACGTCTACCCCTACCGCTCCAGCGACGAGCGGATCGTCCCCGACGTCGAGGTCGGCGAGACGCTCGCGCTCACCGACCGGCGGACGGACGCGAAGGAGACCCAGCCGCCCCGCCGGTACGGCCAGTCCCGGCTCATCGAGGAGATGGAGAAGCGCGGCGTCGGCACGAAGGCGACCCGCCACCGCACCCTCGAAAAGCTGTACGACCGCAACTACATCGAGAGCGACCCGCCGCGGCCCACCCGGCTCGCGGAGGCGGTCGTCGAGGCCGCCGAGGAGTTCGCCGAGCACATCGTGAGCGAGGAGATGACCGCCCAACTGGAGCGGGACATGCAGGCGATCGCCGCCGGCGAGAAGGAGTACGAGGAGGTGACCGAGGAGTCCCGTGAGCTGCTCGACCGCGTGTTCGAGGACCTCACCGAGTCGCGCGAGGCGGTCGGCGACCACCTCCAGAAGTCGCTGAAGGCAGACAAGACGCTCGGCCCCTGCCCCGAGTGCGGCGAGGACCTCCTCGTCCGGAAGTCCCGACAGGGGTCGTACTTCGTCGGCTGCGACGGCTACCCCGACTGCGAGTACACCCTGCCGCTCCCCTCGACCGGGAAGCCGCTCATCCTCGACGAGACCTGCGAGGAGCACGACCTCCGACAGGTGAAGATGCTCGCGGGTCGGAAGACGTTCGTCCACGGCTGCCCGCAGTGCAAGGCTGACGAAGCGGACGAGCAGGAGGACGAGGTTATCGGTGTTTGTCCGGAGTGTGGCGAAGAGCACGGGGGAGAGCTGGCCATCAAACGGCTCCGCTCCGGCTCCCGGCTCGTCGGCTGCACGCGCTACCCCGACTGCGACTACTCGCTCCCGCTCCCCCGACGGGGCGAGATCGAAATCACCGACGAGACCTGCGAGGAGCACGGCCTCCCGCACCTCCGGGTCCACTCCGGCGACGAGCCGTGGGAGCTCGGCTGCCCCATCTGCAACTACCGGGAGTTCACCGCCCGGCAGGAGGGCTCGGAGCTCCAGACCGTCGAGGGGATCGGCGAGAAGACCGCGGAGAAGCTGCAGGACGCCGGCGTCGACGGCGTCGACGACCTCAAGTCGGTCGATCCGGACGATCTGGCGGCCGACGTCGACGGCGTGGGCGCGGACACGGTCCGCGACTGGCAGGCGAAGGCGGACTGAACGCTCGCCCCGCGGTCGAGAAACCTTCCTCGCTGTTTATAAGTTCTGAGCCCGTCAGCCGGAGTATGGATGGATCGTGACGACGAGTCGACACCCCGCGTCGTGCGGGCGTTCGTCGAGGCGGTTCCGACCCCGGCGTTAGCCTGCGATCTCGGGTCTCACGCGATCCGGGCGGCGAACGCGCCGGCGGCCGCGCTGCTCGGACAGGACCGCGGGACCCTGACGCTGATGGGGCTCACGGACCTCGGCGAGACCGACGAGACGGTCGACGGCGAGCCGGTGGCCGCAGCCGTCGACGAGGCGATCGATCGAGAGGGGGTGACCGAGTTCGAGTGGGAGACCGGCGGAGAGCGGGGACGCCGCCGCCTCTCGGTGTCGCTCCACGCGACGACGATCGCCGACGAGCGGTGGCTGATCGTCGGGCTGACCGACGTGACCGACCGCGTCACCGCCGAGGAGGATCTCCGCTCACAGCTCCGCGTCGTCGAGGCCGTCGCCTCGACGGTGCCGGCCGCGCTGTTTCAGTGTTCCGCGGACGGGACGCTCGCGCGCTGGAACGACCGGCTCGCCGCGGCCGCCGAACGCGGCGGCGAGGAGCTGTCGGGGACCGACCTGACGGCGCTGTTCGACGACGAGACCCGCGACGCCGTCGCCGAGGCGCTCCGCCGCGTGTACCGCGAGCGCGAGCCGGCCGACTGCGAGGCGACGCTGCTGACGCGGTCCGGGGAGCGCGTCCCCTACCGGCTGGCGCTGGGGCCGATCGTCGAGGGCGACAAGGTCGTCGGCGCGGTCGGCGTCGGCGAGGACCGCACGGAGGCGTCGATCCGCGAGGAGCGGCTCGCCGTCCTGACCCGGGTGCTCCGGCACAACTTCCGGAACGACCTCAACGTGGTGACCGGGTTCACGGAGCGAGCGATCGAGACGGTCGAGGACCCGGAACTGGCAACGGAGCTCGAACGCGTCGTCGACACCGCCGAGCGCCTGCTCCGCGTGGGCGAGACCTCCCGACGCGTCGAGAGATTGCTCGCTGACCGGCCCGCGCCCACCCGGCTCGACCTCGCCGACGCGGTCGACGAGGCGCTGGGCTCGCTGCCACCGGAGCTCCGCGAGGGCGCCGACATCGAGGTCGACGTGCCCGAGGGGATCGCGGTGTCGGCGATCGGCTACCTCGCGGAGGCGATCGCGGAGCTCGTCGACAACGCGATCCGCCACAGCCACGCCGAGCGCCCGCGGGTCGAGATCACGGCCGCCGAGCTCCCGAGCGAGTCGTGGGCGTCGCTCGTCGTCGCCGACGACGGGCCGGGGATCCCGCCCGCCGAGCGCGCGGTGCTCACCGGCGAGGAGACGCCGCTGGAGCACGCCAGCGGGCTCGGTCTCTGGTACGTCAACTGGATCGTCAGCGCCGGCGGCGGGAGCTTCGACATCAGCTCCGCGTCGACCGGCGGGACGCGGATCGAGATGGAACTCCGGACGCCGGCCGGGGAGTGACGGGAGGCGGCGCGAGCGGAGCCGAGGACGATCGGATCAGTCGACGAGCCGGACCTCGTCGCCGACCGCGACCTCGTCGGCCGCGCCGGCCGGGAGCTCGATCACGGTGTCCGCGCGGCCGCGGCCCAGCCCGACGAACGGGGCGAGCCGCTTCGTCTTCTGCACCTCGCCGTCGACGAGCCACAGCGCGTCGATCGCGAAGGGCACGAACAGCATGTGGAGCCACTGCGTGTCCGGGGAGTCGAAAGGGAACACGAGGGCGTAGTCGTCGGGGATCGACCGCCGGAACATCAGCCCGCGACCCTGTTCGAGCGTCGAGCGCGCCACGTCGACGTCGCTGGCGAGGAGCGTCGAGGAATCGTCGCCGGCGGGCGAGTCGCCGTCGCGATCGGACGAGTCGGAGTCGGCCGACGCGCGTCGGTGAACGAGTCGCACGCCCGGCACGTGGCGAGCGCCGGATAAATAGCCCCGCGATCGCCGGTGGCGATGCCGTCGGCGGACGTCGGCGCCGCGTCTGAGGCGGTTCCGGACGAACCGCTTAGCTCGCGTTTCCGTACGTCTCTTCGAGGTACTCGACGATGTCGTCGCTCTCGGGCATCGCGTCGATACCGTGTTCCTCGTCGACGAGGACCGGGACGCCGGTCTGCCCGGAGATCTCCTCCACTTCGGTGCGCTCGTCGTGCGAGCGCGGCACCATCACTGACTCGTACTCCAAGTCGAGGTCGGCGAGCTTGGTCTTCACTTTCGCGCAGTACGGGCACCCTTCTAGTTCGTAGAGCGTTAGGTTCGTCATCACCGTCAGGTAGGGGACAGAAGCGTAAAGAAGTACGGTGGGCGGTGCGCGCCGCGCGCACGGGCGGCGTCCGTATTTAAAAAGGGAGTCGCGTCGTCGGCACCGGAGACGGCGGTGGCGCGGTCAGTTCACCAGCGCGCCGAACCGGACCGCGAAGTAGCCGATGCACGCGAGCGCCATCAGCCAGTGGCCAAGGCGGGTCTCGTCGCTGCGGCCGGCGGCGACGGCGACGACCGGGTAGCTCAGCAGGCCGGCGGCGATGCCGTAGGCGATACTCGACGTCAGCGGCATGATGATGATCGTCAGGCCGGCGGGGATGGCGTGGACGAGGTCGTCCCAGTCGATCTCGGTGACGTTCCGGAGCATCATGACCGCGACGACGACGAGCGCGACGTACGGCGCGAACGACGGAATCGCGGACAGGAGCGGCACGAACGGGAGCGTGAGGAGAAAGAGCGCGGCGACGACGAGCGCGGTCAACCCCGTCCGGCCGCCCTCACCGATTCCCGCGGACGACTCGATGTACGTGGTCACCGTCGACGTCCCCAGCATCCCGCCGACGGTGGTCCCGACCGCGTCGGCCATCAGCGGCTTGTCGATGTCGGGCAGGTCGCCCGACTCGTCCGTCATGCCGGCCGCCTGTCCGAGTCCGGTGAGCGTCCCGGCAGTGTCGAAGAAGTCGACGAAGAAAAACGTGAACACGACGAGCGCGAACGTGAGCGCCTCGACGTTCTGAAACCCCCTGACGAACGCGAAGGCGAGCGGGGAGATGTCGTAGGCGGCGAGGTCGTAAGTGATCCCGGTGATCCCCGGGGCGAGCGTCGCCGTCTCGACGAGCCCTTGGTCGGCGCCGCCCGGACGGGGAGTGACACCAAGCGCGGAGGCGAGATACGCGAGGCCGCTCGTGATCACGATCCCCCCGACGATGGCGCCGCGGACGCCGCGAGCCCACAGCGCGAACGTGAGCAGGATCCCGACCGCGGCGAGGATCGCGATCGGATCGAGCGCGATGACGGGGTTCAGGCTCACCGAACCGGTGATGATCCGCATCTGTTCGAGCCCGAGCAGCGCGAGAAAGAGACCGATTCCGGCGGCGACGGACAGCTTGACGGGCTCCGGGAACAGCTTGATAACGTACTCGCGCGCGCCCACCGCGGTCAGCGCGATGAACAGCACGCCCTCTAAGAACACGGCAGCGAGCGCCGTCTCCCACGGTACCTCGAGTTGCGTGACGACGACGACGAAGAAGGCGTTGAGCCCCATCCCGGGCGCGAGCCCGAAGGGGAGGTCGGCGTACAGTCCCATCACCAGCATCCCGGCGACCGACGCGAGAATCGTCACCACCGCCAACAGCTGGAACGTGTTCTCGCCGGCGTCGATGGCGTTCGAGAGGATGACCGGATTGACGACGATGATGTACGACATCGTGAGGAACGTCGTCAGTCCGGCGAGGAATTCGGTTCCAACGTCGGATCCGCGCTCCGCCACGTCGAAGCGCGCCGCGAGCGTGTCGGTAAGGCCCATATGAACGAGTCGGACTATCGGAGAGTCTATATAAAATGCGTCGGTTCGATCGCGACCGCTATACACGAATGTGCAGTAATGCTACGGCAGAAGCGTAGTATACGTAGAAAATGTCGACGAACGTGTATTGGGACCGACCTACTCGAACGTCGTCAGCGCGCCGACCGGGGCGTCGGTGATCTCCCGCGCGCGCTCCATCCCTTTGTCGCCGACGGCGATGAGGGTGAACACGCCGGTCACGTCGGCGTCGGCTTGCAGGGCGATGTCCAAGAGGAGCTCCTGCGTCTCGCCCGACCGGATCAGGTCGTCGACGACGAGGACCGTGTCGCCGGCGTCGATCGCGCTCGCGGGGAGGTAGTAGGTGAGTTCGATCCCGGAGGCGAGCCGCTGGCGCGACTCGATGAACTCCTCGACGGCGGTCTCCTTCGACTTCTTGGCGTACGCGAGCCGCGCGTCGAAGAAGGAGGCCATCGCCGCGCCGAGGGTGATCCCGTCGGTGGCCGCGGTGAGCACCACGTCCGGCGACTCGAACTCGAACGTCTCCGCGGCGACGGGCGCGACCAAGTCGAGGAACGACTGGTCGAAGACGACCCCGGAGTTGTCGACGTACCCCTCGTCGTCGAACTCGACGCGGGCGAGCAGTTCGTCGGCGAGCGCGTCGCGGCCGACCGCCTCCACGACCTCGCTCGCGCGGTCGGTGCCGGGAAGGACGTGGCCGTTGACGTACCGGTTCAGGTCGCCCGCGGGCAGCCCCGTCACCTCGGACAGCTCCTCGTAGGTTCGCGTCTCCTTCAGCATCCGCAACACGGCGACCGCCTGCAGCTGGAGGGCGGCCTTCTCTGCTCGGTTCATATAGATGATCGCGATCGCACAAGTATGAATACGTCGAAGTCTTTGGGCGAGGCGATCGCCACGAACGTGGATTTCGGTGCCGCTACAGACGGCGAGACCGGACGCCACCGGCGCTATTCCGTCGGATCTCGGAAGAAGAGCTCCGGATCGTCGACGGCGAATTCCACGCGGTCGCGGTCGTCAAGCGGGCGGAGCCGGAGCGTCAACTGGCCCGCGTCGGCCGCGGCCGCTTCAAGCGCCTCGCTGTCCGAGTCGAGGACGAACGTCGGGACGCAGACGGCGATCTCCGCCACCGGATCCTCCGCGACGACCAGCCGATAGCTGGCGGTCTCGCCCGCCGCCGCGTACACGCGAACCGATTCGATCGACGCCCCGGAGAGCAGATCGTTAACCTCGTCGAACTCCGAGCCGGGCAACAGGACGTGGAGCCGCGCCTCGTCGGCGATCGGGTTCACGTCGCCGGGGTGGAGCGCGAGCGCCTCCCACCCGCGGTCGCGGTACTCCGCCGCGGTCGCCTCGGTGTCGTCGAACACGCGCTGCCATCGCTCTCCGAGATCGGCTCTGCTCATAGGGTGGGGGCGACGCCGCGGGGAATTAAACCTTCCTCGCGCGTTCTCGGTGTGAGTTCGAGACGTGAAACCGTCGGAAGAGACGGCGTTACTCCCGGCAATCGCCGTGTTACGTGATCACAGATCTTATATTCCCCGATAGTATTGAACCCCCTATGTCACGCGAGGACTCAGACGTGAACCGCCGGACGTACCTCAAGTACGTCGGAGGCACTGCGGCCACCGTCGGGCTCGCCGGCTGTTCGGAGGGCGGCGGCGACGGTGAAGACGGGAGCGACGGCGGCGACGGTGAGGACGGAAGCGACGGTGAGGACGGCGAAGACGGAGAGGAGCTCCCGGAGCCGGAGACCCGCGAGGAGCACCTCCAGCGCGCGAACCTCCGGATCAACCAGCGCGCGCCGTGGATCTTCCTCAATCGCCAGTACAGCGTATACGGTATCGCGAGCCGGCTCGACTGGGACGCCCGCCGCGACGAGCGGATCGAGGCGCAGGCCATCTCGGTGACCGAGGGCGAGCCGTCGGTCACGATCACCCAGTCGTCGATGGACTCGGGGCTCGATCCCCACGACCACCGCGAGACGCCGACCGACAACATCGTCGTGCAGGCCCACGACGGGGTGCTCGGCCGCAACGCCGACGGCGACATCATCGATGCGCTCGCGACCGACTACGAGCGGCTCGAAGAGGGTCGCGTCCGGTTCGAGATCCGCGACGGCGTCACCTTCCACAACGGCGACGAGCTCCAGCCCTCGGACATCGCCTACAGCGTCAACCGGGTCGTCGACGAGGAGGTCGGGATCACGAGCCCGCAGAACGACCAGCTCGCCGGCGTCACGGGCGCCGAGGTCGTCGACGGCGGCGTCGAGGTGACCTCCGACGGGATCAACCCGATCGTGTTCTCGCTGTTCGCCTCGTACTGTAAGGTCGTCCAGCAGGACTGGATCGAGTCGCGAGAGTCCTCGGCGATCAACTCCGACATGAACGGGACCGGCCCGTTCCAAGTCGTCGAGTACGAGCAGGACGTGGAGATCGTCTACGAGACCTACGAGGACTACTGGGGCGACGCGCCGGAGATCGACGAGCTGACGATCCGCGCCGCCAGCGAGTCGAGCACGCGCGTCTCGCAGCTTCTCGCGGGCGAGACGGACCTCATCGTCAACGTCCCGCCGCAGGAGGTGAGCCGCGTGCGCGACGAGGATAGCACGGAGGTCACGGCGGTGCCGAGCACCCGCGTCGTGTTCAACGCCATGCGGTACGACGTGGAGCCGTTCTCCAGCGTCGAGTTCCGGCAGGCGCTGAACTATGCCATCGACTTGGACAGCATCATCGAGAACATCCTCCAGGGGTTCGCCGACGCGACCGGCCAGCCGACCCTCGAAGGATTCGTCGGCTACAACGGGGAGGTCGATCCGTACCCGCAAGACATCGAGCAGGCGGAACAGCTCGTCGAGGACTCCGGCCACGCCGACGCCGAGATCACGCTCGAAACGCCCGTGGGACGCTATCTCCGCGACGTGGAGATCGCACAGGCGGTCGCCAGCCAGATCGACGAGCTCTCGAACGTCTCCTGTGAGGTCGAGCAGCGCGACTTCGCCTCGCTCGCGGGCGAGGTGACGAGCGGCAACATCGAGGACATGCCGCACTTCTACCTGCTCGGCTGGGGGAACACCACGTTCGACGCCAGCCAGACGATCATCCCGCTTCTCACCTCCGACGGGGCACTCTCCAGCTACCGGGAAGACGAGGAGATCGACGAGCTCATGGCCGACTCCCAGAACCTGCCGGGCGAAAACTAAGGTTCGATGGCGCTGGGACGGTTCCTCCTGAAACGCGGGATCCAAGGCGTGCTGGTCGTGTGGGGCGTCGTGACCGCGGTGTTCCTGCTGCGGTTCATCACCCCGGGCGACCCGGTGACGTTCGTCGCGCCGCTGGACGCGAGCGCGGAGCTTCGCGCGCAGATAGCCGCGGAGCTAGGCCTCGATCAGCCGCTGTACGTCCAGTACGCCGACTACATCGTCGGACTGCTACGGGGGGACATGGGGTACTCGTACCTCCGCGGAACGGAGGCGAGCACCATCGTGCTCGCCCGCGTACCGGCCACCGTCGAGCTGGCGGTCGCGGCGACCGTCGTCGCGGTCGTCATCGCGATCCCGCTCGGCGTCATCAGCGCGACGCGTCGGCGCGAGCCCGCCGACTACGGGGCGACCCTGTTCTCGCTCGTCGGCATCTCGACGCCGAACTTCTGGCTCGGGATCATGCTCATCTTGGTGTTATCAGTGAATTTCGGGCTGTTCCCGACGAGCCGGCGGCCGATCGGCCTCTTCGAAACGGTCGCGTTCCTCGTCACGGTCGAGAACGGGCTCGCCGCGCCGATGGACGTGGGTGCGTTCCTCGACGGGATGCGGACGTGGCTGTGGCACATTGCGCTGCCGGCGGTGACGCTCGGCACCTACTTCACCGCGCTCATCACCCGACTCACCCGCAGCGGGATGATCGAGGAGCTTGGGCAGCCGTACGTCCGCGCGGCGCGCGCGAAGGGGCTCCCGGAGTCGCTGATCCAGTACAAACATGCGCTCCAGAACACCCTCATCCCGATCGTCACCGTGTTGGGACTCCAACTGGGGACCCTGATCGGCGGCGCGGTGATCACCGAGGCCGTGTTCTCGTGGCCCGGGCTCGGCACGCTCGTGATCAACTCGATCAACGTCCGCGACTGGCCGCTGATCCAGGGGTCGCTGATCGTGATCGGGACTGGGTTCGTGCTGATCAACATCTTCGTCGACGCGCTGTACGCGTACCTCAATCCGCGGGTGGTCCACTGATGACGAACCGATATCTCTCCGTTCTCTCAGGCGGTGTGGCGTGTCGCACGGGTGAACCTCGAACGGCCGAGCCGGCGCGCGGGGCGTCGCCCGAGACGGGTCCGGAGGTGGGCCTCCGGTGATCTCCCCGCGGACCCTTCGAAACCTCCGGAGCGAGCTCTCGCGGAGCCTTCTCGCGAAGCTCGGGATCGCGATCCTCGCGGTTATCCTCTTTACCGCGCTTTTCGCCCCGCTCTTGGCGCCCCACGACCCGACGAACCAGAACCTCGACAACGCGAACATCCCGCCGCTCGGATTCACGGCGACGGAGAACCAGACGAGTTCGGAGATGGTCGACGGCGAGGTGCAGATCGTCGAGGAGGAGGTCGTCGTCAACACCACGACCGCGCACCCGCTCGGGACCGACTCGCTCGGCCGCGACGTGCTCTCGCGGACGATGTTCGGCGCGCGCACGTCGCTTCTGGTCGGTCTGTTCGGGACCTCCATCGCCGTCGTGCTCGGCGTCACCGTCGGGATCACGGCCGGGTACTACGGCGGCCGGATCGACGACGCGCTGATGCGCTTCGCCGACGTAATGTTAGCGTTCCCCTCGCTCGTGCTCGCGATCGCGCTCATCGGGCTGTGGGGACAGGCGTCGCTGCGCATCCCCGACCCGCTGGTCGCGTTCGGGATCGCGTCCTCGGAGATGCCCGAGACGATCGTGTTGCCGGGGACCGTGATCGTCGTCGTCGCGCTCGTAAACTGGGTGTGGTTCGCCCGCGTCGCGCGCGGCGAGGCGCTCTCCGTCCGCGATCAGGAGTACGTGAAGGCGGCGCGATCGATGGGCGGAAGCGACCTCCACGTGATCCTCAGGCACGTGCTCCCGAACAGCCTGACGCCGATCCTCGTGCTCGCGACGATCCAGATCGCCGCGATCATCCTGCTGGAGTCCTCGCTGTCGTTCCTCGGCTTCTCGGGGGCACAGCTCTCGTGGGGCTTCGACATCGCGCAGGGGCGGCAGTACCTCTCGTCGTCCTGGTGGATCGCCACCGTCCCCGGGCTGGCCATCGTCGCCGCCGTCGTCGGGATCAACCTGATCGGCGACTGGCTGCGCGACGCGCTCGACCCGGGCATCGAGGGACAGGGAGGTGCGCCGTGACCGACCTGTTACGCGTCCGTGACCTCTCGACGCGCTTCTTCACCGAGGAGGGCCAGATCAACGCGGTCGAGAACGTCTCGTTCACGGTCGAGGCCGGCTCCGTCCTCGGCGTCGTCGGCGAGTCCGGCAGCGGGAAGTCCGTCACCGGGCTCTCGCTCATCGACCTGGTCGAGTCGCCGGGGAAGATAACGAGCGGGGAGATCTGGTACAACAACGCCGACCTCGCGGAGCGAGTCGAGGGAGATCAGCCCGAGGCGGTCGACGGCGACTTCGTCGACCTCCGCCGGCTCTCCGCGGCGGAGCGCCGGTCGCTCCGCGGCTCCGCGTTCAGCATGATCTTCCAAGACCCGATGAGCAGCTTCAACCCCTCGATCACCGTCGGCGAGCAGATCGCCGAGGCGGCCGAGGTGCAGCGCCGCGCGAGCGCGAACCCGCGCTCGACGCGGTCGCGGACGCAGGGGTACGGGCTGGGGAAGATGCTCTTGGACGGCGTCCTCCCCGACCGCTCGTACACTTCCGAGGAGAGCTGGGACCGCGCGGTCGAGTTGCTCGAACGCGTCGGTATCCCCGACCCGGCCGAGCGCGCCGAGGAGTACCCGCATCAGTTCTCCGGCGGCATGCTCCAGCGCGCGATGATCGCGCAGGCGCTCGCCGGCGACCCGGACCTCCTCGTCGCCGACGAGCCGACGACCGCGCTCGACGTGACCATCCAGGCGCAGATCCTCGACCTGCTCGCTGACCTGCAGGAGACGATGGAGATGAGCGTCGTGCTCATTACCCACAACCTCGGCGTCATCGCCCGCGTCGCCGACCGGGTGAGCGTCATGTACGCCGGCGAGGTGGTCGAGCGCGGCACCCTCCGGGACGTGTTCGACGACCCGGTCCACCCGTACACGAAGGGGCTGTTGGGCTCGGTGCCGGACATCGACCAGCCGGGCGAGCGGCTCGAACCGATCCCGGGCAACGTGCCCGACCTCGTCGACGCGAACATGCCCGACCGCTGTTACTTCGCCGACCGCTGTCCGAAAGCCATGACTGACTGTCTCACGCGCCCGCCGGAGTACGAGGTGAGCGACGGCCACCGCGCCCGCTGCGTCCTCGCCGAGCGCGAGTACAGCGAGGCCGACGCGGTGCCCGACGAGCGACTCGCGGGGCCGACCGACGACGGGGCGGGCCCGAACGACGGGTCCCGGGCGCCCGACGAGTCGACCGCGCCCGACGCGGAGGTGAGCGATGACTGACCCCCTCGTCACGGTCGACGGCCTCGAGAAGTACTACTACGAGAACGACACGCTGCTCGACCGGCTGACCGGCGCGGAGCCGGAGGCGGTGCGCGCGGTCGACGGCGTCTCCTTCGACGTCCGCGAGGGCGAGACGCTCGGCGTCGTCGGCGAGTCCGGCTGCGGGAAGTCGACGCTCGCGGAGACGCTGATGCGGCTCCGCGAGCCCACCGGCGGCTCCGTGACGTTCGACGGCGACCCCGTCTTCGAGCTCGCCGGCGACGACATGGACGCGTTCAGGCGGCGGGCGCAGGTGATGTTCCAGGACCCGTTCTCCAGTCTGGACCCGCGGATGACCGCCGGCGAGATTATCACGGAGCCGCTCGCCATCCACGGCGTGGGGACCGGCGCCGAGCGGCGCGAACGCGCCGAGACCCTCTTGGAGGAGGTCGGGCTCTCGGCCGAGCAGATCGACCGGTACCCCCACGAGTTCTCCGGGGGACAGCGCCAGCGCATCGGGTTCGCCCGCGCGCTCGCCATCGATCCGGAGTTCATCGTCCTCGACGAGCCCGTCTCCGCGCTCGACGTGAGCGTGCAGGCGCAGGTGTTGAACCTGCTCGCCGACATGCAGGCGGAGCGCGACCTGACGTACCTGTTCATCGCGCACGACCTGTCGGTGGTGCGCCACATCAGCGACCGGGTCGCCGTGATGTACCTCGGCGAAATCGTCGAGATAGGCCCCACCGAGGAGATCTTCGAGAACCCCCAACACCCGTACACGAAAGCGCTGTTGGAGTCCGTCCCGCGGGCGGACACCGACGAGCGGGACCGCACCGTCGAGACGATCCGCGGCGACGTGCCGTCGCCGCGGAACCCACCCTCGGGCTGCTCGTTCCGGACGCGGTGCCCGGAGCTGATCCAGCCGCCGTGGCTGGACCTGCCGCAGGCGGCGTTCCGCGAGATCGGCGAGTTCAGGACTCGGATCGAGAACGGCGACATCGACGTGGACCTGCGGTGGGAGGGGGTCGGCGACCCTGACCGGGAGGACCGGGCGGCGTTCGTCGACTCGCTCTACGAGGAGGCGTTCGACACGGGACTTCCGGCCGAGGAGGAAGAGACGGTCCGCGAGGCGATCCGGGCGCTCGCCGACGGGGACCGCGAGACCGCCGCGGCGACGCTGCGGGAGCGGTACCGGTCGCCCTGCGAGGCGATCGACCCCGCGCTGCCGGCGGGGGATCACCCCTCGGCGTGCCTCCTGAACGAACAGCCCGAGGACGTGGAGACGGCTCGCGAGGAGTGGGAGGCGGACCACGACGCTCCGAAGGCCGGGGCGGCGTCGGAGTAGCGGGCTCGATCAGCCGACCGCGGTTCCGATTACCGGCGCGACGAGCATCATGCCGGCGCCGAATCCGCCGATCCGCGCCATCGCGCGGCGCGACCGGCGCTCGGTCCAGCCGGAACCGACGTCGAGGCGCTCCTGTGCGGCCTCGATCGCCCGACCGGACGCGACGGAGCCGGCCCACCCGAGGAGGGCGAGCCCGAACCAGAGACCGCCGAACGCGAACGCGGTCTCCGCGGCGGCCAGCGGACCGACACCGACGACGACAACCAGACCGACCACGAGAATCGGGGCCGCGACCGAGCCGACGGCGGCACCGCCGGCGACGAGCCGCCCGCGTTCCCGGACGACCGGCGGCAGCGGCATCGGTCAGTCGACCGCCTCTCGCATCCGGGGGTCGAGCGCGTCTCGCATCCCGTCGCCGAGCAGGTTGAACCCGAGGACGGTCAGCGCGAGGAACAGTCCGGGGAAGAACGACCACCACCAGACGCCGGTGAGTAGTCCCTGGCTCACGCCGTTCGAGAGCATGAGTCCCCACGAGGGCGTGCCGGCCGAGGCGCCGAATCCGAGGAACGACAGCGCGGCCAGATCGATGATCGCCAGCCCGAAGTTCAGCGTCGACTGGACCGTGATCGGCGCGAGACAGTTCGGCAGGACGTGTTTGACGAGCACTCGCGGGTCCGTGGCGCCGAGCGCGACGGTGGCGTCGATGTACTCGTTCTCCAACACGGTGAGCGCGGCCCCGCGGACGACCCGAGCGAACCGCGGCGTGTACACGAGCGTCAGGGCCGCGACCGCCCGCCAGAGCCCCAGTTCGTCCGGGAAGATGGAGACGAGCGCGAGCGCTAAGAGGAGCGAGGGGAACGCCAACAGCACGTCCATCGTCCGCATGATCACGTTGTCGGTGATGTCGCCGTAGTAGGCGGCGACGATGCCGAGGCCGACCCCGAGCACCGTCGACGCGCCGACGGTCACCGTCCCGAACAGCATCGCGTACCACGCGCCGTAGGCGACCCGCGGAAGCAGGGCTCGCGCCTGCCCGTCGGTTCCGAACGGGTACTCCAGGCTCGGCGCGGCGCGGTTCGGGTTCGTGCCGAGCTGCGACCGAGAGATGACCTCGAGATCGAGCGTCAGCCGAGCGTACACGGCGATCACGAGCATTGCGATGATGATCGCGAGCCCGGCCAGTGCGAGCCGATTCGACAGCAGTTGTGAGAGGAACGGCGAGGCGCGGATCCGGTCGACGAGCCCGCGACTCGCCGTCTCCGCCTCCCCGTCTCTGAGTGTTTCGGTGCTCATTGTTGGATCCTCGGATCGAGGTAGGAGTAGGTGATGTCGACGACGAGGTTCACGAGGGTGAACAGGAACGCGAACGTCAGGACGGTCCCCTGAACGATCGGGTAGTCGCCGACCTCGATCGCCTCGACGAGCAGCGTCCCGATCCCGCCGATCGCGAACACGGTCTCCGTCAGCACCGCGCCGCCGAGCAGCCCGCCGAACTGGATTCCGATGATCGTGACGACGGGGATCAGCGCGTTACGGAACCCGTGTTTCAACACGGTGATCTTCGCGCCCTGTCCCTTCGCGCGGGCGGTGCGCATGTAGTCCTGTCTGACGACCTCCAGCATCGACGAGCGCATCATCCGCGAGATGAGCGCCATCGAGTACACGCCGATGACGAGCGACGGCAGGAGCATGTGCCTGACCGCCGACTTGAACATGTCCCACTCGCCGGCGAGCAGCGTGTCGATCGTCACCATCCCGGTGACGCGGATCGGGGAGACGCTGAACGTCGACGAGATCCGCCCGCTGGTCGGCAGCACGCCGAGCACCTGTGCGAACAGCAGGATCAGCAGCGGCCCGCTCCAGAAGATCGGGACGCTGATCCCGGCGAGCGCGCCGACCCGGGTGCCGTGGTCGGTGAGCGTGTCCTGTTTCACCGCGCTCAACACGCCGAGCGGGATGCCGAACAGGATGCCGAACAGCTGCCCGTACAGCGCCAGTTCGAGCGTGACGGGGAGCGTGTTCGCCATGATCTCCCGGACGGTGGTGTTACGATTGATGACGTACGACTCCCCGAAGTCGAACCGGACGACATTACCGAGGAAGTCGATGTACTGGACCCAAATCGGGTCGTTGAGCCCGAGGTCGGCGCGGATGCGCTCGACGAACTCCTGGCTCGCGCGCTCCCCGGCGATCGTGAGCGCCGGGTCGCCCGGAGAGAGGTGGAGGATGGAGAAGACCAGCGTCGCCACTCCGATCAACACCGGGACGAGCAACAGCAGCCGCTTGAGTACGAATCGCTTTGGGAACATCGAAGGTGAGACTGAAGTGACCGACTACTCCAGCGAGACCAGGTTCAGGTACGGACCGCTGATAGCGGCGATCTGGAACCCGTTGACCCGGTCGGCGACGCCCCGAAGCTCTTCCGCGTAGTCCAGGTACACCCACGGCGCCTCGTCGTGAGCGATCTGCATCGCCTCGTTGTACAGGTCGACGCGCTCGCTCTCGGCCGTCGTCTGCTGGGCCTCCTCGACGAGGTCCATGTACTCCTGGTTCGCCCACGCCGAGCGGTTACTGGTGTTGTACCCCTCGGCGTCGAATCTCACCCAGTCCTGGTCCTCGGTGAGCTCGCCCTCGTCGACCTGCGGGTGAAGCAGTACGTACGCGAAGTTGTCCGGGTCGGCGTTGTCGGTGTACCAGCCGAGGAAACACGCGTCGTGGCGGCCCTGGGCCGTGTACTCGAGGAACGGCGAGAACGACTGCTGGTTGATCTCGACCTCGATCCCGACCTCGCCGAGGTTAGAGGCGACCGTCTCGGCCGTCTGGATCGGCGAGGGGTTGTACCCGCGGGGGTTCTGGAACGTCGCCAGCTCGAAGGAGAACCCGTCGCCGTAGCCGGCCTCCTCGAGGAGGCTCTGCGCCTCCTCGGGGTCATACGGGTACGGGTCGAGGTCGTCGTTGTGCCCCATCACGTTCGACGGAAGCGGCTGGCTGGCCTGCGTGGCGAAGCCGGCGTAGAGCTGGTTGACGATCGCCTCGGTGTCGATCGCGTGGCTCACGGCCTGCCGGACGCGGCGGTCCTGGAACTCCTCGACCGCCGCCATGTTGAACGCCATGTAGCCGACGTTGATCCCTTCGGTGCGGACCAGTTCGACGCCGTCGGCGCCCTCGACCTGCTGGGAAGACTGCGCGCCGATGCCGTCGATGATGTCGAGCTCTCCGCTCGCGAGCGACTGCGCTCGGGTGGAGTTCTCGCCGACCGTGACGAACACGGCCTCGTCGACTTCCGGGCCGTCGCCCCAGTAGTCGTCGTACGCGGCGAGACGGACCTGCTCGTTGGAGTCGTCGAGGGTGTCGAGCTCGAACGGCCCGGTCCCGACCGCGTTCTCCGAGAGGTCGGTGCCGTACTCCTCGATCGCGGCCTCGGAGTGGACGGCGGCCGCGAACATCGCCAGGTTGCGCAGGAACGGCGCGTACGTCTGCGTGAGCTGGATCGTCATCTCGTAGTCGCCGTCGACCTGGATATCGTCGATCCAGTTGCCGAGCGTGAAGGGACCGTACGCGGAGACGTAGTCGTCGCCGGCGTAGTGCTCGTACTCCGAGTCGACGAAGCGGCGGTACGTCGCTACGAAGTCCTGTGCGGTGAACTCCTCGCCGTTGTGGAAGGTGACGCCCTCCTTCAGCGTGAGCGACGCCGTCTCGCCGTCGATCGAGTAGTCGGAGGCGAGCCCGTCGGTGAGCGTCGACTCGCCCGGCTCGAAGTTGATGAGCGTGTCGTAGATCTGCTCCGTGACCTTCGCGACCTCGCCGCTAGTGCTGTTCTGGAAGTCCAGCGTCGGCGAGTGGCTCCCCCGACCGTATCGGAGGAGGCTGGTGTCGTCGTCGCCGTCGGAGCCGTCCGAGCCATCGGAGCCGTCCGAACCGTCCGAGCCATCGGAGCCGTCCGAACCGTCCGAACCGTCGTCGCCGTTGCCGGAACAACCGGCGAGACCGACCGTTACTGCAGCGCCACCGGCGGCACCGAGGAACTTTCGCCGTGAAACGTTCTCGTCGCGGGATGACATAGATCGAGTCTGAACGCTTGCCAGTATAAACCTACCGAACGAATTGGGGGAAATGTTCTGATCCGAATCATTTCGGACGACGCGGTTCCGGTTCGCATCAGCTACGCGCCGTCCGACTCACGGGATCGCCACCGTTGCCGTGTTCGCTACGTCGGTCCGTCGGCCCGTGATCGCGTCTCCGAGCCGTGCGGGAACGGATCGGTCGGGTGACGCGACAGATCGGTTCGTTCGGGTGACGTGACAGATCGATCGGGCGAACGGCGTGAAGATCGGGCGACTGACGTGACGAGAGGGGAGAGTCAGTCGATCAGGTGGCACGCCGCGGGGTGGTCGCCGTCGGAGAGTGTGGGGTCCTCACGCTCGCAGACGCTCGCGAACGTCTCCTCGAGGACGGCGGCCGCCTCTTCCCACTCGTCGACGATCACCAGCTCGAGAGAGCGATCGACGACCTCGGCGGCGCGCCCCGCAGGCAACCGGTCGAACTGGGCGTCACGAACTGCCTCGACCGCGGCGGGGGAAACCGAGTCCGCTCCGGACGGGGGCGCGGACGCGGTGCCGCCGTCGGCCGCCATCTGACCGGGCGATTCGCCGGCCCCCTCGAGGATCGTCTCGACGTCGATCGCCTGTCGCTCGACGCGCTGGCGGTAGTCCATCACCTCTCGATACGTCTCCTGTTCGATATCCAGGTCGTCCGGGGGGATCACCGACGGACACCGGGTCCGGAAGTGGCACCCCGACGGCGGGTCGATCGGCGACGGCACGTCGCCCTCGAGGATGACGCGATCGTCGGTGTCCGCCGTGGGGTCCGGTTCGGGAATTGCGGAGAGCAGCGCTTTGGTGTACGGATGCTGCGGGTCCGCGAACAGCTCGTCGGTGGCCGCCACCTCGACGATCTCGCCGAGGTACATGACGGCGACGCGGTCGGAGATGTGCCGCACCACCGACAGGTCGTGCGCGATGAACAGGTACGTCAGGTCGAACCGGTCCTGGAGGTCCTCCATCAGGTTGAGGATCTGCGCCTGGACGCTCACGTCGAGCGCGGAGACCGGCTCGTCGGCGACGATGAACTCCGGATCGACCGCGAGCGCCCGAGCGATGCCGACCCGCTGGCGCTGCCCGCCGGACATCTCGTGCGGGTACCGATCGTACTGGCCCACCTCGAGCCCGACGGCCTCCAGCAACTGGCGGACGCGACGCCGCCGGCGGAGTCGGTCGGTGTCACCGGCGGAGACCGTCACCGAGACGCGTACCACGTCGCCGGCGTCGGTGCGCTCGACCGTCCCCTCGACGCCGAGGTGTTCGCGGACATCGACGTCGACCTCGCCGTCCGCGACCGTCACGTCGACGTGGGCGGTCGCCACGCCGTTCCCGGAGCCGACGACGGCGTCGATCTCGTCGTCGACAGTCACGTCGACCCGATCGCGGGCGATCCCGGAGACGGTCACCTCGGCCTCGACCGTCACGTCCGGATCGCTCTCGGGGAGGTCGTGGATCGACAGCGGCTCTCGGATCGTCTGGCCGACCGTCTGCCGCGGGTCGAGCGAGGAGAGCGGGTCCTGGAAGATCATCTGGAGGTCCTTCCGCTGCTCCCGCAGCGCCGACCCGTCGAGTTCGGTGAGGTCGGTCCCGGAGAACACCACCCGGCCGTCGGTCGGCTCGGTGAGGTGCAACAGCGCCCGGCCGGCCGTCGACTTCCCGCAGCCGGACTCGCCGACGAGACCCAGCGTCTCGCCGCGGTTGATCGTGAAGTCGATCCCGTCGACCGCCTTCACGCTGCGGTCGTCGGCGCCGAGAACCCGATCGAGCACGCCGTCCGCCTGTTCGTAGTACTTCCGGAGCCCGTCGATCTCGACGAGGGGCTCGCCGATCGACCGTTCGCGCCCGGTGCCGACCGCGTCGTCGCCGTACTCGGTCTTGTCGAACGACTCCATGATGCACTTCGAGCGGTGGTCGATATCCTCGCCACCGTGCTGGAGGTACGGGATCTCGCCGCTCGTACACTCCTCGGTCGCCCACGGGCACCGCGGCGCGAAGTGGCATCCCGACGGCATGTCGATGAGGTCGGGAACGTTCCCCTCGATCGGCGTGAGACGTTCCTTCTCCTCGCTCGGGAGCGACTCCAAGAGGGTGTACGTGTACGGGTGTGACGGATTCCCGAATATCTCTTCCACTGGCCCCTCCTCGACGATCTCACCGGCGTACATCACCGCGACGCGGTCGCACGTCTCGGCCACGACGCCGAGGTCGTGGGTGATCATCAGTACCGACATCCCCAGATCCGCCTGCAGGTCGTCTATCAGATCGAGGATCTGCGCCTGAATGGTCACGTCGAGCGCGGTCGTCGGCTCGTCGGCGACAAGGAGGCCCGGCTGGCAGGCCAGCGCGATCGCGATGAGCACCCGCTGGCGCATCCCGCCGGAGAACTCGTGCGGGTACTCGTCGATCCGCGCGCCCGGTTCCGGGATGCCGACGTCTTCGAGCACCTCGATGGTCTCATCGCGGACCTCCTCGTCCACGTCGCGGCTGATCTTCGGGAGGATCTCGCGCACCGCGTTGAACCACGAGTCCTTGCGACGCCCGCCGTACTGGTGGAGTCTGAGGCTCTCGGCGACTTGCTCGCCGACCGTCACCGACGGGTTCAGCGACGTCATCGGGTCCTGGAATATCATGCTCACCTCCCGGCCGCGGACGAACCGGAGCGCTTCCTCGGGCGCGGCGGTGAGATCGATCGTGTCGCCGTCGACGAACCTCGCGGCGTCGTATCGGTCGCGGAGCTCGTCCGCGAGCCGGGCGTCGGTCAGCTCGACGGTTCCGTCGACGATCTCGCCGGGGTCGTCGACGAGCCCCATCGTCGACAGCGCCGTGACGCTTTTACCGGATCCCGACTCGCCCACGAGTCCGACGGTCTCGCCTTCGTGGATCTCGAGGTCGATCCCGTCGACTGCCTTTACCTGGCCCCGTTCCGTCGAGAACTGCGTGCGGAGATCGGAGAGCGAAAGTAGAGGAGGCATATAGCCGTTTTCCAACCGTCTATGGATATACTTTTCCTTCACTCGCCCGGCGCACGCCGCGGCGGTTTCGGCCGACGAGCGCAGACAGGTGGGAACCTTTACCCGCCGCCGACCGGTGACGCCGTGCATGGACGTGGAAGAGCATCCGCTCGCGGACGACGACGACGCGTGGACCACCGTTATCGAGGAGTCCCGTGCGACCGCCGAGGAGTACCGGAATCGCGGGTGGACGGCGTTCGCCCCGGTCCCCGGCGACGTGGTACCGGTCCCCGCTCCCGGCGACTCCGCCGACGAGAAGGTCGGCCTCGACGTGCTGCTGTCGGGCGAGGAGTTCGACCGCCTCACGGAGCTGGTCGAGGCGGACGGGTTCGACGAGTTCGAGGCGTTCCGCGCCCACGAGAACGGGATCGTCTACCTGACGCTGGTGTTCCGATCGACGGCGACCGAGACCGCGCTCTGTCTCCCGCTCTACTACCGGGTCGCCGAGGCGGACCGGATGCTCGGTCGCGTCCGGGCCGGCGACGCGATGACGACCTACGTCCACGCGCTCTCCGGGGACGAACGCATCGAGTTCGACCACGAAGACCCGACCCCGCTGTTCCCGCCGCAGGACACCGGGGACGCGTAGGGGAGCGCTCGCGTTCCTACCGCTCCCGCACCACGACGAACTCCGCGAGGTCGCGGAGGTACTCGATCGCCTCCGTCTCCGGCGGGTCGGCGTCGTCGAGCGCGGCCAGGGCGAGCTCCGACTGCTCGCGGGCGCGTTCGTCGATCTCCTCGGGCGACAGCGACGTGACCTGCAGGACCGAGGGGCGGTCCATCTCCGCGTCCTGCCCGGTCGGCTTGCCGAGGTCGTCGGCGTCCGCGGTCGCGTCGAGCACGTCGTCGCGCATCTGGAAGGCGACGCCGACGCGCTCGGCGTACTCGCCGAACGAGTCGACAGCGTCGGGGTCGGCGCCGCCGGCGATCGCGCCCAGCTCGGCGGCCGCCCGGAACAGCGCGCCCGTCTTCCGGCGGGCGAGCTCCATGTACTCGGTCTCGGTGGTGGGACGGGCGGCCAACTCGGTGGCCTCGCCCTCGCCGAGTTCGACCAGCGCCTCGGCGACGGTCCGCATCGCGCGGGGCTCGGCGGAGAAGAGCGCGAACGCCTCGCCGAGGAGCCCGTCGCTGGCGATGATCGCCGGGCCGTAGCCGTACTCGGCCCACGCCGACGGCGTGCCGCGGCGCACCTCGGAGCGGTCGATGATATCGTCGATCACGAGCGACGCGTTGTGGACGAACTCGATCCCGGCCGCGAAGTCGACGGCCGCGTCGGGGTCGCCGTCGAACGCCTCGCAGGCGAGGATCGTCACGGCGGGGCGGACCCGCTTGCCGCCGGCGAGGACGACGTGGCCGACCTCTTCGGACAGCTCGTCGGGTTCGACCTCGTCGATGACGGCCTCCAGCCGGTCCTCGACCAGCGCGACCCGGCGCTCCAGGTACTCCATCTATCGTCCGGAGGGACCGGTCGCGCAAAGGCCTAACGGAACGGCCGCCGCCCTCGGGTTATGTAAACTGGATGCCGAGATCGTTGAGCCCGTCGTTGTGCTCCGCGACGTTGATCAGGAGCGGCGTGAGCGCCTCGATCTCGGGCGCGTTGGCGACGCCGCCAGCGTCGAGCGCGCGCAGCCCCTCGATCCCCTCGGCGAGGTCCGTCACGGTGGATTTCGCGTCGTCGTCGTCGCCGATCACGAGCGTGTCGATCCCGAGGTCGGCGTCGAGGTTCGCGAGCCGGGCGGCCGCGAGGTTGTGGAACGCGCCCACGACATCGACCCCGTCGGGCGCGGCGTCGGCGGCGATCCGCGTCACCGAGCCGGCGCCGGGCTTGTGGTAGTGGAACCCCTCGTCGTCGCGTTTCATGCCGGTCGCGGGGGAGACGAGCACGTCGCCCTCGTCGAGCGCGTCGGCGATCGCCTCGACGGTGTCGCCGATGTGATACGGCGGGACCGCGAGGACGACGACCTTCGCCCCGGCGGCGGCGACCTCGTTCTCGGCGCCCGCCACCTCGGCGTCGAGGCCGCGGCTGTCGAGTTCAGTGGTGTACTCCTCGGCCTTGGTCTCCGCCTTCTCCGCGTCGCGCGAGCCGATGGTGATCGTGTGAGGGGTATCGGCCGCGAGCCGGAGCGCGAGCCCCTGTCCGATGTCGCCCGTGCCGCCGAGTATCGCGATTTTCATACGATCAGTCGCGGCGCTCGCGTCTTAGGGGTTGCGCGACCGGCGGTCCTCGCCACCGTTCGGATCGGGGGGGTCACTTCCGATCCCGCGGAGGCCAGCACCACGGACGAGCGGGACCGCGTCGCCGGGTTCGTCTCCGAGCACGTCGCCGGCGACCGGACGACTCACAGCAGGTCGTCCATCTCCAGTTCTCCGTCCGCGATCGCGCGCAACTCCTCGTCGGAGAGCCGATCGATCACGAACGCCGGCGTTCCCTCGGGGAGCCCCGCCGGGACCGACCGATCGCCGTCCGTCCCCACCCTTCCGCCGTCGGTCCCGCTCGTAACCCGTCCGCCGTCCGTGCGAGACGCTCCGGCCGAGCCGCCGCCGTCCGCGTCGTTCGCGGCCAACCGGCGCACGGTCTGCTCCACCGTTTCGACCGCCTCGGACTGGTGTTCGCTCTCGGCCGCCAAGTCCTGCATCTCGTCGGTGATGCGGTTCGACTGCCGGACCACCTCGTCGATCGTGGCGGCGATCTCCTCGGCGGCGGCGGCCTGTTCGTCGGTCACGTCCGCGACCTCGTCGATGCCGTCCGCCGTCTCCGTCACGGCCTCAGCGATGGCAGTGAGACTCTCCGTCGCGTCCCCGACGCGCTCGCTCCCCTCCTCGACCCGTTGGGTCGTCTCCGCGAGGCTCTCGACGGTGTCCTCGGTGTCGGTCCGGATCCCGTCGACCATCGACTCGATGTCGCTCGCGTGTCGCTGAGACTCCTCCGCGAGCGATTTGATCTCGTCGGCGACGACGCCGAATCCGGCGCCGGCCTCGCCCGCGCGCGCCGCCTCGATCGAGGCGTTCAACGCGAGCAGGTTCGTCTGGTCGGCGATCCCGTTGATCGCGTCGACGAACTCGTCGATCTCCTCGACGCGCTCCTGGAGCGCCTCGACGTCGTCCGCCACCTCGTCGACGGCGGCACCGATGTCGTCCATGGCCGCCGCGGCGTCGTCGGCCGCGTCCCGCCCGTCCTCCGCGAGCGTCTCCGCTCGGCTGCTCGTCCGATCGACCTCGTCGGCGGTCGACGCCACCTCCTCGACCGTCGCCGAGAGGTTCGCCACCTCCGAGGAGATCTCGGCGACCCGCTGTGACTGGTCTTCGGCCGCGTCGCCGACCTCTGTGGCGCTGTCGGCGACGTCGTCAGCCGACTCGCGCAGGTCGCCGATCGGACCTTTCACCTCGTCTTCCACCTCCGCCATCAGCCGCTCGTTCTCCTCGACGGCCTGCGTGAGCTTCTCGCTGTACGAGTGGATGTACGTGTCCGTGACGACCTGCATGTCGAGGTTGACGATCCGCAGGACGGAGAGCAGGTCTTCGATCGCGTCGTCGACCTCCTCCTCGACCGCCCTCGCGGTCGCGTCGTCGACGTCCTCGCCGGCGGCGTCGGGGGCCAGCCGCTCGGTGAGCGAGTCGGCGAGGCGGTCGCCGATGAGCGGGAGGATGAGGTCGTAGTACACCCCGTACTGCCCGAGATAGTGTTTCATCGGCATCTCCAGCATGTCGTGGATCTTGCCGATCCGCGCCCGGTCCTCGAAGTACTCCTCGCCGTACTCGCCCTCCGCGAGCGTCACGAGGTACGCCGACTGCGTCCGCTTCAGCTGTTCGAGCCCCTTGTCCGACCGCCCGATCACCTCGACGGTCTGCTCGTGGCCGGTGAGGTTCTCGTAGAAGTCCTCGGCGATCTGGTCGGCGTTCTCCGCGAACGCCTCCTCGTACCGACTCAGCCGTCGCTCGTCCTCCTCGTCGAATCCGACGAACTCCTTTCGCCACTCGATCTCTTCGGCGTCGAGCCCGATCTCGTCGACCAGTTCGGCAACGTCGAGTCCGTCGTTCAAGCCGCCCTGCCCGAAGTCGTCCCGCCCGTACTCTCCCGATGTAGTCATATCGGGGCTCCCCGTTTGCATCATATAAAAGGAAACTCCCGCATCTCACGAGTGATACTGGCCCCGGGCGCCGGGTTGCAGTCGGTCGGCAATCGCGGGGCGGCGGCCCTTCGGCCCCACCGGCCTCGCTCGGTTCGTCCGGGCTCGCGTGAAACCGCGGCGAGCCCTCGCGGTCAGCCCACGTCGCCGAGCCCCGCGCCCCCGAGGTCGACGTTCTCGGCGACGAGGTCGGCGGCGCGGTCGTAGGGGGACCGACCGTTGTCTACGCCCCCAGCCGACCGCGACAGTCCCGGAGGCCGCGACGTACCGGCCGCCTCGAAGACGGTGGCCACGAAAGCGTCGCGGACCCCCTCGTTCTCGAAGAGCCCGTGGAGGTAGGTCCCCAGCGCCCGGTCGGTCGCCGCGCTCTCCGGCCCCAGCGGCCGGGCGGTCTCCCCGGTCGGCGACGACCGTCCCATGTGGATCTCGTAGCCGGTCGCGGTCCCGACCGCCCCCGCCAGCGGGCCGGCGCCGTCGACGGTCCGAGTCACGCGCTCGACGCGCTTGTCCCGCGAGAAGTGGGTCTCGACCGGGAGCACCCCGACGCCCTCGACCGTCGACTCCGAGCCGGTCCCCTCGACGTCGGCGCCCGTGATCCGCTCGCCGAGGAGCTGATAGCCGCCGCAGATCCCGACGATCGGTCCCTCGAAGCGCCGGATCGCCTCGTCGAGTCCGCCTTCCCGTAGCGCGAGCAGGTCGTCGACCGTGTTCTTCGAGCCGGGAAGCACGACCGCGTCGGCGTCGGAGAGGAAGTCGTCGAGAGACGAATCGAGCGGGACGTACGCCACTCGAACGCCCGGTTCGCGCGCGAGCGGTTCCAGATCGGTGAAGTTCGAGATGCGTGGGAGGCGGGGGACCGCGATCCGGACCGCCTCCGCGTCGGGGACGCCGTCGTCCGAGCCGAGGGCGGCTCCGCCGCCCTCTCTGCCCCCGCCACCGGCGTCTCCCGCGTCCGGCAGCGAGAGGCTGTCTTCCGCCGGGAGGCCGGGGTCGTCGTGGGGCACGACGCCGACGATCGGGACGCCCGTCCGCTCCTCGATCTCCTCGATACCGGGCTCCAGGAGGGCGGGGTCGCCGCGGAACTTCGTGATCACCGCGCCGGCGACGTGCTCGCGCACGTCGTCGGGGAGGAGTTCGAGGGTCCCGTAGAGGCTCGCGAAGGCGCCGCCGCGCTCGATGTCGACCGCGATCAGGATCTCGGCGTCGGCGAAGCGGGCGCACTCGACGTTCGCGAGGTCGCGGTCGTGGAGGTTGATCTCGGCGATGCTCCCGGCTCCCTCCGCGACGATCACGTCGTGATCGGCCGCCAGCCGGCGGTGGGCCGCGACCGCAGCGTCCCGCGCCCGCTCCCAGTGCGACTCGTAGTACTCGCCGGCCGCGAAGTGACCGACGGCCTCACCGTCGATCACCAGTTGGCTCTCGCCGTCGCCCCGGGGCTTGAGCAGGACGGGGTTCATGTCGGTCGTCGCCGGGACGCGGGCGGCCCGCGCCTGCACGTGCTGGGAGACGCCGATCTCGCCCCACTCGCCCTCGGGTGTGAGCGCGACGCGGGCGTTGTTGCTCATGTTCTGGGCCTTAAACGGCGCGACCGAGACGCCCCGGCGCGCGAGGAGTCGACAGAGCCCGGCCGCGAGCGTGCTCTTGCCGGCGTGGCTCGCGGTCCCGGCGATCAGGACGGTGTCCGCCGTCTCGCCGGTGTCTCCCGTCTCTCCGAGGCCCCCCGTCTCGCTCACGGGCTCAGTACTCCGTCCCCCGCCGGGCGCGGTGGCCCGCGTCGAACGGGTGCGCCACCTTGCGGACGTTCGTGATCAGGTCGGCCACGCCGTCGAGGTAGTCGGGCTCGGCGTGGCTCCCGGTGAGGACGAGTTCGAGATTCTCGGGTTTCGACTCCGCGAGCGCGACGACGTCCTCGGGATCGACGAGTCCGCGGTCGACGGCGTACAGCACCTCGTCTAAGATTAGCATGTGGACGCCGTCGACGGGGTCGCCGTCGAGCGGGAGGGGCTCGGTCAGGTCGGCGTCCGCGGCGCCCGCGACGAGCTCCTCCGCGCGCTCGAACGCCGCGCTCGCCTTCGCCTCGTGCTCGTCGTCCGCGGAGCCGTCGAGGAGGCCGTGCCAGCCGTAGTGGCCGGCGTTCTCGTAAGAGAACCCCGGCATGGCGGCGATCGCGTTGTACTCCCCTCTGACGCCCTCGACGCTGTCGGCGCCGCCCTTCATGAACTGGAGCATGTGGACGCGGTAGCCGTGCCCCGCGGCCCGGAAGCCCATCCCCATCGCCGCCGTGGTCTTCCCCTTGCCGTCGCCCCACCACGCCTGCACGAGGCCGAACTCCTCGGGTGCGGCCGGTTCGATCGGCTCCGGTTCGGGGGCGGCGCCGCCGCCGGGAGTGCGGGGCGAGCTGTCGCCGTCTGTCGCTTCGTCGGTTTCGTCGATTTCGTCGTGTGTCATGGTTTAAATACCTCCGCCCGGTCGTCGGCGACGACGCCGTGCTCGGCGTCGGCCGCCGGACCGGGAACGTCGCCGTCCGGGTACCGCGATCGCAGGCTCGCGCGGACCGCGTCCCGGACGCAGACGCGGGCCGCCGCGCCGACCGGGGTGGCGCTGCCCGAGAACGCCGCCGGCTCCCCAGTCGGGTCGTCGCCGACGACGACCGCGTCGCTCGTCGTCCCCGGCACGCCCGCCGTCGCGAGCAGCGTCGTCGCCTTCGCCTCGGCCGCGACCGCGACGAGGTTCGCCGCCGCGCCGTCCGCGAGTCGTCGAGTCGTCCCAAGGATCAGGTTGACCGTGCCGGGTCGGCGGGGCGGCTCCTCGGTCGCCGCCTCGGCGTTGTACTTGAGATCGCTCGCATCGTCCGCCGCACCTCCCGGATCCATCGGCAACATCGCCGGGTTCGACAGCCCGACGGTCGCGTACGCGACGACCGGTCCGAGACACGCACCGCGGGCGTGTTCCATCGAGACGCCGGTGAACAGGGTCGGCGGGTCGCCGTCGCGTCCCGCGTCGCTCTCGCTTTTAAACCCCGCCTGCGCCAGACGCTCGTCGCGGTACGCGCCGAGGTCGGTCCGGTCGAACCCCTCCGGAACCGAGACGTTGAAGCCGGCGTCGGCCAGCGATCGGCCACCGTTCCAGCCGGTGGAGAGCCAGCGCGTCTCGGGTCTGTGCAGGCGGAGGACGCCCTCGCGCACCGTGGCGTCAAACATCTTCGCCTCCCGGGTCGGTCGCTCCCGCGTCGTTCGTCCCTGCAGTCGTCGCTCCGTCGCCGACGCCCAGCGCCGCGAGCAGGCGGTCGTTCTCGGCGGGCCGACGCACCGCCACCCGGACGTGCGAGTCGAGCCCGCGGAACGTGGTCGCGTCCCGAACCGCGACGCCGCGGTCGCGGGCGTCAGCCACGACCCGGTCGACCGAGCGCCCGCCCTCCTCCTTCCCCACGTCGAGCAGCAGGAACGGAGCCTCCGAGGGAGTCACGTCGTAGCGCTCCGCGAGCGCCGCGGCCATCCGCGAGCGCTCCGCGCGGACGCGATCGCGGGTGTCATTTATAAACCCCTCCTGCCGCATGCAGTGCACGCCGGTCGAAAGCGCCGGGACGCTCACGTTCCACGGTCGGCGGGCGTTCTCTAGCGCCGCGCCGAACTCCCCCGTCGCGACCGCGAACCCCGCTCGGATCCCGGGAAGCCCGAACAGCTTCGTCAGCGATCGAGCGACGACGACCCCTTCGGCTCCAGCGAGCGAGGGGCGGTCGGTGAACCCGCGGAACGCCTCGTCGACGAGCAGGGGCGTGTCGGCCGCGCGGCACCGCGCCGCGAACCGCTCCAGATCCGCGCGCTCGTAGTCGGTCCCCGTGGGGTTGTTCGGGGCGCAGACGACCGCGAGCGCGTGGCCTGCCGGGTCGGCGTCGAGGACCGCGTCGGGCGCGACGAAAGCGGGCTCGCCGCCCTGCAGTCGCACCTCGCGGGCGTACTCGCCGAAGCTCGGCGCCGGGAGCAGCGCGGTGTCTCCCCGGTCGACCGCGAGCGCGACCGCGGCCCTGATGGCGGCGAGCCCGCCCGGCGTCGGCACGACTGCCTCCAGGTCGCAGTCGACGTACTCGGCGGCGGCCTCGCGGAACGCCGCGGGCGGCTCTGTCGGGTAGGACCGCGCGTCGTTGAACGCCTCGCGGTAGACCGCCTCGACGCCCGGCGGGACCTCGGGATTGGTGTTCGCGGAGAAGTCCAGCAGGTCGGGATCGTCGCTGCTGCCGTGCGGTTCGCGGTCGAGGCCGAGCGCGGTGTCGAGGTTCATCGGTCTGTGTGGTGGCGTCCGGAGTCGCGTTCCAGCAGTCGCTCTGCGACTCGCACGTCCGACGGGTAGTTGACGTTGACGGCGAGTCGGGCGTCGTCGGTTAGGTGGACCGCGCCGGCGTCGCTGTCATCGGTTGCGCCGTCTTCGCCTCCGTCACCCGCCCCGCCGCCCACGACGTTGATCCCGGCCGGAACGACCTCGCGGCCGCCGATCTCGGTCGTCGCGTCCGCGCTGACGCCCAGCTCGCGCTTCCGGGCCGCGGGCACGCAGACGGTGAGCGCGTCGCCGTCGGCGGCGCGGGCCGCGTCGAGGACCGCGTTCACCGCCGCGCCGTTTAAAAGCGGGAGGTCGGCGGCGACGGTCAGGAGGGGGCCGCCGCCCGCGCCGTCCGCGCCGTCCGCGCCGTCCGCGCCATCCGCGCCAACCGTTTCCATCGCGTACCGCAGGTCGGCGACGTAGCCGTTTCCGGGGGCGTCGACGACCGACAGCGACGGGGAATCGGTCGATCGGTCGGCGAGATGGTCTCGCGTCCGCGTCGCGTGCGGAGAGACGACCGCGTGGGTCGCCTCGATCCGGCTCTCGGCGAGCGCGTCGAGGACGCGGTCGACCATCGGCCGCCCCGCGACCTCGCGGAGCGGCTTCTCCGTCTCGCCGCCGAGGCGGGTGCCGTGGCCGCCGCACATCAGAAGCGCGTCCACGCGATCACCCCCGCGTGCAGCGCGGCGACCCGCGCGATCTCGGTGGTCGCGCCGAGCGCGTCGCCCGAGACGCCACCGAGTCGCCGGCGGGACCACCGCGCGACGAGCGCCGCCGTCGCCAGCGTGGCAAGGAGGGCCGCGAGACCCGGCAGGAGCCGTGGCCACGCGAGCAGCGCGGCGGGCGCCGCCAGCGCGAGGACCGGAAGGATCGCCCGAGGCGACGATTCGCCCGTCACCGCGGACCCGAGCCCCTCGTGGGGCGCGTCGCCGACGCAGACGAGCGTCGCGGTCGCGGCCTTCGCTCCGACCTCGGCGGCGACGACGATTCCGAGCGCGGCGAGGGGAGTTCCCCCCGTTCCGGCAGTCGTCCCGATCTCGACCAGCGCGAGCGCGGCCGTCGCCAGCCCGAACAGGACCAGCGCGAGCGCGACCGTTCCGCCGACGCCGAGCTCCGAGTCCTTCAACACTCGTCGGCGCTCCTCGCGGTCGCCGTGGACGACCGCCGCGTCGCCGAGGTCGGCCACGCCGTCGAGATGGCCGATCCCGGTGACGGCGTAGACGGCGAGGACGAACGCGAACGCGACCGTGGGGGCGGGGACCGACGCCGGCGGGGAGACGAGCAGAAGCGGAGCGGCGACGAGCGCGCCGACGAAGTATCCGACCACCGGAAAGGTCCACGGCGAGCGCGCGAACGCCGCCCACGCCGCCTCGTCGCGGCCGACCGGGATCCGGGTGAGGAAGCCGACCGCCCCCCGGAGCGCGGTCAGGACCATCCGACCACCCCCGCCGGGGAGAGGAGCCACCCGACCGTCGCCAGCCATCCCGCCGCGACCGCGACTGCGACCCCGCCGGCGACGCCGACGAGCCGGACCGCTCGCTCCGCGTCGGCGACGCTCGGCGGGCTCGCGTTCGGGTTGAGGACGTAGTGACCGTGTTTCTCCAGTCGCACGTCGAGCGCGGCCGCGGCGGTCGCCATCGGCCACCCGGAGTTCGGCGACGCCGGCTCCTCGGCCCACGAGGCCCCTTTTCGGAGCGACCCGACCGATCCGGCCGCGAGCGCCAGACAGCCCGCGGCCGCGCGGGCCGGGAGGAACATGACGGCGTCGTCGAGTCGCGCGCTCGCCCAGCCGACCGGCTTCGAGCGGTAGCCGAGCATCGAGTCGAGCGTGTTGACCGCCTTCACCCAGACCGCGCCGGCGACTCCCGCGGCGAGCGGGAGGGTGGCTCTGGACCCCCCGTTCGGGAGCCCGAGCGTCGGGCCGGCCACGACCCCGACCGTCGGGCCGACCGTGACCCCGAGCGCCGCCCCGAGGGCGAATCCCCCCAGCGGCGCGACGAACCCGTCCGCGAGGTTCTCAGCCGCGCTCTCGACGGCCGCGCTCCGGAGGTCGGCCGGGGAAAGGTCAGTCGCGTCCCGACCCGCGAGCGCTCGGATCGATTCCCGAGCCGCGTCCGGGTCGGTCTCGGTCAGCGAGACGACCTCGGCGGTCGTCGCCAGCAGCATCCGGAGGCTGACGGTCGCGAAGAGGATCGCGCCGGCGACGGGGACAGCGAGGAAGGGGTCGACCAAAGCCGCGACCGCGACGACCCCGACCGCGACCGCCGCGGCGCCGATCGGGAGCGCGACCGCGACCGCGACGCCCACAAGTCGGGGGCGCGACCACGACCGGTCGAACCGGCCCGCGACCGAGCCGAACAGCGCGACGGGGTGGACCCGGGCCGGCGGCTCCGCGAGCGCGAGGTCGAGCGCGACCGCGATCGCCAGCGCGCCGAGGGGGGCGAGCGCGGCGGTGAGGAGTGAAACGATTACCATCGCGGTCACAGCCCGTCGAGGAACGCGTCGAACGCCCCGCTTTCCGGGTGGACGTGGGCGTACGTTCCGAGCGTTCGGTGTTCGATTAGGCCGTCGTGCTCCCCGTCGATCCCGGTCCCCCGCTCCACGTCGAAGGCGAACCGGGCGTCGCCCGCGGCGTCGGCCTCGGAGTAGTGGAACTCGTGGCCCCGCAGAGTCTCTCCGGCCGAGGCCGTCGGCGCGTCCCGCGTCGCCCGCAGCTCGACGTGGTCGAGCGCCTGATACCGGTCGCGCATGCGCACGTCGGCCGGGAGGACGCCCGCCATCGCGTGCGTCTCGCCCTCGACGGTCGTCAGCGACTCGGCGAGCGCCATCAGCCCGCCGCACTCGCCGAGCACGGGGGTCCCCTCGGCGGCCGCGCTCGCGACCTCGCCGAGCGCCGGGCTCTCCGCGAGCGCCGCGGCGTGGAGCTCCGGGTAGCCCCCGGGGAGGTAGACGCCGTCGCAGGGGGGGAGGGGGTCGCCCGCGACCGGCGAGAACGTCTCGACCGTCGCCCGCTCGCGTAATCGCTCGATCGTCGCCGGATACGCGAACCGGAAGGCGTCGTCGCGGGCGACCGCGACGCGGGGGCGGTCGGCCTCGGCGCGAGCGACCTCGTCCGCGGGATCCGCCTCCGCCCCGTTCGCCTCGCCCGCCGGCTCCCGGGCGATGTCGACGAGTCGATCGACCCGCAACTCCTCCGCGGCCGCGTCGAGCGCGTCGTCGGGCAGGGGCGACTCGTCGCCCATGTGGAGCCCGAGGTGGCGGTCCGGCACTTCGAGGTCGTCGTTCGGCGGAATCCGGCCGAGGTACGCGAGGTCGTCCGGGAGCGCCTCGCGGATCCCGTCGGCGTGGCGCCCGCCGTGCGCGCGCTGGGCGATCACGCCGACCACGTCGACGTCGCGGCCGATCCGGTCAGCGTAGGTCCGGAAGCCGAGCGCGGTCGCCGCGACGCTCTCCATGCCCGCGCTCGCGTCGACCACGAGGACGACCGGGAGGTCGAGCGCCTCGGCGACCGCGGCCGTGCTCGACCCGTCGCCGTCGTATAACCCCATCACGCCCTCGATGACGCAGACGTCGCCCTCGCCGCGGGCGTAGTTCCGGCGGAGGCCGTCCTCCCCCTGCAGCCACAGGTCGAGCGTGCGCGAGGGGCGTCCGGCCACGCGCTCGTGGTGGCTGGGGTCGATGAAGTCGGGGCCGGCCTTCGCCGGCTGGACCGCGTGCCCCGCGCCCTCCAGCGCGCGGATCGCGGCGAGCGTCGCGACCGTCTTGCCGACGCCGGAGGCAGTGCCGCCGAGGACGAGCCCCCTCATCGGGGATCGCCTCCCGTCGCGCTCCCCGCCTCCCGCTCGGCCAGTACGCGGTCGGTGAACGCGGCCACGCGGTCGCGCACGTCGCTCGCGGGGACGCCGGCGCGCTCGGAGAGGGCCAGCGCCCCGCCCATCCCGACACCCTCCTTCGCCTCGCCGCGGGCGTACGCCGCCATCGCCGGGTGGTCGCTCTCGCCGAACGCCGGGTCGGTCGCGGCCAGTTGCAGGTCGAGGTCGTCCGCGAGCGCGCCCACGTCGGCGGAGGGGTCGTCGGCGACGAACGAGGTCGTCGCGAGCGGGAGCCGGCGCTCGACGCCAGCGTGTCGCGCGAGCGCGGCGACCGCCGCCAGCTGGGTCCCGCCCGCGAGCGTGACCGGAATGTCGCGTTCGACCGCGCCGACGACGAGGCCGGCGGCCGCGGCGAGCACGGGGTCGCCCGTCAGCCGGAGCGCGTCGAGCGGGTCGCCGGCCGCGTCGCCGGCGGCGATCCCGCTTTCGGCCAACCCCTCCTCGACGACCGCGCGCTTGGTCGCGAGGGGGTTCGCCGGCAGCGACGATGAGACGGCCGGGCGCTCGCCGAGAGCGGTGAGGACGCCGAGCGCGGTCGTCGTGCCGCCGGGGATCGTCTCGGCGACGAGGAGTTCGGGGTCGGCCTCGGAGCCGTCGGACGCGTCCGTTTGGCTCTCTACCACTTCAGGCACCAACCCGCGCCCCCGTTCGAAAATCACCGCCGCGTCCGGGACGGGTTCCGGGTCACGCACGTCCCCGCCGGGCGCGGCGCCCGCCTCGAAGACCGGTGCTTCCGTCGGCGCCGTCGGGACCGCGAGCCCGGCGTCGATGCCGACGAACTCGAACCCGACGAGCTCGCGCACGGCGCGGGTGACGACGGCCGGGGTCGGACAGCCGGAGGGGCTGACCGGGACCGCCGAATCGGGTGCGGGTCGCCCGTCGGCGACGATCTCGAGGTCGGCGCTCGGGGTGTGTTCCCGCAGTTCCGGGTCCGCGCCTGCGGCGCTGATCCCGTCGATCGCGGCGGTCGCGGTCGTTCCTGCGACGACCGCGAGAGTGACATCGGTCACGCCGTACCACCAATTCGGCGCCCCGATCGGTGAGGGGCTCGGTCGGGTTTCTGGGGCGGTCGATCGCGGCCGTCTCCCGCCCGGTCGATGACAACCACTAGCGGCTGATTAGCACAAGCGAACTTTAATCGATCGGGACTCGGGCTCCGTGGTGAGGAGCGGTCGGTCGGAGGGCGGGTCAGTTCGCGGACGACTCAGAGCGGCAATGTCTAAAAGAACGGTCGTGAGACCTGTTGAGACCGCATCTCAGACGGAATACGATGTGAAGCAGCTGCTCGCTAAAAGTATAAATAAAGTGGTGTGTTTCAAACAGCAAAGATGTATCACCGAGTATTAATTGTCAGTCAATATGACTAGCTCTCGTTGGTCTTCTCGGCAAATGGGGCTCTTCGGATTTGTTGTTGGAGTCGGAAGCTCACTCTTCGTTCAACAAGTACTGTTCGGTGGCCCAATTGAGATTCATCGCTCAATCGGAATGGGTATCGGATTAGGAACCGCGTTCTTCCTGATATTTCCTCGCACGCGGTGAATTTGGTGCCGACTCTCTTACTCCGTGAGCGGGAGGAAGATCCCGAAGACGAACGGGGTGACGAGCGCGATTGCGGTTCCGAGGAACTCCAGATCGAGGAGGAGCCGCTCCTCCCAGCCGGGCACCTGCGCGCCCGTTGCGTGGATGTACGCCTCGCCGACGGCGCCGATCAGGAACAGTCCGAGCCCGAACAGGACGCCGCGCTTGGTGATTTTGGGGTAGTCTAGATCGCCGTACCGACCAGCCATACGCGACGGTTTTTCGGAGAATCTGATAAGGATTTCCGTTCGAGGGCTCCGCGTCGGTGTCGGAGCGGGCGCGGACCCCCGCTCACACCAGCCCGCCCGTGGTGAACACCGCGTAGCAGATCGCCACGAGCAGGCCGGAGTGGAACAGCGCCGCGTAGCGACCGCGGGAGGCGGTGCCGGCGAACCAGCCCGACGCGAGCATCGTCGCCTGCGTGACGACGTACAGCCGGAAGCGCTCCAGATCGGGGAGCACCGTCTCCGGCTCGGTCACGAGGTCGGTGGCGCCCGCGAGGTCGGCGAGCCGCGCGGCGTCGATCACCTGCGTGTTGACGACGGCGACGACCGCCGCGACCAGCGCGGCCGCCGCCCACCCGACCGCGACGTACGGGTGCATCGAGGAGCGGAGCGCGCGCTGCTCGCTGTAGAGCCGCCCGACCTCGATCCGGAGCGTCTCGAAGACGGCGTCCGCGTCGCTCCCGGCGTTGAGGGCGTCGGTGACGAGCCCGAGCGTTCCCTCGGCCAGCGGGGTCCCGACGCGGTCGACGAACCGGTCGATCGCGGCCGCGCGGACGTCGGTCGAGGCCCCCGGCGCTTCGGCGCCTCCCGCGCCCCCGACGCCTCCGGTTCCCCCCGTCGCGGTCGTCGACCGGAGCGCGAACGCGAGGTCGGCCACGTCGTCGTCAAGCACGCCGAGGTCCGCGTCGCGCGCGACCGCCTCGACCGCCGCGGGGAAGGGCCGCCCCTGCGCGACGTGGCCGGAGACGGCGTGAACGAAGTCCGCCAGTTCGCGGTCCTTCGCGTCGTCGATCCGGGTGCGCCTCCCCGCGACGGCGCCGACGGGGAGCGCGAAGGCGGCGTACGAGAGCAGCCCGACGTTGACGAGGGTGTATCCCTCGAACGCGAGCCCGACCGCGAGTAGGGCCGCGGGCGGCGCGCAGACGACCGCGGCGCTGGCGGGATTGCGCCCGACCGAGGCGAGGATTTCCCGGGGCGTCGCCGGCAGGTCGTAGCTCGCGCGCTGGTTGGGCGGGCGGAGCGTGCCGACCGCGACCGCGCCGACGAGGCCGATGGCGACGAGGAAGGCGACGGCGCCGTAGAGGACGACCGCCCGCGTCGGCACCACGCCGACCGGGGTGTCGACCGGCGGGAGCAGCTCCGGGACGACGACCGTGAGCGCGGTCGCCGCGATGACGAGCAGCGCCGGCAACACCAACACGACGACGAACAGCTCCGTGAGCAGCTCTAAGAATCTTCGGGCGCGCTTCCGGGCCCGGTCCTGCCGGTGCGCGAGCATCCGGCGCTCCGTCCGGAGGTACTCCGCGAGCGCCGCGTCGCCGGTCGCCGCGTACTTGCGGAACTTCAGGAGGAACGGCGCGAGCAGCTCCCGCGAGGGCGTGTCGCGGGCGACCCGGCGTAACCCCTCGTCGAGGCTCCCGGCGAGCCGCGCGGCGTTGAGCGCCTTCCGCAGCGACGCCGCGGTCCCGCCGTACGCGTCGTTCGCGGCGGCCTTCTCGACCATCTCTCGGGGGCCGTCGCTCCCGGCCGCGAGCAGTTCGAGGTAGCGGACCGCGGGCGGGAGCGTCCGCTCGATGTCGGTCCGGCGCGTCGCCGTGAGCCACCGGAGGTGGAGCCCGCCGAGCCGCACCGTCGCGCGCTTCGCGAGGAATCCGGCAAGCCCGGCGACGACGACGGCGACGCGCTCGGGCGACAGCGACGCGATCGGGACGGGCGAGCGCGCGCCGAGCCGGGCGTCGACCGCCGCGAGCAGGCCCGGCACGGTCGACGCGGCGACGAGTAGCGCCGGGATGATGACTGCGACGCAGAGGATCCACGAGAGCCCGTACACCCGCGACAGGTACGTCTCGAAGCCCGTGTCGAGCGTGGTCCCGCGGTACCGCTTCCGGTCGGCGTCGTGTCGGCGGTCGCTCGCGTGACGCGCGAACAGGGCGTACAGCACGCGGTCGGCCACCGAGGAGCCGCCGGCCCGCGCGAACCCGTCGGCCTCGGCCGCGTCGAGGGCGTGACGACCTCCCGCGGCGTCGGTTTCTGTCCGGGTTTTCCCGCTCACGGCCGCCCCTCTCCGCCCATCGTGCGAGCGGCGCGCTCGACGGTCGCCGCCTCGTCGGTCCGGAGGTCCGCGAGGAACTCGAACAGTGCGTCGAAGTCGTCGACCCCCTCGCGGACGAGGTACTCGACGTACCGACGCTTGGACGCGAACTCGGACTCGACGGCGTCGACATCGCGGTCGGTGTTGTCGGCGACGCGAGCGAGCGCGTGGAGACGGCGCCCCTCACGGGACGCGGTCGGCGCGTCGCCCTCGGAATCGGGAACACCCGGGAACCGGAACTCTCCGTCGGCGTCGCGCCACGCGACCGTGTTGTAGTACACCTCTTCGGCCCCCTTGTCGACGACGCCGGCGCCGCCGTGTTTGGGGTTCCCCGTCTGGCTGCGCGTCGCCTCCGGATCGAGCGCCTCGTACTCCGCCTCGGAGAGGAGTTCGACCGCCCGCGAGACGTAGCGCTCTCCGTCGACCTGCCGCGGGAAGACGACCAGATCGACCTCGCGGAGGAGGTACGCGGGGAGCCCGCGCTCGATCACGCGGTTGACGAGCGCCTCCACGTCCTCGGCGTGGGTGGTGCCGATCACGCCGTGTCCCGTGTTCAGGGTCTCCGCGAACGTCTCGAAGCTCGCGGGCGTGTTGATCTCGGCGATCACCTCCACGTCCGGGTTGAGGTAGTTCGCTTCCGCCATCAGCTCCGACATGCTCACGGCCTTGTACGCGTCCTCGTGGTCGCGCGTCGTGAGCGACACCCCGGTCTCGTGCGGGAGCCGGACCTCGCGGGACCCCTCGTCGATCGACACCGGCCGGTCGTCGAACGGGATGAAGGGCGTGTGAGCGTTGAATCGTCAGGATATACTAGTAGATTGAACGCCACCGAATGTTCAGAGATAGGCCAGTCAGACTTAGAGGAATAGTTCTTCCAGCAGAATAGAGAAGCGTTGCTTAACACGTCGCACCTCAATCTCAGACACTTCCCCCTCCTTGTGATGAGCCATCCAAACACGCTCAGTATTCATTTGTCGCAACGCTTCAGAAGTGGTTTGCTTGACTTGGCCGGTCTCCTCGATTTTACTGATTAAACCTTTGAAGCCTTCTCCTCGCCCATAGCCTTCTTCTTCCATCAAATCGCGGTTTTCCATCTCCGCGAGATAGCAGATGATAGCCCACTCGATGCCGTGGACGTACGCGCAAATCGCTGGTCGAATGAGGGAATACCGGAGGGCTTCATCTGCATCATCGGCGAACTGAGTTACGTACGAGCCATATTTGTATTCCTGAAGTTGCTTACGAAGATGCTGTTCCAACGTCGGTTCGTGGTTTTCAGCACGAGTGAACGGTTCCCGTAGGATACTAAATCCGACTTCTGTAGCAATATCTCGTAGTTCACTCTTGCTTGTCCTTACCGCACTCTTGGGGTCTGCATCCTCAAAATCACCACTCAGTTGGTCGATTTTGTCCCGAATTGCGGGAATACATTCGACCTCCACGACGTAACCCTCGTCGCCGTTTTCCCACGAGGTTGGGATGAATCTGAATTTGATGCGATATGGATAATTATCTCGCGTTCCCCTCAGATTCTCTATGCTCTGTTCAGCCTTTCTATCAGCCTCATTTGCCAGCCCAAGTTTCCGCTTTAGTCGCCACCAATATCCCGGAGCGGGCTGACGCTGTTGGAGCATATATTCCCAGACTCGTTGACCTTGATGTAGTATGTCGTATCCACGTCTGGTCATTACGTCCGTGAGTTGTAATTGGGCAGAACTGAGAGAAGGATTACCGTCGTCCTGTATAAAATAGAACTCTGCCTCCACCTCTATTTCGTCCGGGTTGAGAGAGTGTTCTGCCATCAATTGAGTAAGCAAAACAGACCCGTCGCCTTATTGTTACCCTCGGTTCAGGCATTCGCCAGTATGGAGAAGGAGAACGTGGAGGCACACGTTCACCAACATGTCCGACTGACTCGCTCGCCATAGCCTCCGAAGTGAGCCAGCCACTCTGGTACGACGAGCAGGGGCCTTGGCCCCACCAGAGGGTATGCGCTGGAGGGTCACAAAACCACCGCTCGATTCAACTCGAATCAGGCGTTAGAAGCCACGAAGCGGAGGTTTATACCACAATAGCGTTTTGGGGCTGGCGGCCCGTACACAAAGTGTACGGATGCGACCAAAGATACCGGACTCGCTCGCCCGCCGAGTTGAAGCCGTCTGCGAAGACGGCGGGTATGCGACGGCGAGCGAGTTGATTCGTGACGCGACCCGCGAACGGGTTGCCGAACTTGAGGCGCAAGAGGTGGCCGAGGCGTGACTGAGAAGATGGAAGCGACCGAGCGAACAAACGGCTGGTTCCAGAACTCGGTCGGTAGCGCGAACGTGCGAAGCGTCCAGCGGAACGGACGCGAGTACCTGCGGTTCCCGCTGGTTCCCCTCCGCGAGATGGTACTCGACTATCCCGAGAACGGGACGCAAGAGTACCTCCCCTCTGAGAGCATCGCGGAGACCGTCGAGGCGTGGGATGGCGTTCCCATCACGTTCTCCCACCCGGAGAACCGGGACAAGACAGCCCGACATCCGACTGCGTACACGGGTATCGTCATCGGGGAGTTCTTCGACCCGGAGTTTGTCGGTGGCGAGAAACTGCGCGGAACCGCGTTAGTTGACGTGGAGAAGGCCGAGAGCATCGGGGATACCGCCGAGCAGGTAGTTGAGGAGTTGCGAGCAGGCGAGCAGTTGAACGTGAGCGCGGGGTACGCGACGGTGGACGACGAACACACTACCGGAACGTTTCAGGGCGACCACTACGACCTGATTCAAGGCCCGCTATTCCCCGACCACATCGCCGTCTTTCCTGACAATATGGAGGTGATGGCGCGGTGTTCGCCAGCAGACGGCTGTGCGGCTCCGCGAGTCAACTGCGTGTGTGCGGATTGTACCGACGAGCAATCACCAGCGACCGAAACCACGAATATGAGCAGTCCAGAAATCGAGCGGCTTCGAGACCAACTCGCCGCACTAACCAAGGACGTACAGGAACTCCACGCTTCGATGGACGACGACGGGCGGAGTCGAACGAACCAGACCAGCAGGAGCAACAACGCTCCGGCCCCCGGTCGGACAGCGTACGAACAGCGGAAGTCCGACACGCCCAACTACGGGCCAGCAGGTGCGCCCGGCGGAAGCAAGACCCAAAAGCGCCGACTGAACGCGAGTGACGAGGACGGCAACTCTCCCGCCGCTGGACGTTCCGCGTGGGAGCAGCGACAGAACGCAGAGACGAGTGGCGATAATCGCCACTCCGACCGAGACGTACCGGCTGCCGGACGGTCGGCGTGGGAGGAACGGAGCGATGACTGAGCAAGCATCGCGGAACGTCACACCCGACGACGCCGCCACCATCGTCAATCGGGAGACGAATATGCGGTACAACCCAGTCGTCTCCACCGAGGAAGTCGCGGAGGAACTGGGGCTTTCGCCGGAGACCGCGTTCGACCTGCTCGATAACGCGCCCGGCCCGTCGTCGAAGCCAGTCGGTGAGACACACGTCTGGTGGTGGTAGCGGAGTAGCCTACAAACACGAGTTGCCAGCCATCAAACCGCCAGACGGGGGAACGTTGTCGCCGCAGACGTGGGTTGTATCAGGTAGTATCAGAGCGTCTTACTGTACCGGACGCGAAGTCATCGCCGCGTTCTGTCCTGATTCGACGTATCGATTCGCTCGAATCACGTCGTCACCTCACGACGTATGTGTATATACACTCACTCACACACCTTCGTATGTATATATACATCCCTTCATAGGGGTGGGTGATTGCTGCCGGCGGTCGCTGCTCCTGTCGGGGACACGTTTCTGTGGTGAGGAAGCGGCGCGCTCGAACTCGTATCAGAGATTAAACCTAAACGTGGCGTTACAGTATGTCTGTTTCTCTAACTCGTGTCAGTACTCCGAAACGTTAAAGTTTCTGCGGGTCTTATATACAAACGTAAATGAGCGGTGGAGAAGCAGCGGATGAATCAGAACCAAGCGACGGTCGTGGCGGCTCCGTTGACCGGTACGACGAGACCGATGTCCTCGACGTACTGAAAAGCCGCAAGGATGTGGCCGAGCCGTTGACTGCTCGTGAAATCGGTGACGTACTCGACCGGTCGCGGAGTGCGACGTACAAGAAGTGTATGTCGCTGGTTGAGGACGGCGAGATTCGGTCGAAGAAGACGGGTGCGAAAGGCCGTGTGTTTTGGATTCCGCTGCATACCGCTCTGTTCGAGGGTGATACGCACGACTAACGAGTGAATCGACAGCAGGAACGGAGGACTTTGGACGGGGTCTCCGTTCCACGGTGGCGCGACGTGGGAATCGAGCCGGACGACGGTGGGACCCGTGTCCGTGTTAGCGTACGCGATGCGCTGGCAAAAGGATTTCTGGTCCCTACCGTCGTTCGTGAATCGAATCACGACAACACGAACGACATGACGAAATCGAACGACGATACGAGCGAGATGCGTAAAACCAGCCTCTACGTTCCCGTAGAGGCAGCAGAGATAGTCAAGAACGACCCGGAGAAGGATTACTCAGGTTCGATGCAGCGGGGTCTGAGAGCAGAAGCGTACGGCGAGCAGGTAGTGGAAGCCGAGGAAAAGAACGACGTAGCGCGGGAGCAGCGCGAGCAAACGCTGTCGGAGATTGAGGAGACGATAGCACGATTCGAGGATGGCGAAGCGTTCTCGCGGCAGCAAGTTGTCGATGAACTCGAAATGCTCCGCGAATCCATCGACGACAACGTGGAGCGACAGATTCACGCCCGACAGCAGCAGGCGACGGAGGACAGTCCGACCCGTGAGAACGAGCGATTGGAGGAGTGTCTTGCAGACCTCGACTCGATACTCTCTCGCGGCGAGAACGTGTTCCCCGGTCACGGGAAGGTTGAGAAGGCTGTCGAAGTTAGCGGCGTGAGTGGGCCGGAGGAAGTCATCGGCCTGTTGAAAGAGCGCCACCCCAACCTGCCGGAGTCGCGGTTCGAGGCGGGTAGCAGTCCGGTTCACCGTGTCGGTACGGACGGGGGTGAGTCGCGATGATAGACCGGAATCCCATCGACGTTGAGAGCGTTGAGGAGGCGCGAGAGCGGTTCGAGGCGAAGTACGATGAACGTATCCCGGCTTCCTGCTGGCCGTGGGAGGCGGGTACGTTTGGCGACGGATACGGACGGTTCACGCTCGACGGGAATTATCACCAAGCCCACCGGATAGCGTGGGCGTTAGCCAACGGTTCGGACCCCGGTGATGCGCTTGTTCTCCACGAGTGCTACAACGAGTCGTGCGTGAATCCGGCCCACCTGATGCTGGGCAATCAGCGGATGAATATGGTTCACGCCTTTGGCGAACACGGCCCCGACGTGTTCTCGTCGCCGGGTGAGGAGAATCCGAACGCGGAACTCACGTCCGAGCAAGCGCGAGAGATTTGTGAGCGATACGAGTCGGAGGACGTGACGCAGGCCGACCTCGCAGACGAGTTCGACGTGTCACGGTCACTCATCAGTATGGTGGTCAGGGAGGTGTTGTGGGCCGATGCCTACTGAAACGGCGGAGAACACGCAGATGGCCGCCGCGTATCCGACGCGAGAGCAGTACGAGCGGTGGAAGGACCACGCCGACGAGTTCGATATGAGCGTGTCCGGGTTCATCGCCAGTATGGTCGAGGCGGGGATGAAGAAGATTGACCCGGACGTAGAGCCGGACAAGACGAACGAAGAACTCCGCGAGCAGCGCGACGACCTCAAGAGCGAACTCGACTCGTCCCGCGAGCGAATCAGCAAGTTGGAGGACCGGCTGTACCGCTCGGACTCGGCGGAGATTCGCCGGTTTGTCGAGCGGAATCCGGGCTGTTCCTTCGAGGACATCAAGACGCATCTGCGCGAGTCCGTGCCGGAGCGAGCGAACGAGCATCTGGAAGTGATGGAAGGCGAGTCAGTAGAAGTCCACAACGACGCCTACTATCCGATTGAATCCGTTCAGCAGGAGGGGCAGCGATGAGTTACCCGAAGAAGTCGCCTGACCCTGACGACCGGATGGGGAAATTGAACCGGATGGACAAAGTGCGGAGTCGTCGTCGGCTGCATCATCTCACTGATGCCTACGAGGGCAGGGATATTTGGCAGGAGTTCTGCGACGAACACCAGTATGAGCAAGGCAGTTACGAAGGGTACGAGGATGATGTGGACCGCGTGGGTAACCACTGGAAGGACCATATGACCGACCGTGAACGTCATCACGCGTTTGCCCTGCCCGACGATGTGGAAGCGTGGTCTGCGGAACTTCTGGGGGCGAAATCCATGCGAGGAGCGCACGATTACTGGCTTCGTGTGCGGGAGTTCTACGACTGGTTGCAGTGGCATACTGAATATCCACATCTCTATCACCCGGTATTGATGGCCGCTGCCGTTGGTGACGCAGCCGGAGAGCTGTGGGATTGGAGGACGAAGCAGACTCGGAATAGTCGTAGAGAGTACCGGAGGGAGAACGATGAGTGACGCGCCGATAGCGGAGCGTGAGAGCAGTTCGACGGAGAAGATAGCCGAGGCGTTCGGGAAGACGACAGACCCGCTGGCAGAGTTCGAGTCGAAGTTTGAGGAGATAGACGTTGACCCGTTCGTGCCGTTCATCGAGAACGTGTTACTCTCGAAGGACCTCAATAGCACCACGCGCCGGAACTACCGGAGTGTCTACGCCGAGTGGCGCGAGCATATGGAGCGTGAGGACCGACACCCGGCGTGTCCGAGTGACCAGCACGTTGTTCGGTTCATCGAGTGGCAACTGTCGCCCGACTCGAAGGACAACCACCCGCGAACGGTGAAAGGGAAACTGCGGAAACTGAATCGTGCCTATCGTTTCTGGCAGGATTCGGCTGGCTTCCCGCACCCGCAGGATTACAACCCGTTCACGCTCGCCCGCGACAAGGTGAATCTGGAAGTGCCCGACGGGAAGAAGCACCGCCGAATCCCCGTTGAGGAACTTCAGGAGATGGTGCGAGGCGTGACGCACCTTCGTAGCCGGGCGATAATCTGCCTCCAATTCAAACTCGGTCTCCGTGCGAGTGAGGTATCGAACATCAAACTGAGCGATATTGCGATGGGAAATAGCGAGATTCAGTCGCATTACCCGGAACTGAGTTCGGAGGACCGGCTTGCAGACCGAGAGAACGTCATCTACGTTCCGCCGGGAGACGAGCGACCGAGGAACAAGTCAGGCCGTGCGCGGATGCTCCCGCTTGATGGTGAGATGCGTCGGTTGCTCGTGCGGTACTTGTTGGTTCGCCCGGACAACGGTTCGCCGTGGTTGTTCCTGTCGGAAACGAGCCACTCGAAGATGGACCACAAGGCCATCAACACGGTCTGGAAGAAGGAACTCCACCCGGAGTACGCAGAGACGGAGGAATACAAGCCGGTAACGAGCCACTTCGGGCGACACCGCTTTTCGACGTGGTGGCGTGTCGAGCAGGACGTGAACCGCGAACTGGTGAAGTATATGCGTGGCGACTCTGTGGAGAAAGGGTCGATGGAGGAGCCGATTGACTCCTATCTCCACACCTACTACGAGGACATCGAAGACCTCTATCGAGAGAACATCTACCGGCTGGGAATCTAAGAGATTACCACAACCTCGTTTTCTCACCGACAACTATCATATGAGGTGGGTGAGATTGCTGACTTAATGTCAGAAGTTGACGCTTTTGGAACACTACACGTAGACCGTCTCAGTAAGGTGACGGACGAACTCGATGAATTTGCAGATGATGCTGATGTTCTCTTTGTAGAAGGGCCGCGTGAGGAACCCGATGATTCCGATGAACGCGGTATGCTTCTTCGGAACCCCGCGCTCTATCTCACCGGGATTATTTTGGACTGGTTCTGGGGGATAATTGGTTTCCTTCTCACTCGCCAATTCAAGCCTGTTGATGGAGTCGCCACGGAGACGGTGGCTCAGAGAAAGGAAATCGATATTGAGCCAGTCGATTTGAATATCCCACGTAGAGCAAGTGAGGTGGGACTCGCAGTTACGGTGTTCAGTTGGCTCTGGTTTGCGATAACCGCAGTCATCTTCGTACTGGGAGTGATGGCATCCTCAATCGGAGTTCTAATCTTTGCGATTGCAGTCGGATTTATGCCAGTCGTTCCGTTTGCCTACTGGACTCTCTCAGAACGGGACGAGGTAATGGCCGAGAATATCGATGAAATCCTATCTACTAATGACGACCTCGATAGGGGATGCTTGGTCGCTGGCAGGAGACATATGGACGGTGTAGTTGAGCAATTAGAAGAAAGCGATGTAGGGGTTTCTCAGGTTCACAAGTCGAAGTGGCTCAGACGGAGCCTGTAACGGTATTTGCGGTGGTACTGTCTACTAGTAGATGCTGACTTCTAGCGTTGAGCAGCGTCGTCTTCCCCACCCCGGTCGGCCCGGCGAAGAGGACGGTCCCTCGGTGTTCGTACAGCAGCCACAGCAGGGTGACCAGATCGGGCGAGAGCGTTCCCTGATCGACCAGGTTGACGGGCGTCAGGGCGTCAGCGCTCTGCTTGCGGATCGAGACGTGCGGGCCGCCCTCCGAGATGACGGGCAGCGCCACCGCACACCGGATCGTCTCGTCGATCCCGTAGACGTCGAGATTCACCTTCGCCGACGGCGTCGAGGCGTTGAGCTCGGTGCCGTCGCGGGCGGCCAGCCCGGTGACGACGTTGACGAACGCGGTCTCGTCGTCGAACGCGAGGTTGGTCGGGACGCGCCGGCCGGTCCGCTCGGAGTTCCCGTCCTCGGAGCCGCCGTCTCCGGTCCCCTCCAAGACCGAAGCCCGCGGAACCACCTTCACGCGCTCGCCGACGCGGTTCGCCTCCACGTCCTCCAGGTTCGGGTCGCGGATCGGAATCGTGAGTATCCCCTCGCCGACGAAGTCGCGGAGCACGTAGTACGCCAAGTCGTCGAGCCGGTCGCGGGCGTACCGCGAGTCGACCGGCGGGACCGCGAGCCCGCGGTCGGCCAGCGCGGAGCGGGCGCGGTGGGCGGCCGCGCCGAGCCACGCGCGGGTGTTGCGCGCGGTGAGCCGCCGCGAGAGGAACCGCCGGGCGTGCTCGGCGACGAACGCCTCGCGGTCGTCGACGACACCGTTGACGGTCGTCTCCCAGATGCGCTCCTTGCACTCCTCGATCAGCGCCTCGTCGCCCGGGAGGAGGTCGGGCTCGCGGACGGCGTACTTCGTCTCGAACGCGTCGGAGCCGAGCAGGCGCTCGCGGGCGACCACCACCTCGACCGAGAGCCCGGCGAAGCCGACCGCGTACCGGGCGAGCCGCTCGGCGGCGACGCGCTCGACGTACTCCGCGTCGGCGTCGAGACCGGTCTCTACGGGCGCGAACGTCTCGGTGTGGACGACCAGATCGCGCTCGTCGCCCACGTCGGCCACCTCGATCCGGTCGTCTAAGGCGAGCGGCGTCACGTCGCCCAGGAGCCGGAGGTCGCGCAGGGCGTGATAGCCGATCCGGCGGCGCGCCGCCGGGCTCGCGTCGAGCAGTCGGTCGAGCGCGCGCTCGTACTTCGGCTCGAACCCCGCCTCGGCGCGCTCGTTCACCCCGACCCGCGTGAGCGGGCGGCGGTGACGCACCCCGGAGAAGTGGTCGCGGACGCGGTCGAGCGCGCGCTCGTCGACCGCCGACAGCGGCGGCTCGCGTACGTCGTACCCGAACCGGCCGCCGTCGCGCTCGCGGACGGTCGCGACGACCCCCGGCTCCGATTCGTACTGCGCGCGAACTGCAGGCGCGTACCACGCCTCCGGGTCGTCCGGCGGCACCGGCGCGGGGACCGCGCCGCCCGGATCGTCGTCCGCGTCGTCGACGATCCGGAGGGTCGGCCCGTCGCTCACGGCTCGGCTCCCCGCGTCGCTCGGTCCGTCGCGGCGTCGGCGTCTCGTCTCCGCGTCATCGTGCGATCGGCGGGTGGTCGGCGGGTCGGTTTAAGGGTTGTTTTCTGTCAGTGATAGATAATTTCAGCGTTCGAAAACATTCGCGTAAACAGTTGGGTTCGGGGCCGCCCGACACGCCTCCGCCACCGATCGCCCTACCGAGCCCACACGCCGTCGCCGAAGTCGATGGCGTCGTTCCACTTGCCCACCACGGTCGCGACGGCCAGGTCGCCGGTGACGTTGTTCATCGTCGCGATGCGGCCTAAGATCGGGTCGACGCCGGCGACGAAGCCGACGACCGCCAGCGGGAGGCCGACCTGACTCAACACGACGGTCAGCATGACGAGCCCGGCGCCCGGGACGCCCGCGGTCCCGATGCTGATCAGCACGGCGACGACCAACACGAGGAGCTGTTCGGTGAGCGCGAGCGGCTGTCCCACGGCGTTGGCCGCGAACATTACGGTGATCGCCTGCCGGATCGCGGCGCCGTCCATGTTGGCGGTGGCGCCGACGGGCAGCGCGAACGAGTACACCCGCTCCTCGATCCGGAGGTCCTCCTCGGCGTTCGTCATCGTCACCGGGAGCGTCCCGCTAGAGGAGCGCGTCGCGAAGGCGGTGACCATCGCGTCCTTCGCGCCCCTGAGGAACGCGACCGGGGAGACGCCGGCGACGACGCGCATGAGCACGAACAGGTACGTAAACGAGATGTGGACGACGACCGCGACGGCGACCGCCAGCACGAGCGCGCCGAGCGAGGAGAACACGCCGACGCCCTCCGTGCCGATGCCGACCGCCATGAGGGCGAACACGCCGACGACCCCGTACTCCAACACGCCGCGGACGACCACGAACATCGCCTCGGCGCCGATCTTGAACGCCCCGAACACGCCGTCAACGCTGTCCGAGAGTTCCGGCTTCTGCGCCCGGACGTAGGTGAGCGCGATGCCGAACACGATCACGAAGAAGACCGTCGCGAGCAGGTTCCCCTCGGCCATCGCGGCCACCGGGTTGTTCGGGACGATCCCGAGGACGACCTCGGTCAGCGACGGCGGCGCCTGCGATTGCGCCTCGCCGCCCGTGAACTCCACGCCGCGGCCCGGTTGCAGCAGGTTCGCGACCGCGAGCCCGATCAGCCCGGCGAGCGTCGTCGTCACGGCGTAGAGCCCGACCGTCGCGCCGCCGATCTTCCCGAGCTTCGCCGGGGATAGCTGTCTGATCCCGGTGAGCAGCGTGAAGACGATGATCGGGACGACGAGCATGTTGAGCAGGCGCAAGAAGAGGTCGCCGAACGGCTCGACGACGGTCATTCGCTCACCGAAGACCGCGCCGGCGAGCGATCCGAGGAGGAACGCGACCGCGATGCGGTAAATGAGCGGTACCGATCGATACCGATGCCACAGCGATCCGATGAGACTGGCCATGTCGACGGCTGGCGACCCGCGGGGGAAATCCCTCCGTTATGGACCGCAGTTGAAGCGATCTGTGACGCCGGATTCGGGGAATCTTACCGTCCGTCTGTCGCGATGAATCGGCTACCGGACGGCGGAAGTTCGGCAGACACGCGAGCGGCGGCGGCGGAGATCGAACGATTCGTTCGTCCCGCGTTGAGGGCGGTTCGGCCGTGCGACGGTCCGTCATCGATACCGGCAATTGAACGCCGGTTCCCCCGGCTTCGGCGAGACGTAACCGCGACGGACCGCGATCACCGACTCCCGGTGTCAGATCGCCGTCCCCGATTCTTCGAGTTGATACCGAGTCGAGAATGGTTAAATCCCAGTGATGACGAATCCATCTCAATGCGGACGACACGGCTCCGGAACGTCGGGGAGTTGGGGCTGCTCGCGGCCGTCGGCCTCGTTCCCCTCGGCTACCACCTGACCTCGCTGTCGGCGATGAGCGACCCGGCCGCGATCGTGACTGGCGCGGTGGTCCCGATCGCGTGTAGCGCGCTGGTCGTCGCCGCGGCGGTTCCGGTGGCTCGATCGTCGCTCTTCCCGGCGTACACCCTCCGTGTCACCGGCTGGAGCGCGCTCGGGGCGCTGACACTCGGCGCCGTCGCACTGCTGTTCGTCGTCTACGAGATGAGCCAGGGACCGCCGCCCACGGGGCCGTTCGTCGTCATCGCCGGCGCGGCGTCCGTCGGGTCGGTGTTCGGGCTCGCGTTCGGCGTAACTGACGCGCAACAGCAGCGCACGCAGGACCAGTTGGAACGGGCGAACGACCGGCTCGAACAGGCGAACGACCAGCTCACGGTGTTGAACCGCGTGCTCCGGCACAACATCCGGAACGCGATGACGGTCGTCAGCGGGCGGGTCGAGATCCTCAGCGAGCGCGCCGACGGCGGCGAGGAGAGCGCCGCGGTCGTCGAGGAGAACGTCGATCGACTGCTGACCGTCAGCGAGCACGCCCGCCACATCGGCGGGGGGATCGGGCCCGACGGCG
>NZ_BBJP01000028.1 GCF_000739595.1 Halorubrum halophilum | reverse complement strand
ACATCGACTGCTCTGACGGGCCGTTCTCTCCCTCGGTGTCGTACTCAACTCTGGTGAAGTAGTGTTTGTCTTCTTTGAGCGAGTTGCCGGGGTACAACACGTATTCGTCGGGGAACGCGACCGTAGCGATGTTTGTAATGCCGAGATCGATCCCTGCCACGCCGTCGCCAGCTGAATCCGCTGTTTCGAGGTCGATTTTACAGACGAAGTGAAGTTCCCATCTCTCACCGTTCCAGACGGCACGAACATTCTGTACCCTGTTGACCTCCGAGAGATCAACGTCTGGCCGGGTCTGGTATTCGCAGAGTAGGAAATCTGAGAAGTGTTCTTTCAGATTTGAGCCTTTCGAGAGTCGGACGCGGTTGTTCCCAGGGTCGTGTTTGAACCCGTCTTCTTTGAACGTCACCGTACTCTTGGGTCGGGTGTCACCGTGTTTGCGGTAGCCGGGGGGATTCGCCTTACTGGAGTTGTGTCGCAGATCGAACCATGACTGGAAAGCGTCAGAAAGTTCTTCAATGACTTTCTGACTGGATTGTGCGTTCAAGTCTTTCCAGCACGACTGGTTCTTCATATACGATTTCAGCACATTACCGTTCGGGATCTCGCCGGTTGCGTCCCAGATTCGGTCGGCTGTCCATCGTGCGACGTTCCAGATCTTCGAGGCGGAGTCTCCGAGCGAATCAAGACCATCACAGACCTGTTGGTGGTTCTGGATGGAACCAACGTAGGTACGTGTGGCCTTAATCGCCATACATAGACTATGTAGACAAACTAACTTAATGGTGTGGATGTGCGTGGAATATCCAACCTGCCGTCCGTGATGGATTGGGTCAGCGTTGTCGGATTCACTCCCGGCGTAAACGCCGGGATTCTCTCCTCGTAGAAAGATAGGGCAGCGCGGGCAAGACGGCGGTGAGGCGGAGGCCGACCCGACGCCTTATTGGAGGTCGCTCCCGCGGAACAGCGTCAGCTCCTCGGCCTCGTAGATGTTGATGAGCTCGCTGACGATCTCGTCGTACTCTTCGTCCTCCATCCGAAGCGCGTCTAACCGTTCGACCGTCTCCTCGTCGAGGTGGATCTGGGGCATATTCGGAAATTCGTCGAGAGGAAAATAAAAATCCTCGGTCGCGGCGAACCGAATCCGCGATTCTGGCTACCTCACTCGGAACGAGATTCGCATATACGATCGACCGGTTCGCTGTCTCCGGAGAGGCATCGACGAGCCAGATCCTCAATGTCGGCCTCCGTCTCAACGTCTTCCGGCAGCAGGAGCTGACCGTTGAGCCGGACAATCGAGTCACCCTGATTGAGCAGTGCGAGAAGATCCGAAGAGTCGATCGCCGGTCCGTTGACGTTCACTTTTCCAGACAGTTCATCCATCGGTTGGAACTCGTTGAACAACTGTTTTTGTTCGCTTCCGATCCGTGCCGATAGGGGGAGAACGGATCCACGCTCAATACGGTGCGAAGTGGGATTCTCTGACCACCCGCAGAATATCTGCGTCGACAAACTGCCGTGTGAGACGGTTTCGACCCCTGGATCGCCGACGACCCGCGTTTGGGTTGCGCCTTCGATCCCAGACATGGCGACGCTTGCAGCCATCGAAACCCCGGAAGACAGGAGGCCCATCAGCGACCGAAACAGTTCGGGATCGAGGGTGCCTTCCATGAGAATCGATGACAGACCACCGTTGTCGATCGCCGAGACCCCGACCGCAGGATCCGCAAGGCCTTCGAACATAACGAGCGCCGGAGAGAATCGGAGATCATCGATCGAAATTATTCCATTCGTGGCGGCGATCTGGCCGTCTTCGATCGGTAGGGCGCAGTACGCGATGTCAATCTCCGGATCCGAGAAGATCGAAGTAACTGTCTCTGCGTCGGGATCTCCTATTACCTCCCACGAGTCGATCCCACCGAGTACCTCTGGATCGGAGAGCGCGCGACGAAACTCCTCTGCACGCTCTGCGGAATCGGTCAAGGTGACGACCCGGACTTCGCCGCGTGCCGTTATCGTTCTAGTGACCCGGTTCTCGTAACTGTCTGGAGTCAGCACTGCCGTTCCAGCTGGAACCGGTGTATCGTCTGGCATCGGAATTCCGCTGGAGTCCGAAGTACCGTCATCGCGGCTGAGCCACGGCGATGTCGCGAGTGCGATCGGAGCGTCAGCGGTCGGATCTGCCGATCCCCGAACGCGGATCGGAGCGAGTACGTGCGCAAGGTGGGGAAGCAGTTCAGCAGCCTCGGGAACGGGTCTGAGAACCGCCTCGGTCGGCCATTCGGGTGTGTATGGGGCAATAGTTTCGGGATCGACCTCTAAGTACTCCATCAGCCGCTTACTCATCGACTTGTCGGCCAGATTCGGCGGATAAAACGAAAGTTCCGAACCCACCTGTTCGTACTCGTATCGGTCGGACTTGACGTACCCGTTTGTTCGCACCAGCGTATCGAGGAAGAACCACGTTCGAAGCAGTTCCTCGGTGCGTTCCTCAAGCGCGACGCCCTCGGTCGGGAGCGGCTCGACGTAGCCGTTGTCGAGCCGGATCGCCGGCGCGTCGCCGATAACGACCCGCGCGCCGAGGTAGTACGCGAGCGTGGAGAACCGGTACACGTCGGCGTACGTGGGTCGCACGACCACCTCGACGCCGGTGTCGGGAGCGACGAGCGGACTCGGGATATCGAGCTCGTCACCGTTCTGGATGCGCGGTGGGTACCCCCGGAGCGTCGGCCACGAGCGCTCGGGGGTGAATTCCTTGATCGAGGACCCGAGCACCGACACCGCCTCGGCGAGCGCAGTCGGGTCGTTCGGAACGGTGATCGTCGCCTCCGGACGGGTGTGCAGCGACCGCGCGCCGATCGTGACGGTGGCCGGACGGTCAAAGGTCAGATTGACGGCCTCCGAATCGGCCATTCCAGTCGCAGATATCGAGACATTCGGTATCCGAACGAGCGCCTTCGTCACGCCGCTGATGTCGAGGAAGTACGTCGCTCGCGCGAAGTCCATCGAGTCGTCGAGCCGCGCGACGTGTTCTCCGTCGGCGTCTCGGAGGATGACAGACGCGTAGGAGGGGATCGAGATCGATTCGGCCTCGAAGCTGACGGCTCGATCGACGGGAACGTGAAACAGGCCGGGCAGCGCCGACTGCGGCTGCGGCTCTCGGTCGAAACGGAGCGGGAACTCCTCGCCCTCTAAGGCGTCACGGATACGCAGCGTCCGCCCGTCCGTCTCGAATCCGATCCGACCGTCGATCGAGTCGTCAGTCACGACATTCTGATAAACCAACAACAGTTATGAGGCTGTCGGTCATTCCCGGTATCAGCCGATATTGGGTTGTATAATCCAATTTAAACGACGCGTGCTAACAGGAGTGACAGCATCTTTAACATCGAGTGTGTCTGACACGCGGACATGGATCGGAGGGTCGCGACCGCTCTCGATGAGGCATTTCCGGACCGTCACGTCGACCGGACGTTCGGGGTCGGTCCCTCGTGGAACGGCGCCAACGAGACGGTCGGCATCGCCTTCGGCGACGGGTCGCGCGCGTTCTGCAAGGTCGCGGTCGACGACGACGGCACCCGGATCGCTCGGGAGCTGGCCGTGCTCCGGTATCTCGGCGCGGAGCGGTCGGTCTCGGGGCCGGAGGTGCTGGCCGCCGACCCGAACGCGTCGGTCCCGTACCTCGTCACCGCGCCGGCTCCGGGGCGCGAGCTGTTCGACGTCTGGGAGGACTCCGACGAAACGCGCCGAGAGATGCTCCTCCGGCGCGTTGGCGCGACGCTCGCGACACTCCACGGGGAGCGGTTCGAGACCCACGGGGAGATCGTCGGTAGCGACGCGCGTGGCGGACTTGACCTCGATCCGGCCCCGTGGCCCGACGTGCTCCGCGCGACGGTCGAGCGGACTCGCGAGATCGGCACCTCGGAGCGGCTGGCGGATCACTACGACGCCGTGTTCGACTGCGTCGAGGCGAACCGGGACCGTCTCGGCGGCGCCCCGGCCGCATTGCTTCACGGGGACGTGGCGAAGCCGAACCTGTTCGTAGTCGGCGACGGCGAATCGGGCCCCGACACCGGTCAGGATGGGGTCACACCGATCGACTGGGAGCTCGCACACGTCGGCGACCCGGCCCGCGATCTGGTCCGCGCGGAGGACCAGCTTCTCAACGGGTTCGACAGCGAGGGGCCGGCGCGGTACGCTGCGGCCCTGTATCGGGGCTACCGCGACCGCGCCGGCGGACTCCCGCCGGGGTTCGCCGAGCGGCGACGGGTGTACGAGGTCGTCCGGATGCTCGGGCGCTCGGGCTTCATCGATCAGTGGGCGACGTATCTCGACGAGCCGCTGGCGTCGCTCGTCGATCGGGCGGACGAGGAGCTTCGATCGCGGCTGGACGCGGTCTGATCGGCCTTTGAGCTCCCCTTACCGGTTCCACGCCGCGTCGTCGGGATCGATCCGGCGTTCGCCTCTCTCGAGCGCATCGACCGCGTCGAGGGCGGCGTCGGAGACCGCGGCGTCGACCGCGCGCAGGTTCTCGATCACGTGGTCGCCGGTCGCCTTCGGGATCGGAGTCACGTCGCGAGCGAGCGCCCACCCGAGCGCGAGGACCGCCGGCGAGAGGTCGTGATTCTCGGCGACGCCTTTGAACTCGGCGTCGTCGAACAGGTCCCCGCGGGCCAGCGGGGAGTAACCGACGAGCCGGTGGTCGAGCTCGGCCGCGAGTTCGCGGAGCTCCGGCTGTTGGAACCGAGGGTGACACTCCACCTGATGGGCGGCGATCGGCGCGTCGAGGATCCGGTCGGCCTCCCGCAACAGTTCCGGCGTGAAGTTCGAGACGCCGACGTGGTCGGTGAGCCCTTCCTCGCTGAGCGCGTCGAAGACCGGGAGCGTCGCCTCCGGGTCGTACGCCCCGGTCGGCCAGTGGACGTATAGGAGGTCGACGCGGTCGAGCCCCAGTCGGTCGAGGCTCTCGCGAGCGGTCTCGCGGACGTCCTCGGGGGCGAGGTTGTCGGGATGGACCTTCGTGGCCACAATCACGTCGTCGCGGTCCACGTCGGCCGCGGCGATCCCCTCGCCGACGGCGGCCTCGTTGTCGTACATCTGTGCGGTGTCGACGTGGCGGTACCCCGCTTCGAGCGCGGTGGTCACCGTGGCGGTACACTCCGCGTGATCGTCGAGCCCGGACGTGCCGAGGCCGAGCGGGAGTTCGAGCGGCGGCATGGGTCCCAGTTTTACCCGTCGCGTCAAAAGGGCGCGCCCACCCGAACGGATCGCGGGGATCCGGCGTCGGGAACGGTGCCGGCTCCTCGCAACCGTTTTCATCGGGCTGGAAACCCCTCCTCGTTATATGACCCATAGCGTTCCTACCCGTAAACATGACCAACGGGATCCACGTCGAACTCGCCGTCTCCGCCTGTGAGGGCTGTCCCGTGGCCGCGCTCTCGTCCGACACGCCGGTCGAGGAGTTCCGCGTCGACGCGGACGACGCCCGCGTCGAGTTCGTCGCCCCCGATCCGCCCGAAGATCCGCCGAGCGGCCTCGACCTCGTGGAGTTCGCGGGCGAGGCGCACGGTCGCTACGAGATCGCTTGCGAGCGTCCCGCGACCGACGGCGGCGTCGCGATCGGCCCGTCCGAGGCCGAAGCGGGGGCCGACGCCGCCGGTCCATCGCCGTCTCCGACCGCGGCTTCGGCCGGTACTCCCACCGGCGACGGCGTCTGCGAGGACTGCTCCTGCGGCGGACTGCCGTCGGCGTTCGCGAACTTCCCGGTGTCGCCGCGCCGGACCGAGATGGAGGACGGACACCTGCTCGTCTCCTTCGTGCTGACGGGTCACGAAGAGCTGCAGGCGATCGTCGACGAGTGCGAGGCCGCCGGGCTCGGGGTTGAGCTCCGCCGGCTGTGCGTCGATCGAGAGGGCCGGAGCGCGGAAGACAACTCCTGTCGCGACGTCGTCCCGGTCGACCTCGCGGGCGTGACGGATCGGCAGGCGGAGATCGCGGCCGTGGCGGCCGAGAAGGGGTACTTCGACGGCGACGGCGCCTCGGCCGGGGAGATCGCCGCGGACCTCGACCTCGCGAAGTCCACGGTCTCGGAGCACCTCCGGACCGTGACGGACACGCTCTTCTCGCAGGCGTTCGGGGACGGCTCTTAACCCCCGAACAGTTCGCCGGCAGGTATCCGGAGGGTTTGACCGTAGTGATCAGTAGCGGGGTCGGACCCAGCGTTTAATTGGGTGGTTCGATCCCGTTTTCGTCTCCGCTTCGGGACTCTTCCCGTTGGAAATCGCCGGTCGCCGAAAGCCGACTCTTGATCGATAGCGGGAGTAGGTGTAGCACGTCGCAAGCGTGGTTATTTATAAGCGATCGAGTGGTGTTGCTGTCGGCTGTTTATACGTGATCGACGGGTCTGTGGTGAACACCTTCAAAGCCCCAGCCGGTGAGGCGGGCGCACGCTCGCTGCGCTCCTCAGTCGCTCGTTCCACTCGCTCCTTGCGGTGCTTGCGTCGCCTGCGCCCGCCTCACCGGCTGCCCCTTTGAGTCCCACCCCGCACGGCACAGCACCGCACCTCACACCTCCCCAGCCTCGTCGCTGGCGCCGCCGGCGCCAGCGACTCCCTCGTGCGGGCTGCTCGCGCCCGGTGGGCGCTCGCAGGCGCACGCCACCGCACCGCTATTTATAAGCGCTCGTCGCTATCACTCGTGTCTTTTAAATATCCTCTCGCCACCACCGGTCTGTAACACCTACTCCCGGTACCGATCGCACTTTTATCTGCGTCGCCGCGTCCGCTACCAACACTCTTGTTGCTTCGATCGGGATACGTCCGTATGGTACTCGCGCAGGCGCTGTCGTACACGGCGCTCGCGGTCGTGGCCGGCTTGGTCGGCGGCGTGATCGCCGTCTACCGCCCTCCGGACCCACAGATGGAGAGCAACGTCCAACACTTCGCAGCCGGGGTCGTTACCGCCGCCGTCACCGCCGAGCTACTGCCGGACGTGCACGGACGCGCCCCGCAGATCGTCGTCCTCGGGTTCGCCATCGGAGTCGCGACGATGCTCGGGATCCACCGGCTGAGCAAGACCATCGATAAGCGCGACATCGGCGGACAGTACGCGAGCGCGGCCGGACTCCTCATCGTCGTCGGTATCGACATGACGATCGACGGGGTCCTGATCGGCGTCTCCTTCCTCGACAACCCCGACACCGGAATTATCATCGCCGTGGCGCTGGCGATCGAGGTGCTCTTCCTCGGGGTCGCGGGCGTCGTCGCGCTGCCGAAGAGTATGGGCGTGGCTCGGAAACTCGCAGTTCCGGCGGCCTTCGGACTGCTCCTCGCGTCGGGCGTGACCGTCAGTGTACTCGCGCTGGGAGACGTGACGGGCGCCCCGATCGCGATCATCCTCGCCTTCGGCTCAGCCGCGCTGCTGTATCTCGTCACCGAGGAACTGCTCGTCAAGGCCGGGAAAGTGCCCGAGACGCCGGTGTCGACGACGCTGTTCTTCGTCGGGTTCCTCGCGATATTCCTCCTCGATATGCTCCACTGATGGGGGTGCAAACCGAGTCGGACGAGTCCGTCAGCACCGGGCGTTCTCACCGATCGGCGGCGTCGGACGCCTCCGAGTCCACCGTCGATCCCGACCCCGACCGCCGAAGCATCTCCGGACCCCCGTGCCGGATCACGGTTCCGGCCATGTTGCCGGCGAACAGCAGCGCGCCGAGGACGACGAGCGCGCCGCCGGCCGTGTGGACGAGACCTCCGACGAGAAGCCCGTCGGGACCGAGCGAAGCGACGGCCGGCGAGACTGCGGCGGCGAGGATCAGGAGGGCACCACCGAGAGTGGCGGCGAGGTCGACCGACGCGATCCGGGCGTCGTAGAGGTCGTCGATCGCGGGAACTCGCTCCAGCCCGACCCGGTCCGCGTACCGGTCGAGCCAGACGATGAACGGGACGACGTGGTAGAGACTTCCGACCACGACGAACCCGACGAGCGCACCGAGCAGAACGGGCCCGACCGCGGGGTGACCGAACCGGACGCCCGCGCCGAGCGGGGTTCGGATCCACGTTGCGAACGCGGTCGCGCTCCACGCGATGGTCGCCGCGGCGACGACCGCGTACCGCGAGAGCATCGGGGTCACCGCCCCGGTCGCGTCCCGGATCCGGCGGAGGAGGACCGCGCCGGCGACCGCCGCGCCGCCGGCGACGAGGAGTCCCCCGAGCGTCGCGACGGCCTCCTGCTCGACCAGCCGGCCGGCGGCGAGCGCGACGACGCCGACCGGATACGCCGCGGTCTCGGCCCGCGCCGCGCGCGTTTCGACCGGGAGCGTGTCCGTCTGCGTGAACATTGGGCCGAGCTGGTACAGCGCGCCGATCACGGTCGTCACCACGGCGCCGAGGACTGCCAGGGTGACGTGGGCGTCGACGACCGCGGGCCGCGAGAGCCCGGTCCCGGCAAGCACGCTCCACCGGTAGTCCGCGGCGAGGGTCCCGCCGAGGACGGCCGCGAGCGCGAGGAAGCCGACCGCCAGCGCGAAGTGCGTCTCGGTGGTGTCGAAGGGGCGCGCGCGCCACAGGGTTCGAGCGATGTTGTACGCGAACACCCCGATCCCGACGGCCATGACGCCCGCCGCGAGAGCGGCGTCTGCCGGTCGACCGAGCCACAGCCCGGCGGCGAACCCGGCCACGCCGACCGCGACGGCGACCAACTGGAGCGTCGCCAGCCGCTCGGAGTGGATCTCGACGCCCGACCAAACGGGAACGAACTGCGTCATCGCGCCGATGATCGTGAGACACACCCACCCGACGAGGAGCAGGTGCGCGACCGCGATCCCGTCGAGGCCCGGACCCGCTCCCGCCACCCCCGCGACGCGGAGGAGCCCGAGCGCTCCGCCCGCGACGAGGAACGCCAGCGCGACGAGGAAGTGGCGAAGCGGGATCGTGGTCGGCGGGCGCGTCGAGGTCGTGAGATCGCCGGGAACGCCTCGCATGCGTGCGGGTACGTTCCGGTCAGCCCTGTGGTTGTGTCCGAACGTGTTCGGGGGTAGTGGTCGGTGGGCCCGTCCGCCGGGAGAGGCAATAACTCCCGAACACGTTCGGAACAAACTACCCGGAGCTGGGGAACCGATAGGCGCGTATGGAGCTGGAAACGACCGCGCTCGAACGGACGGACGCACCGGCAGATCGACCCGTCGAGACGCTCGACGTCCGGGAACTCGGGCCGCCGGAGCCGCTCCGGCAGACGCTCGAACTGCTCGCCGACCTCCCTGACGAGACCGTGCTCGTCCAGCGCAACGACCGCGCGCCGCAGTTCCTCTACCCGAAACTCGACGACCGCGGCTACGCCCACGAGACGGTCGAGACCGACGACGCGGTCGTCACGGCGATCTGGGACGAGGAAGACGACGCCGGCGGGGCCGACGGGACCGCCGAGGTGGGCGACCGATGAGCTTCCTCGGCGGCTCCGAGCCGCAGTTCGATCCCGCCGACGCGTTCGTCCCCGAGCACGTGCCCGAGCCCGGGGCCTTCCTCGCGGGCCACGACGTGCTCGACGGGCGCGACCACGTCGCGCTCCACCGGACCGTTGCGGACGCCTTCGAGGAGCACGGCGTGTACGACGCCACGTTCGGCTACAACCTCGCGCGGCTCAACCGCGACCCGCGGCACACGGACGCCGGCTTCCGGTACGCCGAGGACGCCGACGATCCGACGACGCTCCGGGCCGAGTTCACCCCGACCACCGCCTTCTGCCCGCAGGCCGAGCCGCTCGCCGTCGGGGCGTTCCGCGCGCTCGACGCGGTCGACACGCACGGGTACGACCTAGTCCGCGTCCGCGTCGACGCCTCGCTCGACGGGAGCGACGCCGTCAACGAGCGGCTCGCGAAGATGGAGACCGGCGAGATCGAGCCGGAACACACGGACGGGGGCGGCCTTGCGGGTGGAGGCGTTGCTTCGGGCGACCGCGGCGATTCGGCCTCCGATCCGTCGGCTCCATTCTGATCGGTCGCCCCTGTTCTGACCTCACCGACTCCAGTCGAACATGTTCCCGCTAACGACCATGCGGAGGGCGGTCGTCAGAGCGAACTGATGACGGAGGCAGACACAGTCCTCGACGTGCGCGACCGGGACGACCCGCCGTTTCCGGTCATCAGCGACGCGCTCGACGACCTCGACCCGGGCGAGTCCCTGCACCTCGTCAACAGCTTCGAGCCGGAGCCGCTCTACGACGTGCTGACCGACCGGGGGTTCGACCACGAGGCCGCGCGGGTCGACGACGACGAGTGGCACGTCACGATTGAGCGGGAGTGAGCGCGGCGGGTGCAGGCGAACGCGGCGTGACGGCGCGGCATCCCTTTTTATACTTCGGACCGAACAGTTCGCCCCTCCGCCCCGCGATCCGGGAATTCTCGCCGAAGGTATTCCCCCTACTCTCCTACGCCGAGTCGCATGACCCGACGCACACTCGACCGGCGTACGTTCGTTCAGACGACTGCCGCGGTCGGTGCTACCGTCGCGCTGGCCGGCTGTGGCGGCGGCAGCGGATCGGACAGCAGCGATGGCAGCGACGGAACAGATGGCGATGACGGCTCCGACGGCTCCGACGGCTCCGACGGCTCTGACGGCTCCGACGGCTCCGACGGCGGCAGCGGCGGGAGCGAGAGCCTCTCCGAGGAGCCGAACTACGACGGGTTCCTCGACGACGTGAGCAACTACGACGGCACCGTCGACATGCGGGACACCGACGAGGTGACCGTCGACGTCGGCGCCAACGACGGGCTCACCTTTGGGCCGGCCGCGGTGGCGGTCTCGTCCGGAACGACCGTCGTCTGGGAGTGGACCGGACAGGGCGGCGGCCACAACGTCTCGGCCTCCGACGGCTCGTTCGAGAGCGAGACCGTCAACGAAGAGGGCCATACGTTCGAGCACACCTTCGAGGAGTCCGGCACCTACACCTACGTCTGCACGCCGCACGAGACGGTCGGGATGAAGGCCGCCGTCTACGTGGAGTAACGATCGCAGCGAGACCGATCGACTCGAATCCGACTGACGACCCCCCGATGACGACCCCCGACCCCACCCACTGATCACCCATGCCACAGGCACGCTTACTGGTCGATTTGCCCGACGGACCGTGGATAGCTGACGTGTCGCGCGACTTCCCGGACGCCGGGTTCCGCGTACTCACCGCGGTGCCGGGAGAGGGCGCCGGCTTCGCGCTGCTCAGACTGACGACCCGCGACGTCGACGCCGTGCTGGCGGCGATGCGCGACCACGTGGCGCTCTCGAAGGTGTCGGTGATGGCCCGGGGCGAGGGGGTCGCCACCGTCCGGATCGAGACGAGCGCCCCGCTGCTTCTGGTCGCCGCGAAGCGCTCGGGACTCCCGATCGAGATGCCGCTCGACATCGAGAACGGCGTGGCCGAGGTCGACGTCACCGGCGAGCACGAGCGCGTCGCGGCCCTCGGCAAGCGGTTCGACGAGCTCGGTCTCGACTACGAGGTCGAGCGCGTCCGGCAGCGCGTCGACCCGGTCCGGCTGCTGACCGACCGCCAGCAGGAGCTCCTGCTCGCAGCCGTGGAGCTGGGGTACTACGACGTGCCGCGGCAGTCCACGCTGACCGAGGTCGCCGACCACGTCGGCATCGCGAAGTCGACGTGCAGCGAGACGCTCCAGCGAGTTGAGCGGACCGTGGTGCGCGAGTTCGTCGACGACCTCCCGAACCGACCGCTCGACGACGAGGCGGACGGGTCCGAGCCGACCGACGACAGCGACGCGGATACCGAGACTGACTCGAACACCGACGACAGCGGGGATCTCGACGCGGAGACCGACGCGGAATCGACGCCGAACCCCCAGACACACCACTCATGAGCGACACAGACGGCCACGACCACGACGAGACCGCCGAACCGATCACCGACGAGGTTCACGACAACTCCTGGTCGGCGAACCTCGAGAAGCCGAAGTACGCGGACGACGCCGACCTGGCGGTCCGCGACGCGCTGGCCGCCATCGACCACACGACGGCGGGCAACCACGTCAACCTGGTCACCCACGGGGACCTCGGTCACCCCGAGGAGTTCCTCTATGGCGCGATCGAGCGGGAGTACGGCCTCGACGCCGAGTACGTCGAGCAGTGCGGCTGCGGCGGCCACGTCACTCGCGTACAGGTCGCCTGACCGCGGAGCGCGGCCCAACGGGCCGTCGCGGGAAGGCGTCTCGGGACGACCACCGCGTGCCACCACGCTTATTCCGACCGCGACGGAGACTCCGAGCAGTGACGACCCCCTCGCCTCCGACCCTCCCGCTGGCGGACGGGACGGCCTCGATCGGGTCGTTCTCGGACCCGGTCGTCGTCGATCCCGGCCCGTCGCTTCTGGTGGCCCTCGTCGCGGCTTACCGAGACGCCGCGCCCGCGGCGGTCGATCCGGACCTCGACGCGCTGCGCGACGGCGCGGAGGCCGACGACGATCCGCTCTCTTCGGTCGCCGACCTCCCGAGGCTCACGGTACTGGCGAGGGAGCGCGCCGTCGACGCGATCACCGACCGATTTCGCTCGGCCAGCCGGCTCGCGGCGCTTGCGGAGGCCCGCGTCTGGGACCTGCGGATACTTGTGGAGCCCCAGCCGAACGCCGTGATCGCGGGACGGTCCGACGGGTGCGTACTCATCGCGGCGGCGGAAGAATCCGACGACGGGGACGCGACCCCGACCGATCGCGGGTCGTGGTGCCGGATCGGCAGCGACCCGACGCTCCGCGACCGCTACGACGCCCTCCTCGCGGACGCGGAGACGGTGCGGCTCCGCACCCCGAGCCGTCACCGGCTGTACGGGGCGCTTCGGGAACGGTGCGGCGAGGGGGTCGCGGACGAGACCCTGCGGCTGCTCGACGAGGACGCGGCCGGCTCCGGTTCCCTCGACCGCAGCGGAGCCCGAGTCCGAGCGTACGCCGCCGGCGCGCGGCGCGGCGCGCTCGACCGCGACCTGCGGCGCGCCTGCGAGGACGCGGGGCTCGGGAGTTCGGCGACGTTCACGCGGATAAAGCGGGAACTCTCCGAGGCCGACCTCCTCGGAACGGAGTCGGTCTCGCAGCCGGTGGGGCGCCCTCGAAAGCGGCTCGTCGCGCGCGGCGCGCTGGCGGACGCGTCGTCGCCGACCGAGGCGCTCGCGGCCCTCGAAGCGCTTCGCGAAAAGGGGTTTGCGGTCGGTGGCGACGGCTAGTCGTCCTTCGTCTTGATGTCCGCGGAGAGCCCCTGCGCCATCTCGATCTCCTTCGAGTTGTTCAGGGTCCACGCGGTGCGGTCGGTGACCGCCTCGATGGCCTCCCGCGCGGAGGGGTAACCGTTCCCGGACTTCTTGACGCCGCCGAAGGGGAGCTGGACCTCCGCGCCGATACAGGGGAGGTTGCCGTACGCCAGCCCGAGCTCGGCGTGGTCGCGGTAGTAGTTGATCTGGCGGTAGTCCTCGGAGACGATTGCGCCGGCGAGCCCGTACTCGGTGTCGTTCTGGAGCTCGACCGCGCGCTCGATGTCGCCGTCGTATTCGAGGAGCGCGACGTGCGGCCCGAACACCTCCTCGTGGGTACATCGGAGGTCGGCGTCGGGGTCAGCCTCGTAGACGAACGGGCCGATCCAGTGGCCGTCCTCGTGGCCGTCGGGGATCTCGTCGGCGTCGAGTTCGGTCCGGTCGACGAGCACGTTCACGTCCTCGTCGCGGGCGAGCTGGTTGTACTCGGCCACCTTCTCGAAGTGCTCGCCCTCGATGAGCGGGCCCATGAACGTGTCCTCTTGAAGCGGGTCGCCGACGGCGACGTCCTCGGCCACCTCGACGAACCGCTCTTTGAACTCGTCGTACACGTCGGTGTGGACGATCAGGCGCTCGGAGGAGACGCAGCGCTGGCCCGTGGTCTTAAACGATGACATCACCGCGGAGTGGACCGCGATATCGAGGTCCGCCTCCTCGGTGACGACGACCGCGTTCTTGCCGCCCATCTCGCAGGCGGCGCGCTTGCCGGCGACGCCGCCGAGCTTGTCTTGGATGTGGTGGCCGACCTCGGCGGAGCCGGTGAAGACGACGGTCTCGACGTCCTCGTGCTCGACGATCGCGTTGCCGGCGTCGCCGAACCCTTGGACCATGTTGAACACCCCGTCAGGGATGCCGGCGTCGTCGAACATCTCCGCGATGATCTGCGCGCACCACGGGGTCTGCTCGGCGGGCTTGAACACGACGGTGTTGCCCTCGACCAGCGCGATGGCCATGTGCCAGTACGGGATCGCGACCGGGAAGTTCCACGGGGTGATACAGCCAGTGACGCCGCGCGGCTTCCGGCGCATGTACGCGTCCTTCGCGGGGATCTCCGAGGGGACGATGTCGCCCTTCGGGTGGCGGGCGTCGCCCGCGGCCCACTCGACCATGTGCGCCGCCTCGACCACGTCGGCTTTCCCCTCCGATATCTCCTTGCCGCACTCCTTCGTGACGACTCGTCCGAGCTCGTCGGTTCGATCGCGCAGCTCGTGGTACACGTCCCAGAGGTACTCCGCGCGCTGGATCCGCGAGAGCTCGCGCCACTCCTCGAACGCCGCGTCCGCGGCGTCGACCGCGCGGTCGACGTCTTCGGGAGTCCCCTGCCGGAACTCGCCGAGCGTCTCGCCGGTCGCCGGGTTCTCGCTCTCGAAGGTCTCCGAGCCCGTGCCCGAGACCCACTCGCCGTCGATGTAGTGTTGATACGGGTCCGACATGGGCGGTGCTTGCCGCCGCCACTCCCAAATACCCCACCCGACCATGGTCGGCAGAGTCTTTGTGATGCAGTGCCATAGAAACGGTACCAATGGCAATCACCGATCCAGGTGCGGCCGAGGAGTGGTCCGGAACCCGACTCACGCTCGACCTGTGGCACCCGAACTGCTGGGCGATCGAGGCGACGAGTCGGACCGGGGGCGGCGTCCTCGCCCACGCCATCTACAACTCGCCGAAGGCCACCGGCGACGCGCCGAACTCGGTGAACGGGCTGTTCACCGCCTTCGCGGACACGAACGAGGAGGTCGAGGAACTGCTCGACGCGATCCGGGAGTCGGACCGCGCGGGGGAAGTCCTCGAACTGCAAGAGCGGTTCGGGCGCGCACGAGACGTCCCCGGAAACGTCGTGCGCGAGTTCTTCTTGGAGTACGACCCCGCCGACATGATGTGTCCGACCCTGCTTGAACACGGCTTCGTCCACAGCGCTCCCGTCCGGATCGAGGACGGCCGCGAGGAGTGGCAGGTGTGTTTCGTCGGCGAGCGCACTGAGATCCGGGAGTCGCTCGACGCGGTCCAAGAGAGCGCGGGCGCGGAGGTGACCGTGCAGTCGATGTCCTCATCGGGAAATCCGGGACGGTCGCCGCGCGAGCAGCGGCTCGACACGCTCACCACGACCCAGCGAGAGGTGTACGAACACGCCCGCGAGGCGGGGTACTACGAGTGGCCCCGAGAGGCGTCGACGCGCGGGCTCGCCGACGAGCTCGACGTGTCGAAGACGACGCTGCTCGAGCACCTCCGGAAGGCGGAGTCGAAGCTACTGGACCCGTAAGCATCGATCTCCGACTGTTGGCCCGTTGCAGTCCTCGACGAGAGAGATATCCAGAGTCCGGTGCGATCGGTATCGGAACCGCGGTGAGCGACAGCGGGAGATCGGCCACTCCGCGGTGGACGCCGCTCCCTCCGGTCTCTGACCGAGCGTCGGGCGACGAAAAACGTCGCTCGCGAGGTCATCGAGGCATCCGGCTCCGACCGCAATTCCGTCCCGCTCACTCCGTCGCGTCGCTCCCGAGGTGCCGATCGCCACCACCTTCTTCACGACACCGACCGGTTTCGAGGATATGAACGTGCTCGTCGCCGGTTCGCACGGACAGGTCGGCCGACACGCGACCCGCGTCCTCGCCGAGAGCGACCACGGGGTTCGGGGGATGGTTCGCGCGGAGTCGCAAGCGCCGGACATCGAGGACGTGGGCGCCGAACCGGTCGTCGCGGACCTGACCGGGGACCTCTCGCACGCCGTCGAGGGGATCGACGCGATCGTTTTCGCCGCCGGTTCGGGCGGCGAGGACGTGTGGGGCGTCGACCGCGACGGCGCGATCAACCTCGTCGACGAGGCCGAGGCAGAGGGAGTCGAACGGTTCGTGATGCTCAGCTCGATCGGCGCCGACCGGCCAGATGACGGTCCGAAAGCGCTGCGGGAGTACCTGCGGGCGAAGGCCGAGGCCGACGAGTACCTCCGAGAGAGCGACCTCACGTATACGATCGTCCGGCCCGGGCCGCTGACGAACGAGGGGGGAACCGGACGGATCAGAACCGGCGCAGATATCGACGCGGAGGACGCCGAGATCCCGCGCGAGGACGTCGCTCGGACGCTGGTCGCGGCGCTCGAGGCCGAGAGCACGTACGGCGAAACGTTCGAACTCGCCGCCGGCGACGAGCCGATCGAGGAGGCGTTACGGGAGCCGCTGGAGGGCTGATCGCGCGCCTCTCCGTCGCCCTACGCCGGCAGCGCCGATTCGGGAACCGTGCCGTCGTCGTTCCACCCGCGGAGCTCGTAGTACGAGTCGATGGCGTCGTCGAGTCCCGGGAGTTCGTCCTCGTACGGGAGCCGGTCGTCGTCGCCGTCGATCCCGCGCCGGTTGTTGAAGTGACGCTCCAGCGTCACCGTCCGCGCGCCCGCCGCGAGCAGCTCCTCGAAGTCGGCGTCGAAGAGCAGCTCGTAGCGCTCGGGCGTCATGAAGTCGCGGGAGAACTTGCAGACGACGCCGCTGTCGTTGAGCGCCATCAGGTTCTCGCGTTCCACGAGCCGCTCGGCCTTCCCCTCGAACCCCGCGGGCTCCATCGCCTCGTCCTCTTCGACTAAGGGGTACTCCACCGAGTAGAACGTCGCGTACATGTGGTCGGCGCCGCGGTTCGCGACCGCGTAGGAGAGCGCTTGGCCGTGGAGCAGCCGGCCCTCGTGGGCCGCGAAGTCCATGTTCTTCACCGACCAGTTCCCCACGCCGAGGTCGTCGTGGATCCGACCGATCCCCTCTGCGAGCTGATCGCCTACCCCGTCGCGCTGGGCGATCTTGTCGACGAGGTCCCAGATGAGTTCGCGGTTGCCGAACTCGTCTTCGGCGTCGAGGTACGCCGCGATCGTGTTGCCCGCGGAGATGGCGTCGAGCCCGTACTCGTCGCACAGGCGGTTTGACTCCATCACGTCGACGATGTCGTCGATCCCGGAGTTCGAGCCGAACGCCATCGCCACCTCGAACTCGGGGCCTTCGGTCTCGACGCCGCGTTCCTCGTCGCGGGTCGGGAGCTTGCAGGCGAACGCACAGGCCGAGCAGGTGCCCTTCTTGTACTTCTTCTCCGCGACGGCGGCGCCGTTGATCCCCTCGACGCCCGCGAAGGAGCGCTCGGAGAAGTAGTACGACGGGAGCCCGTCCATCTCGTTGGCGAGGTCCATCACCGCCACCGTCCCCTGCTCTTTCATGATGTGGTCCTCGGTGGCGGCGTCGCGGTGGATCTCGTTGGCGGTCGCCGAGATCTCGAGGTCGGGCGCCGAGTCGCCGCCGAACGTGACGGCCTTGACGTTCTTCGAGCCGAGCACCGCGCCCAGCCCGCCGCGGCCGAACGCGCGCTCCTCGGTCGTCATGATCGACGCGAACCGGACCTCATTCTCGCCCGCCGGGCCGATCACCGCCGTCCGGTCGCTGGAGATGTCGTGTTCGTCCTCGAGGTAGCCGGTCGTCTCCGGGACGGTCGCTCCGGCGAGGTCCGGCACGGTCTCGAACTCGACGCCGTCGTCGCGCACGTGAACGACGACGAGCTCGTCGCTCGCGCCCGCCAGCTCGATCGCTCCGTACCCCGTCGCCGCGAGGTGCCGCGAGACGAAGCCGCCGGCGTTCGACGAGAGGAGCCCGTCCGTCAGCGGCGAGAGCGCGGTGCAGTTCGTCCGTCCCGTGAAGCTCATCTGCGACGCCTGCATCGGCCCGGTGGTGAACACGGCGCGGTTCTCGGGACCGAGGGGGTCCGCGTCGAACGGGACGCGCTCGTGGGCGAGCCGCGTCCCCACGCCCCGCCCGCCGATGTATCGCTCCTGAATCCCCGTGATGTCGGTTTCCGAGGTCGTCCGCTCGCCGACGTCGATCGACAGCAGCGGCCCGGTACTGTGTAGCATGTCCGATCATCGGTGGACCCGATACAAAAATCCCGATCCATGTGGACAGATTGGGGTGTTCGAGCCCTCTCAAAGCGTCCTACACGGTATCGGTCCTCCCCGGAACGGAGCGCTACCGCGCGGATCCGGCCGATCCGTAGCGATCGTTGTACACAGTATCCGTTGTTAATGTACACGGTAAATTTATACTGTCGCCGGCGGATCCTCTTCGCAGACGCCTGTTACCATGCCACGGGAGCACATCTTCGACGAGACCGAGTACGACCGGCGGGTGGCGCAGACGAAAGAGCGGTTGCGCGAGCGCGACCTCGACGCGATCGTGGTCGCCGACCCGGCGAACATGAACTACCTGACCGGCTACGACGGCTGGTCGTTTTACGTCCATCAGGCCGTCGTGGTCACGCCCGACCGCGACGAGCCGATCTGGATCGGCCGCGACATGGACGGCGACGGCGCGCGGGCGACGACGCACCTCTCCGACGACAGCATCCGCGCGTACAGCGACGACCACGTCCACTCGCCGCGCGACCTCCACCCGATGGATTACGTCGCCGGCGTCCTCGACGAACTGGGCGTCGCGGACGGACGTATCGGACTGGAGATGGACGCCGCCTACTTCACCGCGAAGTCGTACACCCGGCTTCAGGGGAACCTCCCGGAGGCCGCGTTCGAGGACGCGACCTTGCTCGTCGGCTGGATCCGCGTGAAGAAGTCCGAACAGGAGCTGGAGTACATGCGGCAGGCGGCCCGGATCTCCGAGAACGCGATGCAGGCCGGCCTCGACGCGGTCGGGGAGGGCGTCCCCGAGTACGAGGTCGCCTCCGCGGTCTACCAGCAGCTGATCGAGGGGACCGAGGAGTACGGCGGCGACTACCCCGCGATCGTCCCCCTGATGCCCTCTGGCGACCACACCGGCACGCCCCACCTCACGTGGACGGACCGGGAGTTCGAGGACGGCGACCCGGTGATCATCGAACTCTCCGGCTGTCGGCACCGCTATCACTCGCCGCTGGCCCGGACGACCTTCGTCGGCGATCCCCCGACCGAGCTACAGGAGACCGCGGACATCGTCGTCGAGGGACTGGAGGCGGCGCTCGACGCCGCGGAGCCCGGCGTCAAGTGCGAGACCGTCGAGGAGGCGTGGCGGACGACGATCGAGAAGTACGGGCTCGAGAAGGAGGACCGCATCGGCTACTCGATGGGGCTCGGGTATCCGCCGGACTGGGGCGAGCACACCGCGAGCATCCGCCCGGGCGACGAGACCGTCCTCGAAGAGGACATGACGTTCCACATGATCCCCGGCATCTGGACCGACGAGATCGGCATGGAGATCAGCGAGACGTTCCGCGTCACCTCGACCGGCGCGGAGACGCTAGCCGAGTTCCCCCGCGAGCTGTTCACGGCCTGACCGGAGCGATCGAACTGCGGAACCGACCGAATCGCGGAACCGGTCGACTGCGGTTCCGCGTCGCCCCCCGCACGACGCTCTACCGACGGCATCGCGCCGCCCACGCCGACGGCGTCGCGATCCACTGCCGACAGCGTCGCGATGCCCACACCGATCCACCGCGCTGCCAAGCCGACCGAACCACGACACCCCGATCCATGAGCACGACACCCACCGTCGACGACGAACCGGTAGAAGAGGAGTCAGAATCGACGCTCACCACCGCGCGCAAGCAGCTCGAGCGCGCGGCGACCAACGTCGACGTCGATCCCGCGATCGTCGAGCGTCTCAAACATCCAACGCGGGTCCAGCAGGTCTCCGTCCCCCTCGAACGGGAAGACGGAAGCGTCGAGGTGTTCACCGGCTACCGCGCCCAGCACGACGACGTCCGGGGCCCGTACAAGGGCGGGCTCCGGTATCACCCGGAGGTCACCGCCGCGGAGTGCACCGGCCTCTCGATGTGGATGACCTGGAAGTGCGCCGTGATGGACCTCCCCTTCGGCGGCGGGAAGGGCGGGATCGCGGTCGATCCCAAATCCCTGACCGACGACGAGCGCGAGCGGCTCACCCGGCGGTTCGCGGAAGAGCTGCGCGACGTCGTCGGGCCGACGAAGGACGTGCCCGCGCCCGACATGGGCACCGACGCCCAGACGATGGCGTGGTTCATGGACGCCTACTCGATGCAGCAGGGCGAGACGATCCCGGGCGTCGTAACCGGGAAGCCGCCCGTCATCGGCGGGTCGTACGGCCGCGAGGCGGCGCCGGGCCGGTCGACGGCCATCGCCGCGCGCGAGGCCGTCGGCTACTACGACCGCGACCTCGAGGAGACGACCGTCGCGGTGCAGGGGTTCGGCTCCGTCGGCGCCAACGCGGCCCGGCTGCTGGACGACTGGGGCGCGACCGTCGTCGCCGTCAGCGACGTGAACGGCGCGATCTACGACCCGGACGGGCTCGACACGCACGACGTTCCCACCCACGAGGAGGAGCCCGAGGCGGTGCTCACCCACGAGGCGCCGGAGACGCTGACGAACGAGGAGGTCCTCGAACTCGACGTGGACGTGGTGATCCCCGCGGCCGTCGGCAACGTGATCACCGCGAGCAACGCCGACGCCGTCGCCGCCGACATCGTCGTCGAGGGCGCGAACGGGCCGACGACGTTCGCCGCCGACGCGATCTTAGACGAGCGCGACGTGGCGGTGATCCCCGACATCCTCGCGAACGCCGGCGGCGTCACCGTGTCGTACTTCGAGTGGCTCCAGGACATCAACCGGCGGACGTGGTCGCTCGAACGCGTCAATGAGGAGCTCGAAGAGCAGATGCTGTCCGCGTGGAGCGACGTGCGCGACGAGGTCGACGAGCGGGACCTGACATGGCGAGACGCCGCCTACGTGGTCGCGCTGTCCCGGATCGCCGAGGCGAAGAGCGCGCGTGGGCTCTGGCCGTAGCCGGGCGCACGCCGAGGGTTTCTGACCGCCCGCTCAGTCGTCGGTCGGCGTGACGACTGCGTTCTCTAACTCCTCGCCCTCGTCGAGCGCCGCGACGTTGCTCGCGACGATGTCGGCCAGCCGGTCCCAGTGCTTGGGGGTGTGACCGCCGGTGTGCGGGGTGATGAGGCAGTTCTCTAAGTCCCAGAGCACGTGGTCCGACGGGAGCGGCTCGGGGTCGGTGACGTCGAGCGCGGCGCCGCGGATCCCCTCGGTCTGGAGGGCGGACACCAGAGCGTCGGTGTCGACGAGTCCGCCGCGGGCCGCGTTCACGACCACGGCGTTGGGCGGGAGCGTCGCTAGCTCCGCCTCCCCCACCATCCCGCGGGTCAGGTCGTTGAGCGGGCACGCGAGCACGACGTAGTCGCTCCGCGCGAACGCCTCGTGGACATCGTCGTCGTCGAAGCCGAGCACCTCGTCGGTGGGGCCGCCCTTTTCCGGCGTGTACCGGATCCCGATCGTCTCCACCTCGAACCCCGCGAGCCGCTGGACGACCGCCTGCCCGATCGACCCGAGCCCCACGACGGTGACGGTGCTGTCGGTGAACTCGTGAGATTGGAAGTGGCGCCACTCGCCGTTCGACTTCCGGCGCCACCCTTCGTGGAGGTTGCGCGCGAACACGAGCATGTTGGCGATCGTCTGCTCGGCGATGCCCGGCGCGTGGATCCCGCCCGCGTTCGTCACGGCCACGCCGTGCTCGCGCAGCGCGTCGGTCGGGACGTGGTCGGTTCCGGCGAACGTACACGCGAACAGCTCCAGTCGGTCGGCGCGGTCGAGGAGGTCGGCGTCGAGCGTGATGCCGGTCACGGCGCGCGCCTTCGGGACGAGTTCGCGCTCCTCGGCCGGCGTCCGAGCGAGCGCGACCGTTTGATCCGGGAGTCGCTCGCGGAGCGCGTCCGCGTAAGACGCCATCGAGAGGCCTTCGGTTCCCTCACGCAACACGACGACATCGGGATCAGCGGTCTGGTCTGAGCTCATGAGCGGTGGGCGCGTCGGAACGACGCGTTGGCGGATCATTGCGAGGGGGTTTCTTAGCCTTTTGTGTATCTCATGTACACGACAATTGTGTACAGTTAAGGCGATCGAGCGAGAGGGTGACACTCATGAACGAACCGATCCGAGATCGGCTCGCCAGCGTCCGCAGGCGGTTCCACCGTCATCCGGAGCCCGCGTGGCGCGAGTTCCTCACGACGGCGACGCTCGTCGACGAGATTCGGTCGATCGGCGTCGACGAGCTCGCGATCGGGCCGGACGCGTACGACCCGGCCGACCGCATGGCCGTCACGGAGGCGGACCTCGGGCCGTGGATGGACCGCGCCCGAGAGCACGGCGTCGACGAGGAGCTGCTCGAGCGCATGTCGGGCGGGAACACCGGCGCCGTCGCCGTGCTGGACCGGGGTGAGGGCCCCGCGATCGGGCTCCGCGTCGACATCGACGGGCTGTTCATCGAGGAGTCGACCGGCTCCGATCACGATCCCGTCGACGAGGGGTTTCGCTCCGAGATCGACGGGACGATGCACGCCTGCGGCCACGACGCCCACATGACGTGGGGGCTCGCGGTCCTCGAAGCCATCGCGGAAAGCGACTTCGCCGGGCGGTTGGTCGTGTTCTTCCAGCCCGCCGAGGAGACCGGCGGCGGCGGCCGTCCGATGGCCGAGAGCCGGTTCGCGGACGGCCTCGACTACCTGCTCGCGGTCCACGTCGGCTTGGATCACCCCACCGGCGAGGTGGTCGCCGGGATCGAGAAGCCGCTGGCGATGGCCCACCTCGACGCGACGATCGAGGGAACGTCGGCGCACGCCGGCAAGGCGCCCAACGAGGGTGACAACGCGATGCAGGCGATGGGGACGGCGATCGTGAACGCGTACGGAATCGCCCGCCACGCCGACGGGATGACGCGAGTCAACGTCGGCAAGGCCGAGGCCGGCACCGCGAGCAACATCATCGCCGAGCGCGCGTCCATGGAGGCCGAGGTGCGCGGCGAGACGACCGAGCTGATGGAGTTCATGAAACGCGGGTTCGAGCGCACCATGCGCGGCGCCGCGACGATGCACGGCTGCCGCGCGAGCGTCGACGTGGTGAGCGAGTCGCCGCGTGCGGACAGCGACCCGGAACTGCAGGCGCTCGTGGCCGGCGTCGCCGAGGGGGTCGACGGGATCGACACCGTGCTCCCGGCGGCGGACTTCGGCGCGAGCGAGGACGCGACGTTCCTGATGGAGCGCGTTCAGGAGGAGGGAGGGCTGGCGACGTACCTCATCGTCGGCACCGATCATCCGACGAGCCACCACACGCCCACCTTCGACGTGGACGAACGGAGCCTCCGGCACGGGGTGGACGTGCTCGTGAGCGCGATCCGCGACCTCGAACGGCGACACCCCGTGCCGCGGGCAGACACGCCCGGGGACGCGCATCCGGCCCTCGAATGACCGGGGACGACCCCGACGACGAGGCGTCCGCCGACTGCGTCCCCTCCGACGGCGACCCCTCCGACGGTGGAAAGGCAGACGCGCCGCCGACCGTCACGCTCGCCGACATCGAGGACGCCCGCCGCCGGCTCGCGGATGTCGCGCATCGGACGCCGCTCGACACCTCGCGAACGTTCGCCGAGATGAGCGGGGCCGCGTCGCTGGGGCTCAAGCTCGAATCCCTCCAGCGGACCGGCTCGTTCAAGATCCGCGGGGCGTACAACGCGATGGCGCAGCTCTCCCCGGCCGAGCGCGAGGCCGGAGTGATCGCCGCCAGCGCGGGCAACCACGCGCAGGGCGTGGCGCTCGCGGCCGACCTGCTCGGGATCGAGGCGACGATCGTCGTGCCCGAGGTGACGCCGGCGGCGAAGATCGCGGCGACGCGAGGATACGGCGCGACCGTGCTCGTGGAGGGCGACATCTACGAGCGCTCGTACGAGTACGCCGTGACGCGCGCCGACGAAACCGGCGAGACGTTCGTCCACCCCTTCGACGATCCGGCCGTCGTGGCCGGCCAGGGAACGATCGGGCTCGAACTGCTGGCGCAGTATCCGGCGATGGACACCGTGCTCGTCGCCATCGGCGGTGGCGGACTCATCTCCGGAATCGGCACGGCGGTGGCGCCCGCGGACCGGGACGTTCGGGTTATCGGCGTCCAGCCGGAGGGCGCGGCACACGCGGGGCCGTCGCTGGCGGCCGGCGAGATCCGGCAGCTCGACGACGTGGACACGGTCGCCGAGGGGATCGCCGACACGCGGATGCTGGAGACCACCTTCGCGGTCGCGAGCGAGGTGGTCGACGACGTGGTGACCGTCTCCGACCGCGAGATCGCCGCGGCCGTGACGCTGCTGGCCGAGCGGGAGAAGACGGTCGCGGAGGGCGCCGGCGCCGCGCCGCTCGCCGCCGCGCTCTCGGACCGGCTGGATCTGTCCGACGCCAACCCGGCCGTCGTCGTCTCGGGCGGCAACGTGAACCTCACCGACCACGCCGAGCTCACCCGGACCGGCCTGTTCGAACTCGGGCGCTACGCCGAGGCGCGGCTCGCGCTCGCGGCGTGGCCGAGGCAGGTGGGCGAGGTCGTCGAGGCGGTGACGGCCGAGGGCGCCGAGCTCGACACCCTCGAACGCGCGCGTCGCACGGCGGCCGACCGCCCCAACCGCACGCCGGTGACGATCGGGATCGAGGGGCGCGGCGCCGACCACCTCGACGCGGTGTTGACGGCGGTCGCCGAGATTGACGGCGTGTCGGTCGTCGAGCGATCGGTCGCTGATGGGGATTGAGACGACCGGTGACGAAGCCTACACTACGTCTCTGTTTCCACTCCCCTTTTAAGCAAATTCTTGCCGGAAACAGCAGTTCGCCGAAGAGTGCTTTATGATCGAGAGCGGGAGTACATTTCTCTGTGTGGCGAATCGGCTGTTTATAAGCTACCGACGACTCTGCGGTAGAGGCTTTCAAAGCCCCAGCCTCGTCGCCGGACTACGTCCGGCTGCAAGCGAGAGCTTCGCTCTCGCCCTGTCGCTGGCGGCGACAGCCGCCAGCGACTCCCTCGCGCGGCGCTCTCGCCGGCGGCTTCGCCGCCGGCTGTCAGAGAGACCTTCGGTCTCTCTCTACTCGCGCCCTCTGGGCGCTCGGAGGCGCGCGCCACCGCACTCGTCATTTATAAGCTATCGCCGCCGTCGCTCACGGCTATTTATGTACCCTCTCACGGCAGCCGATCTGCAATACTTACTCCCGCAATCGCTCACCGCTATGTCTGTACTCAGTGCACTACGGTCAGAACGGCTCACTGATTGAGAACTTCGACAAACCCCTACCGCCGGTTTCGGCTCCTCAGTTCACCGCCGCGCTCGCGCTGACGGCGTCGATCGCGTCGAGGAAGATCCCGGTGCCGAGCGCGATCTCCCGTTCGGTCGAGTCCAGCGGCGGTAACAGCCGGATCGTCTTCTTCCCGCAGCCGAGCGTGAGGAGTCCGCGGTCGAGGGCCGCCTCGACGACGGCCGAGCGACGCTCGGCGGTGTCGAACTCCACCGCGAGCATCAGCCCCTTGCCGCGCACGTCCACGACCGTGTCGGGGGCGTCGTCGCGGAGGAGTTCTCGCGCCTGCCTGCCGCGCCGGGTCGCGTTGGCCAGCAGGTCGTGTTCGTCGATCGCCTCCAGCGTGAACGTCCCCATCATCGAGCCGAGGACGTCGCCGCCGCCGAACGTCGAGCCGAGGCGGTTCTTCTCCGAGGGGAACACCTCGGATCGGGAGATGGTCGCGCCGACCCGCAGCGCCTTCGCGCTCGCGATCACGTCCGGCTCGATGGCGTAGTGGTCCGCCGCCCACATCTCGCCCGTGCGGCCGACGCCCGACTGGATCTCGTCGACGACGAGCGGGATGTCGTACTCCTCGGTGACGGCTGCGACCTCGTCCATGAACGCCTCGCTGGGGAAGCGGTAGCCGCCGACGCCCTGAATCGGTTCGAGCGTCAGGAAGGCGATCTCCGCGGGGTCGATGTGGCCGCCCTCGGGCGCGAGGGTGTTCCGCAGTTGCGAGCCGCCGCCCGCGAAGAAGCCGCAGTCGCAGCTCTCGGCGTCACAGCCGCGGTCCGCGCAGAACGGCACCGTCTCGATGCCGCTTATCTCGGGATACTGCCGCGTGTACACGTCCTTCGACTTCGTCAGCGAGAGGGTCCCGAGCGTGCGCCCGTGGAAGCTCCCGTTGAACGCCACGCCGTATTTCGCGGGCGCGCGGTGGTCGTGCGTGATCTTCATCGCGTTCTCCATCGCCTCGGCGCCGGAGTTCGAGAGGAACACCGTGTCCATCCCGTACTGGCTGGAGACGTCGGTCAGCCGGTCCATGAGGTGGCTCGATCCGGGGAAGTCGGCCTCCTCGGGGGTCGGTCCCGACCCGAAGTACATGTCTTGACCGGCGATCTTCATCGGCTCGACGAGGTCGAACTCCCGCAGCTTCGAGAGCACCTTCTCGTTGTTGTAGCCGAGCGGGGCCGCGCCGATGTGGCAGGTAAAATCGAGGAGGACGTTGCCGTCGACGTCGGTGACGAACGGGCCGTCGGCCTCACGGGTCACGTCCCAGACGAACTCGTGGGAGTACTCGCTGGGGGCGGCGTGTCGCTGATGGAACTCGACCCAGCGCTTCGCGTTCGGGCCGGGGAGCGCGTCTGCGGTGGGTTCCGCCGTATCCCTATCCATACACAGTTTATGTATACACCATACATTAAAACTTGGTATGAATGCGAAGCGATCCGGCCGCGACGGTCGTCAGTCGTCGTCCGCGGCGGACTCGACCGAATCGGACCGTGAGTCGACGTCCTTCCCCGCTCCGTACAGCACCGTGTCGTCCTGCAAGAGCACCTGGTCGTAGTGTTCGCCGAAGTCCTTGATCAGCGCTAACATTGCGAGGAAGCAAACGAGGGCGAACGGCGTCCCGGTGATGATCGCCGCCTGCTGGAGCGTGTTCGCGCTGCCGCTGCCGCCGAGGATCATCAGGATCGCCGCGGTCATCCCGAGAACGACCCCCCAGAAGACCCGGTTAATGTTCGACGGCTTCGCCTTCCCGCCGGTGGTCATCATCGAGACGGCCAGGGTCGAGGAGTCCGCCGACGTAATGAAGAACGTCGTTACGAGGATCATGAACGCGTATATCAGCACGGACCCGACCGGGATCGTCATCGACGCCCCGCCGAGGTTCAACGAGAAGTTCAACGCCTCGAAGAGGATGAACCCGGACACCTCCGGCCCGGCCTCGCCGGCGATCACTGCCCCGAAGTCGGCGATCCCGTTGTGCTGCGCCCAGACCGCGGTGCCGCCGACGAACGTGAACCACGGGATGGTGGCGCCGGAGGTCGCGACGATCCCCGTGAACGCGACCTCGCGGACGGTGCGTCCCTTGGAGATCCGCGCGATGAACAGCCCCGCGAACGGCGACCACGAGAGTGCCCACGCCCAGTAGAACACCGTCCATGCGTTGATCCAGCCGGTCGCGCTCGCGTCGCCGCCACCCATCGGCCCGGCGCCGGTAAACAGGCTCATCGAGACGAACTCGCTAATCATGCCGCCGAACGCCTGCGTGCCGAGCAGCACGAGGAACATCGTCGGTCCAACCACGAACGTCGCGAACATGAGCGCGACGAACAGGATCATGTTGAAGTTCGAAAGCCGGCGGATCCCCTTGTCGACTCCGAGCACCATCGAGGTCGTGAACAGCAGCGTCATCATGGTGACGACGAGCAGGATCCCGATATCGCCCATGCTGATCCCCCACTGGTAGTCGAGGCCGGTAACGAACTGGCTCCCGATGAAGCCGAGCGACGTGGCGACGCCGCCGATCGTCGCGAAGACGGCGAGGATGTCGACGACCTTCGCGGCCGGGCCGTCGAGGTTGTCGGCGCCGAGGATCGGCGTGAGCGCCGAGGAGACGCGCAGCGGGACGTTCTCGTAGTTGTACGCGAAGTAGCCGATCGCGATACCCATGATCGTGAACACCGCGAGCTGCGGCAGCGCCCAGTGGAACAGCGTCTGTTGGACGGCGACGGTCATCGCCTCCGCGGTGCCCCCTTCGATGTTACTGAACAGCGGTGAGGGGTTGTTGTAGTAGAACAGCGCCTCGGTCGGCCCCCAGAACACGACGCCGGCCGCGAAGCCCGCGGAGTACAGCATCGCGAAAAACGAGAGGAAGCTGTACTCCGGCGGCTCGTTGCCGAGCTTGATGCCGCCCCACGGTCCCACGATTAGGAAGAGGAGGAACAGCACGATCAGGAAGACGATCAGCATCAGCGCCCAGTTGAACGCGCCGAGTAGCTGGTTGTTCAGCGACGAGATACCGTTTTCGACGGCGGACGGGCTGATGAAGAACGCGGCGATCACGCCCACGGTCAGCAGGGCGCCGAACGCGAAGACGATCGGGTCGATCTCTTCGCGGAACTCCTCGAACATGCCCGGTTCGGAGCTGCTCATCAGGTGACACCTCCGCGACGGGGACGACTACTTGGTCCACGTTGCCTCCGCCAGTCGAGTACCATGCCACGTGCTGGCATGCACGGTCGATCGAAAGTGTACACAATAAGTGTTTCTCAAGGTGCGACTATCTGTTCGAATTATGTATAGTGTATATATGTTCAACACAATTTGTATCGAACCGTCAACAAGGCGATATCGACAACGGTTGGCGCGATCTACTGGACGATCGGCGAGAAACGATCAGAATAACTGCGATCTCCGTATCCAATCCCGCCGAAGATCGAGCAACACCGACTCGACACCAAGCCGGGGACCCCGAAGCGATCGGTCGCCGGGAGCGAGACGCGTGACCGATATCTGTTACCGCGTGGCCGACTTCCGGTCAGTTCGTCAGCTCTTCGAGCGTGCGCTCGTGGGAGGTAGCGCTCTCGGTCAACTTCTCGGCGAACTCGTCGACGCGGTCTTTGATCTCCTCGCCGGCCTCCTCCGGCGAGAACGACTCCGACATGGTCAGCAGGCGGACGAACGCTCGGAGTTCCTCGTCGGTGAGCTCCGCGAACTCGTCGTTTTCGAGCTTTTCGACCACCTCGTCCACGTCGATCTGGCCGACCGGTTCGACGTTGAACTCCACGTTGACCATGCGGTAATTGGAGCCGGCGAGCCGCTGTTCCGCTTTTCCGACGCCCTCCGAGAGCATGTCCTTGAACGGCGTGTGGTATCCCATCGTGCCGAGATGCAGGAACGCGAGCATGTCGGTGATCCCCTGCGTGTACGCCTCGCGATCCTCGTCGTCCGGGTCGAACACCGTCTTCCGGTCGCGCTCCTCGAGACACTCGAAGAGGATGCTGAAATCTAAGATCGCGTTCCGGACGCGGCGCCGGATCCGGTTCCGCTTCTGTTTCCGCGAGTGGTCGGTGTAATCCGTCTTGCGTCCGAGCAGAAAGTCACGGTCGGAGGGCGTGAGAATTCCGCGAGGCCGGTCCGACTCGGCCGCCGCCTCCAGCGACTCCGGCACGTCGTTCTGGCTCATGGCTGAGATAGCGGGTGCCACCGGATTAACAGTACTGATTGCTCCAACGGGTGTCCCCGCTCGAAGAGCGCCCTCCGCCCCGCACGCGGCGAGGGAACGCTTAAAAGCGTCCGGGCGGAACGGGTGCGTATGCCCACCTTCGAGCTAAACCTGTCCGACGACGTGTACGCGGAGTTCCAGCAGCTCGCCGAACAGGAGTTCGTCTCCGAGGAACAGGCCGCGGAGGACCTGATCGCCTCCGGCATCGAGGCGTACAACGTTTCGGTCGTCGACGACGAGCCCCGCGACGAGATGCTCGACGGCGCCGAGAACAACATGTTCGACACGGCGGAGGATCCGGGGAGCCTCGAAGACGACCGACTGTAGTCGGGGTCGCCCGTCAAACCGACATCGCTTTTCGACCGTCGACCGGTTCGTTAGTACCCGAGCCGCAGCATCCGGTTCGCTCCCAGCGCGGCCAGCGCGAGCCCCATCACGCCGGCGAGCAGTCCGAACGCGACGGTCCAGCCGGCGGCGTCCGAGACTGCACCGACGACGACGCTCCCAGACGCGCCGATCACCATGTAGGCGGTCCGCACGAGCCCGAAGCCGGCGCCGCGCTCGGCATCCGAGAGGAGGTCCATGAACCGCGACTGCAGCGGCGCACCCCACGACATCGCGAGGCCGACGAACCCGACGCCGGCGACGATCGCCGGGCGCCCGAACCCGAACTCCGCCGCCGCGACGAGCAGCCCGTACCCGACGACCCCGGCGGCCATCGTCGCCATCACGGTCGCGTCCCGGCCGACCCGGTCCGATATCGACCCCGTCACCGGCTGCGTCGCGCCGTGGACGAGGAAGTACAGCGAGAACAGCAGCGCCGACACCGCGGTCGAGAGCCCGGTCCCGAACTCTAGGAACGACGGGAGGAAGGAGGCGGTCGCCTGCCACGTGAACGCGCCCATCGTCGCCAGCGCGGTCGTGTAGAGGATTCGGGGTCGAGAGAGTAGCTCGGCGAGCGGCTCGAAGGCGAACCGCTCACGCATCGCTTGGTCGGGCCGGAGCGGCTCGGTGGGCCGAACCCGCCACGCGAACAGGGCGAACACAGGGACCGCGGCGGCGGTGCCGAGGGCGATGCCGGCGCGCCAGCCGTACCGCGACCCGACGAGCGCGGCCAGCGGCGGGGCGGCCAGCCCCGCGATCGGCCCGCCGGCGACGTGGACGCCGATGGCGCGGCCGATGTCGTCGAACTGGCGCGTGAGGAAGGTGGTCGCCACCGAGTAGTGGAGCCCCGCGCCGGCGCCGAGCGCGACGGCGAAGAGGATGAACGCGACGATCGACGGGGAGACGGCGATGAGCAGCGAGGCGACCGCGGTGGCGCCGACGGCGGTCAGGATGACGGCCCGCTCGCCGTATCGATCGCCGAGCACGCCGGAAGGGAACTGCGAGAGCGCGTACGCCAGCCACATCCCCGACAATCCGAGGCCGACCGTCGCGTTCGTGACGCCGAACTCGACGCGGATCTGCGGGATCAGCGGGCTGATCACCAGGCGCGCGACCATCGTCGCGGTGAACGCGAGCGTACAGAGCGCGAGCGCGGTGTGTTTGTACCGCCAGTTCACGGTCGCCGTTCTCGATCCGGGTCAAAGCGGGTTCCGGTCGCGGCTAACGGGGCCGGATGTGGTGTGCGATCGGTCACCCTGCGGCCTACACGACGAACTCGATCGGGTACTCCGTGAAGTTCTCGTAGCCGTCCTCGGTGACGACGGCGATGTCCTCGATCCGAACCCCGCCCACCTCGGGGTCGTAGAGCCCGGGCTCGACGGTGATCACGTGGCCGGGCTCCAGCTCCTCGCCGCCGCTCGCGAGCCGGGGGGACTCGTGGACGTCGAGGCCGACCCCGTGGCCGGTGGAGTGGATGAACCCCGTCTCCGTCTCCGGGTCGGTCCGGAACGTCGGCTCGCCCGCCTCCTCGTACACCTCGCAGGCCGCCGCGTGCACGTCCTCGCCGGTCGCGCCCGGCTCGACCGCATCGAGCGCGGCGTCGAGCGCGCGCTCGGTGAGGTCGTACCACTCGCGGAGCGTCTCACTCGGCTCGCCGACGCAGAACGTCCGGGTCATGTCGGCGTTGTACTTGGTCGCCTTCGACCGCGGGAAGATGTCGACGATGATCGCCTCGTTCGCCCGGAGCGGCCCCGACCCGCGGTCGTGGGGGTCCGCGGCCTGCGCGCCGCCGGCGACGATGGTCTGGTCGAGCGCGCAGCCGTGCCGCAGTAGCGTCACCTCGATCTCCTCGGTCACTCGCTCACTGGTCAGGGCGTCGCCGTCGTGGAGGAGGGTGCCGGGCTCTACCCCCTTCACGTCGTCGCCGGCACCGGCCACGTCGGCGCCGGCGATCAGGTCCTCGGCGGCCCGCATCGCCGCCTCGTTGGCTCGCTGGGCCTCGCGGATCGCGTCGACCTCCTCGTCGGTCTTCACCGCCCGGACCTCCTGAAGCCGGTCGTCGGTGTCGACCGCGACCTCGATCCCGCGCTCGCGGAGGGCGTCCGCGGTGCCGATCGGCCCCCGCGGCGGCATCGAGACGGACTCGACGCCCTTGTCGCGGACGAACCGGGCGTACATGTCGTTGCGGGCCTCGCGGCCGCCGTACTCGTAGTCGTAGTCGGCGTGGCGCTCGACCGTGTCGGCGGTCGCCTCCTTGCGGGCACGGCCGTACTCCAGCCCGCCGACGAGCAGGTGAATCTCGCCGTCGGCGTATAGCGTGAGGAACGGATCGGGGCCGGTGAACCCGGAGAGGTACAGCTGGTTGGCGTCGTCCTGCGAGGCGTCGATCAGGTAGCCGCCCGTGTCGAGGTCGGCGAGGTGCTCGTCGAGTCGCGCGCGGTTCATACGCTCTCTGCTCGGTCGACCGCCAAATCCGTTGTCCTCGCGGAACCGGCCGGACGGGGAGGGTCCGCCGACAGCGACTCGGGACAAAGCATATACCGCGCACGTCGGAACGGGGGGACCGAAAAGTCGACGGAGCGACGTGCCGCCTTCCCTTCGCTCATGCACCTCCCGTCGGGGTGGCTGCCGGGCGGGCGGGTCGCTCCGAGGGCCGTCCGCCTCTCGCGAAACGCCTATATACTAAATTCCGCTTTCCCACCGTTGGTTTCGCTCTCGACGCGGGTGCGCTCATACCATCGCGAATTCCGAATTTTACAGGGTTGTACACGCCGTTTTTGGCAGTGTCTCTGAGACGCCATACACGCGAACATTTAAGTGCGTCGGTCACTTACTTAAGGGTGAGGAAAACACCGAGAATCCTCTCTCGGTTTCGTTGTTCCCTCCACGTACCATACCAATGAGCGAGAACCTTCGAACGTACACGACAGAGCACGTCGACGACGAGAGCGAGACCGAGTCGGAAAACGACGAGGAGCTACACTGTCCGGAGTGTGGCGGCCAGCTCGCGAGCGACACGGAGCACGGCGAGACGGTCTGTGTCGACTGCGGGCTCGTCGTCGAGGAAGACGAGATCGACCGCGGGCCGGAGTGGCGCGCGTTCGACTCCAAGGAGAAGGACAACAAGTCGCGCGTGGGCGCCCCGACGACGAACATGATGCACGACAAGGGGCTCTCGACGAACATCGGCTGGCAGGACAAGGACGCCTACGGCAAGTCGCTATCCAGCCGCCAGCGCGAGAAGATGCAGCGGCTGCGCACGTGGAACGAGCGGTTCCGCACCCGCGACTCGAAGGAGCGCAACCTCAAACAGGCGCTCGGCGAGATCGACCGCATGGCCTCGGCGCTCGGCCTCCCGGACAACGTCCGCGAGACCGCCTCGGTCATCTACCGCCGCGCGCTCGACGAGGACCTCCTGCCCGGCCGCTCGATCGAAGGCGTGTCGACGTCGTCGCTGTACGCCGCCGCCCGCCAGGCCGGCACCCCGCGGAGCCTCGACGAGATCTCGGCGGTCTCTCGGGTCGAGAAGGACGAGATCGCCCGGACGTACCGCTACGTCGTCCGCGAGCTCAAACTGGAGATCCAGCCCGCCGACCCCGAGAGCTACGTCCCCCGGTTCGCCTCCGATCTGGGCCTCTCCGACGAGGCCGAGCGCCGGGCGCGCTCGCTGCTCGACACCGCGAAGTCGCAGGGGATCCACTCGGGCAAGTCGCCGGTCGGCCTCGCGGCCGCCGCCGTCTACGCCGCCTCGCTGCTCGTCAACGAGAAGGTGACCCAAAGCGACGTCAGCGAGGTGGCGAACATCAGCGAGGTCACCATCCGGAACCGGTACCACGAGCTGTTGGAGGCCGAAGACGGCGTCGCGCTGAACTGACGCAACTTTGAGCCGGCTCCGGCTCCGGCTCCGCCGTCGACACCCGACGTTTTTCCGAACGCCCAAGCCGTCGCGGGGCGAGCCACGCGTATGGAGACCACTCGTCACTTCACGGCGACGACGTACGTCGTCAACGACGGCGCGACCGCGCTCCACGCCCACGAGCGGCTGGGGATCCGGCTCCCGCCGGGCGGGCACGTCGACCGCGACGAGCTCCCCCACGAGGCCGCGCTCAGGGAGGTCCGCGAGGAGACGGGGCTGGAGGCGGAGCTCGTCGCGACCGAGTCGTCGATCGAGGGACCGAACACGCGCGGGCTCCCGGAGCCGGCACACCTCATGCTCCACGACATCAACGTCCACGAGGACGGCTCGGTGGGCCACCAGCACGTCGACCACCTCTATTACGCCCGGGTCGACTCCCGCGAGATCGCGCCGGACGGCGCGGACGAGGTCGCTCCCGACGGCTGGCGCTGGTACACGCCGGCGGAGCTGGCCGAGAGCGACCTCCAGCGCGACGTGATCGAACTCGGCCGTGAAGCGATCGCCGAGGTCGACGGAACGTAGCCGGGAGCGGGAGACAGGGACAGCCGGATCGGGGCCGATCGACCGACGGCCGGCGTCAGACGACCGTCTCACGCTCCGGAAGGTATTTGGGTCGTTGCAGGCGACATAAACGCAAGAATGGACGCAGAGCGAAGAGCGGAGATAACCGAATGGGACGCCCGAGAGTTCTCGGACGGCTTCGCGGGGCTCGGGCGTCTCGTCGATCGGGGGTTCTCCGGCGCGGTGACGAACGGCACGGGGTGGCTGTTCGTGTTCGAGGGCCGCGTCGTCGGTACCGCCGACGTCGACCTCGACGCGTTCGCGGACGCCTCCGGGACGGTTTATAAGGCGCCGGCGGAGGTCCTCCCGGTCCTGTTCGCCATGCAGGAGCAGGGCGGGGAGCCGCGGGCGCAGTACTACACGAACGACACGCCGCTCTCGGAGGCCGACCGGAAGCTCACGCAGGGCGGGTTCACCGGCTACGTCGAGCTGTCGGAGAACGTGCTCTCGGGCGACTACTACGTCACCTACACCGCGGGCGAGTCGATGGCCGCGGCGTACGTCGGCAACTCGCGCCGGCTCGAAACCGGCGACGACGCCTTCGAACTGGCCGACGACGAGGTCGGGATCTACACCGTCTACGAAGTCGATCTGGACGTACAGGAGATTCCCGACCCCCCTGGGGCCGACGGCGCGACCGCCGCGGAGGGCGCGACCGCCACGGAGGGCGGGGCCGTCTCCGACGACGAACCGAACGAGGACGAGGCCGCCGAAGGCGGCCCTGTTGAGAGCGAGACCGACGAGGAGTCGACCGAAGACGACTCCGTCCGCGAGGCGACTCCCGACGACACGGCTCCCGACGAGGAGTCAGCCGGGGACGACGAGGAGTCGACTTCCGACGCGCGGGGGGACCGGGAAGGAGGCGAGAAGCGCTCCGGGCATGACGGAGCGGAACCGACGCACCGAGAGTCGTCGCCGCCGGCCGACGAAGTGTCGGACCCGCCGCGAGAGCGGGCCGACGACTCGAACGGGGGCCAGCCGACGCCGGACGCGGCCGCGGGCCCGGCAATCGGACACGCGGAATCGAGCGCGGAGCCCGACGCGACGGTCGAACGGGACGCGCCGTCTGACGCCATCGACGCGACCGATGCCCCCGAGCCCGAGGGCGACCGCCCGAGCGACGACGTGTTCTCCGAGGAGGAGCAGTGGCGCGAGCAGAAGTCGATCCCCGCGCTCGACCCCTCCGAGGCGAGCGATCCGCCGGGGAGCCGAACTCGCGGGAAAGGCGATCCGAACGCCGGCGGACGGACCTCGCGAGAGGCGAGCAATCGCCAGCGTTCCGGGAGCACCGGCCGAAGCGGGGACCGCGGTTCGGCCGCCGCGAACGGTGACGACCGGTCTCCCGAGCCGCGCTCCACCGACCGAGACCGGTCGAACCGCTCGGCCGTCTCGCAGCGGGCTTCGGGAGCGGGAACGGGCGCGGGAACGCGCGAGTCGTCCGGCGAGCGGGTCGAGCAGCTCCGAGCCGAACTCGAGGCCGCCGAGGAGAAACGGGCGTCGCTGGCGGCGGAACGCGACAATCTCGCCGCCGACCGCGACGAGATCGCCGCAGAGCGAGACGAGCTCGCGACCGAGGTCGACCGACTGGAGTCGGAGCTATCGACGCTCCGTGAGGAACGCGACCGACTGGAGTCGGAGCTGTCGGCCGCGCGCGACCGGCTCCCCGAGAGCGACCGGTCGATCTCGCCGGCGGAGGCGCGGAGCGGGACGAACCTCTTCGTCAGGTACGAGTCCAAGGGCGGCGCGACGCTCGAAGACGCCCACGACGGGACGGTCGACCGCGACGCGCTCCGCGAGAACCTCCGGATCGAACACCACACCAGCTTCGAGACGGACGGACTGGCGGTCGACGGCCGCCCGTACGAGGAGTTCTTAGAGGGAACCATCGAGTACGGGTTCACCCGGTGGCTCGTCGAGGACCTCCCGTTCGAGGTGAGTAGTACCGGTAACCAGAGCGTGCTCCGCGACCTCTACGACGCGATCCCGAAGATCGACCGCGCGGAGATCGGCGGCTCCGTGTCGATCGTGCTCCGCGAGGGCGGCGAGGAGACCCGCGAACAGCGCTCGTTCGACCTCGTGTTGCGCGACCGAATGGGGAATCCGCTGTTCGTCGCCGATCTCAACGACAGCCGCGACCCGACCGCCGAGGGGACTTTGGAGTCGCTGGTCGAGAACGGCCGCGACATCGCCGGGTCGAACGAGCAGTTCGCCGCGACGTTCGCGGTGACGGAGAGCTTCTTCGAGCCCGGCGCGTTAGAGACCGCGAGCGACGCGGTCGGCGGGGGACTGTTCAGCCGGTCGAAGCGCGCGAGCTTCGTGAAGCTCTCGCGCAAGCAGGGGTACCACCTCTGCCTGGTCGAGGCCCGCGACGGCGGCTTCCACATGACGGTTCCAGACCTGTAGCTGACGGGCCGAAACGAGCCGAGAACTGCCGAGTCGAGAGAATGCGGCTGGCGAGGACGAACTGCGAACCCGAACGAGGTTCGATTTAAATGCGGTTCAGAGACGGTTCAAACCCGACCGAATCCCGATCCAAACGCCGTTTAAACCCCGTCACCACGCGATTCGTGCGTCGCTCACGCGAAATCGAAACAGTCAGTTCTCGAGTTCCGCGGCGTCGTCGATCCGCATGGAGCCGAGCTTATCGACCGTCTCGTCGAGCTTCTCGTCGAGTTCGTCGACGAACTCGTGGGTGCGCTCGGTCGTGATCGCGCCCTGGCTGGACGGCTCGATGAGGTTCTCTTCCTCGAGCACGCGCAGCGAGTAGCGGACCTTGTGATGGGGGTATCCCGTCTCGTTCGACATCTTCACGATGCCGATCGGCTCGTTTTCGATGACCATCCGCAGGACTTGGAGGTGACGTTCCAGCATGTCTACCTCCTTCTCTAGTCGATCTATCATGGCACATGTTAACTCGTCATGCCCCCGTTTAAAAGTTGCTGTCGGGGAGTGCCCGGAATCGCTCGACCCGGGCTTTGACGTGGGAGTAGTTAACGCATTCGATCGGAGCGACGCCGTCCGGATCGGATCAATCCGCCGTCGATCGCGGAGGGGACCCGCACGAACGACGATAGCGACACGCGCACTTCGCGCGTCTAATGCATATTCGTGGTGTATTCTCTGGACTGGACCGTAATCGGTTTTACCCCTCGCCGGGAACCACCGGGTCGTATGACACTCACCATCGTCGGCTCCCAGCTGGGAGACGAGGGCAAGGGCGCGCTCGTCGACCGGTGGGGAGGGGACGCGGACGTCGTAGTCCGTTATCAGGGCGGCGACAACGCCGGCCACACCGTCGTCGAAGGCGGCGTCGAGTACAAGCTGTCGCTCGTGCCGAGCGGCGCGGTTCGAGGCACGACCGGTATCCTCGGCAACGGCTGCGTCGTCAACCCCAAGACGCTGTTCACCGAAATCGACGACCTGCGCGAGCGCGGACTCGACCCCGACGTGCGGGTCGCCCGGCGGGCGCACGTCATCCTCCCGTACCACCGCGTGCTCGACGGGATCGAAGAGGAGGTCAAGGCCGACGACGACGCCGGCGACGAGGTCGGCACGACCGGCCGCGGCATCGGTCCGACGTACGAGGACAAGGCCGGACGCCGGGGGATCCGGATCGCCGACCTGCTCGACTCCGACGTGCTCCGCGAGAAGCTGGAGTACGTCGTCCCGCAGAAGCGCGCGCTCGTCGAGGACGTGTACGGGCTCGACCTCCAAGGAGACGACCGCGCCGAGGCGTTCGACGTCGACGCGCTCCACGAGGAGTTCGCCGCGATCGGCGAGCGGCTCGCCGACGAGGGGATGACCGTCAACTGCTCCGACTACCTCCACCGCCGCCGCGAGGCGGGCGACGAGATCCTCTTCGAGGGCGCGCAGGGCACTCACATCGACATCGACCACGGGAACTACCCGTTCGTCACCTCCTCGAATCCGACCGCCGGCGCCGCGTCGGTCGGCTCCGGGCTCGGCGTCACGGCGGTCGGCGACGGCGAGGTCGTCGGCATCGTGAAGGCGTACCTCTCGCGGGTCGGCGAGGGGCCGCTCCCGACCGAGCTCGACGGCGACGCCGACGAGGAGGCGCTCGCCGACGACATCCGCGAGAAGGGCGGCGAGTTCGGGACGGTCACCGGTCGCCCGCGCCGGATCGGCTGGCTCGACCTCCCGATGCTCCGGCACGCCGCGCGCGTCTCCGGCTTCACGGGCGTCGCGGTCAACCACGTCGACGTGCTCGCCGGCCTCGACGAGCTGAAGGTGTGTACGGGCTACGAGCTCGATGGAGAGACGTTCGACACCGTTCCCACGACGACCGAGCGGTGGGAACGCTGTGAGCCCGTGTTCGAGACGCTCGACACCTGGGAGCCGTTCGACTCGGCCGCGGTCGCCGAGGACGGCTACGACGCGCTCCCGGAGGCGGCCCGCGACTACCTGGAGTTCGTCGCCGACGAGATCGACACGCCGATCTACGCGGTCGGCGTCGGTCCCGACCGCGAGGAGACGGTCGAGCTGACGAACCCGTTCGACGAATAGGCGACAGGCCGTCAGCAGTTCAGAGTTCGCGGCTACTCCTGCGGGTCGATCTCGTTCAGCGCGCTCAGGTCGTCGTCGGTCAGCGACAGGTCCGCGGCCGCGAGGTTCGATTCGAGGTGATCGACGCTCGACGTGCCCGGGATCGGGAGCGTCACGTCGGAGTGGTCGAGCAGCCACGCGAGCGCGACCTGTCGCGCCGTCGCGTCGTGGCGGTCGGCGACCTCGTCGAGCGCGTCGGGGGTCTCGTCTCCGTCGATCGCGTACATCGGCCCCCACGGGATGAACCCCACATCGTTTTCCTCGCACGCGCGGAGCACGTCCTCGTCGTCGCGGTGGCCGACGTTGTACTGGTTCTGGACGGTGGCGACATCGACGATCTCGGTCGCGGTCTCCAACTGCTCGACGGTGACGTTCGAGAGCCCGACGTGGGCGATCTGTCCGGCGTCCTTCATCTCCGCGAACGCGTGGACCGACTCCTCGAAGTCGGTGTCGGGGTCCGGGCGGTGGAACTGGTACAGGTCGATCGTGTCGGTCCGGAGCCGGTCGAGGCTACACAGCACCTGGTTCTTCAGGAAGTCGGGGTCGCCGTGGGGGAGCCAGTCGCCCTCGCGGTTACGGAGCAGGCCGGCCTTCGAGGCGACAACGACGTCGTCGGGGTCGCCGAGCGCCTCGCCGATCAGCCGCTCCGAGACGCCCGGGCCGTAGGAATCGGCGGTGTCGACGAAGTCGACGCCGAGGTCCACGGCTCGTTGGAGGACCCGCTCGGCCTCGTCTTCGTCATCGGGTCGGCCGATGATGTCCTCGCCCGTGATCCGCATCGCGCCGAAGCCGAGACGGTTGACGGTCAGGTCGCCGCCGATGTCGAACGTGTCGCGCCGGCCGGTGGTGTCTGAAGCCATGGGAGAGTGATCGCGCGCCACGCGGAAAGCGGTGAGGGTGGCGGAAGGGAACGCGCCCTCAGGGAGGCAGGTGTCGGTCGTACACGTTTCTGCGGTGACCGACGGCTTCGACGCGAATGATGTCGTCGTTGCGGTTCCACGCGACGACGGCACGATAGTCGCCGGCTCGGAGCTTATAGTACGGATACCCGGAGAGGGGTTCCAACCGATGTTCGGTCCACTCGGTCGCCTCGTCGACCTTGTTCATAATCCGGTCGGCGGCCTGTGGATCGAGGGCTTCCAGATGGGAAAGCGCCTGCTCGGTGTACTCGACCTCAGTCATCCAGTCCCAGTCGCTCGCGGGCTTCCTCGGCCGACACCGTCTCGTCGCGTTCCGCCTGCTCGCGGCTCTCCGCCAGATCGGACAGCGTCTCCTCGGAGAGGGTGACCGACGGATCCACCCAGTCGCGCAGCGCGTCGCGGATCGCCTCGGACTTGCTCGCGTACCCCCGCCGCTCCCACTCCTCGTCGATCCGGTCCAGCAGGGACTTCGGAACGCGGACGTTGATCTTCTCCATCCGATCGTCGCCGGCGTTCGCGTCGGTGCTCATAGTGTGTGATACAATGGTATCACTAATAAGGATTCGGCGAAGTTCCGTGCGTCCGTCGTTCCACCCTGCCGCCTCGCCCGTCTTGCGGGCGTCGCTACTCATAAACCGTCCCCGTGTGATCGTGAGGTATGGACGCCGAGCGCGAGGTACTCGACGTGTTGGCGCGGAACGCCCGCGAGGACATCGACGACATCGCGGCCCAGACGGGCCTCGACGCGGACGCGGTAGCGGACGCGATCGACGCGCTGGAGGCGGACAACGTGGTTCACGGCTACCAGGCGGTCGTCGACTGGGACCGCGTGGACGAGGGGAAGATCCGAGCGATCGCCGAGATCAACGTCGAACTCGACCGCGAGACGGGGTACGAACAGGTCGCCGACCAGATCGCGAAGTTCCCCGCGGTCGACGCCCTCCACCTCGTCTCCGGCGACTACGACTTCGCCGTCGAGGTGCTCGGCGAGACGATGGAGGACGTCTCCCGATTCATCTCCGAGCAGGTCGCGCCCATGCCGGAGGTCACCCAGACGGTGACCCACTACATCATGGACACCTACAAGGACGGCGGGATCCGGTTCGAGGACGGCGACGACGACGACCGCCTCTCCGTCTCGCCATGAGACTCTCGGACCGCGCGCGCGACCTCCCGGAGTCGGGGATCCGGAAGTTCTTCGAGCTCGCGGAGGCGCGCGACGACGTGATCTCCTTGGGCGTCGGCGAGCCCGACTTCTCGGCGCCGTGGGCCGCTCGGACCGCCGCGATCGACTCGCTTGAACGCGGGAAGACCTCCTACACCTCGAACCGCGGGATGGCCGCGCTCCGCGAGCGGATCGCCGCCCATCACGAGCGCTACGACCAGTCGTACGATCCGGCCGAGGAGATCCTCGTCACGACCGGCGCGAGCGAGGCGGTCGACTTGGCGTTCCGCGCCCTCGTCGACCCCGGCGACACGGTCGCGGTCCACGAGCCGACGTACATCTCGTACGGACCGGGGATCGAGCTCGCGGGCGGCGAGCCGCTGACGGTCCCCACGCGGGCCGAAGACGACTTCGCGCTCACTCGGGAGTCGCTGGAGGCGGCGGGCGCCGCCGAGGCCGACCTGCTCGTGCTCTGTTACCCGAACAACCCGACGGGCGCGACGATGACCGAGGAGGAGTACGCCGAGGTCGCGGCGTTCTGTCGCGACGAGGACCTCCGGGTGATCGCCGACGAGATCTACTCCGCGCTCACCTACGGCGCCGAGCACGCCTCGATCGCTACCCAGCCGGGGATGCGCGAGCGCACCGTCGTCGTCAACGGCTTCTCGAAGGCGTACGCGATGACCGGGCTGCGGCTGGGGTACGCCCTCGGCCCGAGCGAGGCCATCGACGCGATGAACCGGATCCACCAGTACACGATGCTGTCGGCGCCGACGACGCCGCAGTACGCCGCGATCGAAGCGCTCGACCGGTGCGACGACGAGGTCGCGGAGATGGTCGACGAGTACAACCGCCGGCGGCGGCTGGTCGTCTCCCGGTTCAACGAGATGGGCCTCGACACCTTCGAGCCGGGCGGCGCGTTCTACGCGTTCCCGGACTGCGGCGGCGACGACGAGGCGTTCGCGGAGGAGCTACTGGAGGCGCAGGGCGTCGCCGTCGTCCCCGGTTCCGTCTTCGGCGAGGGCGGCGAGGGTCATCTCCGGGTGTCGTACGCGACCTCGATGCGCGAGCTGAAGGAGGCGACCGACCGGATCGCGACGTTCGTCGAAGGGCGGCGCTGACGGGGCCCGGTCGGGCCCACCGCGTGATCGATGGCAGGAGTGGGTATAGCGAACTGGTGAAACGGCTGTTTATAAGCGATCGAGTGGTGTTGCTGGCGGCTGTTTATAAGGGTACGACGGTGCTGGGGTGAACACTTCCAAAGCCCCAACCGGGAGGACGGCACACGCTCGCTGTGCTCCTCAGTCGCTCGTTCCACTCGCTCCTTGCAGTGCTTGCGTCGCCTGCGCCGTCCTCCCGGCTGCCCATTTGAGTCCCACCCGACCGCACCACCCCGCGCCTCACACCTCCCCAGCCTCGCCGCGGCCGCCAAAGGCGGCCGCGGGCTCCCTCGCACGCACTCCTCGTGGCCTGTCGGCCACTCGGAGGCGCGCGCCACCGCATCCCGTTTATAAGCGATCGTCGCAGTCGCTCACGGTTGTTTAAATACTTCCTCTCCGCCGCCGATCTGCAACACCTACTCCCGCTATCAATCACACTACCAAACTAAAGAATTATAAACACGATTCGAATTCCCTAACGTTTGCGAATAATTATCATGGATTCCGCGAAACGGTCGCGTATGGAGTTCCAGTTAACGGACGAGCAGAAGCACCTCCGCGACGAGGTCCGGAAGTTCGCCGAGGAGGAGATTCGCCCGGTCGCGACCGAGTACGACGTGGAGGAGGAGTACCCTCATGAGGTGATGGACAAGGCCGCCGACATGGGACTGCTCGCGCCGCACGTCCCCGTCGAGTACGGCGGCGTCGGCTACTCCTCGCTGGAGAACGCGATCCTCACCGAGGAGCTGTTCGCGGCCGACCCCGGAATCGGCCTCTGCGTCTCCAGCGCCGGCTTCGGCGCGGAGGCACTGATGGAGTTCGGCACGGAGGACCAGAAGGAGCGCGTCCTCCCCGAGGTGACCGCGGGCGACGCGGTGATGGGCTCGGCCATCTCGGAGCCGCAGGCGGGCTCGGACGTGACCTCAGTGGCGACGCGCGCCGAGAAGGACGGCGACGAGTGGGTGATCAACGGCTCGAAGATGTGGATCACGAACGGCACCGTCGCCGACTACTTCGTCGTCGTCTGCGAGACCGACCCCGAGATCGACGACCGCTACTCCGGTTACTCGCAGATCCTCGTCGAGGGCGACCGCGACGGGCTCACCCGCGACAAGATCACCGGGAAGCTCGGGATCCGCGCGAGCGACACCGCCGAGCTTCGGTTCGACGACGTGCGGGTCCCGGAGGAGAACCTGATCGGCCAGCGCGGGATGGGCTTTTTACAGCTCATGCAGTTCTTCGACGAGACGCGCACCGCGGTCGCCGCGCAGGGCGTCGGCATCGCCCGCGGCGCGGCCGAGCGCGCCTTAGAGTACGCGGAGGAGCGCGAGCAGTTCGACCGCCCGATCAGCGACTTCCAGGCGATCAAACACAAGCTCGCGGAGATGCACACCAACACCGAGGCCGCGCGCTGGCTCACCTACCGCTCCGCGTGGGCGGTCGACAACGAATCGGGGGATCTCACCGCACTCGCGTCGATGGCGAAGGAGTTCGCCTCGCGGACCGCGGTCGAGGTCGCCGACAAGGCGGTCCAGGTCCACGGCGGCGCCGGCTTCGTCAACGACCACGACGTGGAACGGCTCTACCGCGACGCGAAGATCACCCAGATCTACGAGGGGACCACGGAGATCCAGAAGAACATCATCGCTCGCGAACTGCTCGACGAGGGGATGTAGGCGGAGAGGGTCGGAGCGTCGAGACCGGTACGTAAAAGCTACGAGGGGGCGTATATTCTCGTCATGAGCGACCACGCGGACGCCGAGGGGGTCGACGGCGCGACCTTCGACGCGGGCGGGAAGGCGGACCCCGAGGAGCGCCTCAAGCGCCAGCGCGACGACCTCCAACTGCTGAACCAGGTGATGCGCCACGACATCCGCAACGACCTGCAGCTCGTGGGCGCGTACGCCGAACTCCTCGACGACCACGTCGACGAGGAGGGGAGAGAGTACCTGGAGGTGATAAAGCGGAACACCCAGAGCGCCGTCGCGCTCACCACGACGGTCCGCGACCTCGCGGAGGTGATGCTCCGGGACGACGCCGAGCCGAACCGCGTCTCGCTCGCTCGGGTCCTCTCACAGCAGGTCGAGGAGGTCCGCTCCGCCTACTCGGAGGCCGTCTTCACCGTCGAGGGGTCGTTCCCCGAGGCGGAGGTGGTCGGCGACGAGATGCTGAGCTCCGTGTTCCGGAACATCCTGCGCAACGCGGTCCAGCACAACGACGAGACCCCGCCGAAGGTGACGGTGTCCGCGACGGCCGAGGCGGCCGACGGCGTCGCCGAGGTCCGGATCGCGGACAACGGACCCGGGATCCCCGAGGATCAGCGCGACGAGATTTTCGGGAAAGGCGAGAAGGGACTCGACAGCCCGGGCGCCGGGATCGGACTCTATCTGGTCCGCTCGCTCGTGGAAATCTACGGCGGCGACGTGTGGATCGAGGACAACGAGCCGAAAGGTGCCGTGTTCGTCGTCCAACTGCAGCTCTGTGAGGGATGATAATTAGCAGACTCGACAGCGACCGATGGCTAACGCTGGCGAATCAGATCGCCGGCAGCGACGTGGTATTTAAATACCCGCCAGCAGCGGCGACGGTTTCTTATAAAGGACAACGCGGTGGCGCGAGCCAGCACGCGCGAGGGAGTCGGCCGACCGAAGCGAAGCGGAGGGAGGCCGACGAGGCTGGGGAGGTGTGAGGTGCGGTTGCTGTGCGGGCCGGGTGGGAATCAAAGGGGCAGCCGCAAGGCGGGCGCAGGCGACGTAAGGACAACAACGAGGGAGCGAACGAAGTGAGCGACCGAGTGAGGACCGCAGCGAGCGTGCGCCCGCCTTGCGGCTGGGGCTTTGAAGGTGTCCACCACCGATCCACCGGGACCCGTTTATAAATGAGCGACTGGAGCTTTGGAAGAACTCACCGCCGAGTTACTGACAACGATTTATAAGGGAACGGCTGGAGATTCGGAAGTCTTCATTGCGTCGTCGTTCGCTTACATATCTCAGATAGCGGTGCCCGAAATCGGTTTATAAACGCCTTCTCCCGTCTTGTCCGGCGAACCGAGTTATTCGTCGTCGTACTCCATCGCGACTGAGTTGATACAGAACCGCTTCCCGGTCGGCTCGGGGCCGTCGTCGAACACGTGGCCCAAGTGGGAGTCGCAGTTCGCACACCGGACCTCGGTGCGGCGCATCCCGTGGCTGGTGTCCACCGTCGTCGTCACGGACTCCTCCTCGGCGGCGTAGAAGGCGGGCCAACCGCAGCCGGACTCGTACTTCGTTTCGGCCTCAAAGAGGACCGTCCCGCAGGCCCGACAGCGGTACTCCCCGTCGTCGGGATGGTGGTCGACGTACTCGCCGGAGAACTTCGCCTCCGTGCCGCTCTCGCGGAGCACGCGGTACTCCTCCTCGGAGAGCCGTTCGCGCCACTCCTCGTCGGTCAGGTCTGAGGTCGACGCCTCGGCGTCGACGCCGTCGGACTCGTCGGGTTTGCTCATACCACCGATACGGCCCCCACGCTCAAGGCGGTTGCGGCGGTCGTAACGAGAGCCGCCCGTTCCCGCTCTGCGCCCACAAGCCGTATTCGGGTGGCTCCCCATCGACGACCATGGCACGCGAAGTCACGCACGAGGAGCGCGGACCGGCAAAGCTCGACGAGTCCGACATGGGCGACGACGACATGATCTACGTCTGTCAGTGCGGTCTCTCCGACTCGAAGCCGCTCTGTGACGGCTCGCACAACGCGACTGCGGACGAAGAAGAGGGCGTCACTTATAAGTACGCAAACGACGACTCCGACGGCGAGCGCCGCGAGATCAACGAACTCGTGTACGAGGACGAGTAGCGAAGTTCAGATCACGCCCATCGCGTCGAGCCGCTCGGGGAGGTACGTGTCGGTGACGAAGTCGAGCCCGCGGCTTGCGAGCGACTGCTGTTCGGACTTCTTCCCGATGTCGAGCTGGAGTTCGATCTGCTCCTCCCAGTAGTCGGTCTGGAACCGCGGGTCGTCCAGCTCCGATTCGAGGGCGTTCACGTCCGAGTCGGAGAGCGGGTCGGCCGGAAGGTCGTACTCGACGATGTCCTCCGGCTGGATCCCGACGAACTCCGCCTGCGGGGTCGCGAGGTACTTCGAGAGGTGGGCGGACTTGATCGAGCCGTACGCCACGGAGCCGTAGATCCGGTAGGACCACGGGTCGCCGTCGGCGAAGACGGCGATGGGAACGTCCAGTTCGTCGTGGACGCGCTTCGTGATCCGACGGGTCGCTCGGGCGGGCTGACCCTTGAGGTGGATGACGAGGCAGTTGTACTCCTCGTCGAACCCGTTCTCGACGAGCCGGTCGCGCATCCCGCCGGTCTCGACGGCGAGCGCGAAGTCGATGTCGTCGTCGAGAAAGTCGATCATGTCCGGGTTGTTCGGGATCTGGTAGCCGCCGGCGCCCACGTCCTCCTGACAGTGGATCTCGCGCTCTCCGCGGCGGGTCTGCTCGCGGATGAGGAGCGGTCCCATCAGGGTCGCGCCCGACTCCTCCGGGCGCATGTGGAAGTCCTCGCGGGTGACGCCCGTGACGATCTCCAAGTCCTCCACGAGATCGTTCGACTCGTCCTGCGAGGAGAACTGCGCCTCGTCGTTGTCCCACGACTCGGAGAGGTAGTACAGCTCACGCAGTGTCGACGAGCGGTCCTCGTCGAGCTGGTCCGCGAGGAACTCGATCGTGTACGCCGCCTTCAGCAGCTTGCGCGCGCCCCGCACCGAGTTGGCGCTGCGCGTCGAGGTACGGTCGCCGTAGGTCCAGACGCCGCTTTCGGTGTCGTACTCGATGTTGCTCTTCGTCCGCGTCGGGAGCGTCATCTCCGGGATGTCCCCGGCGGCGAACTGGTCGTAGAAGTCCGCGGCCAAGTCGATCAGCTCGTCTCGAGCGTCGCTTTCTGTCGTCATTAGGCATTCACCGTGAGTTTCTCCGTTTCGACGCCGCCGACGCTGACCTCGAAGTCGGCGTCGCCGTCGATCGCGTACGTCAGTTCCCGCTCGTCGCCCGAGGGCACCTCGGGTTTCCACTGGACGAACCACTCGCCGTCCATGTCGACCACCGTCCCGTCCGACAGATCGGTCGGCTCCGTCGAGACGATGTCCGTGATCTCCAGCTCCTCGTTCACGTCCGAGTGGTTCTCGACGACGAGCGTCACCGTCTCGCCGTTCACCTCGCGCTCGACGCTGACGTTGTTCATGATCCGCGCGAGCGCCCCGTCGATGTCGGGGCGCGATCGGCCTGTAACCTCCGAGACCTTGTCGGCCATCTCCGGGAGGATGCGACCCAGCACGTCCTGTTTCTCTCGGCGCTGCTGCATCGAGCGCCGCTTGTTCAGGAACGACTTCAGCTCGCGGGCCGCCTCGCGGACCGCCAGTTCGATCTCGTCTTCGATCGCGGGGACGTTCGCGAGCGCGTCCTTCGACTCGCTGGTGAACGGGACGTTCGTGGAGGCGACGTGGATGCTGATGACGGCCGGGCCGTTGGGGAGCCCGGACCCGCCGGGCTGGTCGAGCCCGTAGTTGCGCCAGCCGATGTTCTTGATCACGTCCGTCGTCGCGCAGGCGCCGCGCTGATAGACGAGCGGGACGCGGTTCGCGAACCGGAGGAGTTCGACGGATCCCTCCGCCGGGATCTCGCCGCCGTAGGCGATGCCGGCCTCGACGATGAACGGGTCGCCGCCGTGGACCTCGGCGTCGCGGGACGCCGCCGCGTAGAAGTCGGCGTCGTACTCCTTGCGGAGCCCGGCCTCGACCAGTTCGGCCGTGATCGGCGCGAGGCAGTCGGTCGGCGGCGCGAGGATGTCGGTCGTCCGCATCGCGTCGAGCAGGTCGGCGGCGGCGTCGCGGCTCCCCGCGATCGCCTTCACTTTCGGCGGGTCGTCCGGGACCGTGCGCGCCCGCGACCAGAACGCCTCGACGACGTTCTCGCGGGCCGTCTCGCCGAACGTCGCGTCGCGCTGCTCGGCGACGAACGAGGCCGCGTCGGCGACGAGGCGCTCCAAGTCGTCCAGGGTGATCCGGAACGCGTCGCCGTCGAGGTTTTCGAACCGTCGCGTGAGCGCCTCGGCCATCGCCCGCACCGCGGCGTCGTCCTTCCGGGTCGAGGTGGCGTCGTCGACTAAGGCGTAGGCGTCGGAGACGAGCGGAGACTCCTCGGCACTCTCGGAGTCGTCGTCGCTCTCGTCAGAGTCGGCGGCCTCGTCGCCGCCGACCCCGGTGATCGCCCCCCACGCGGCGTCGACCGCGTTCTCGCGGACGGTCCCGCCGAACGTCTTGCCCGTGTCGCCCTCGACCGTCTCCGCGACGTTGTCGACGATCGCCGCGAGCTCGGACCGGGAGATTCGGTCGTTGTTCGCCACCGTCTCTGCGACCCCCTCGGCGAAGGCGGTCGTCGCTTCCGCGCCCTTGTTGGCGACCGCGTCCGCGACCGCGCCGGCGACGTCGCGGTCGTCGTGGGCCCGCGGGGGCGACCACGCCAGCTCGCGGCCGTAGTACACGTCGCGGAAGTTGTCGATCACGCTGTCCGCGGTCTTCTTGCCGACCCGCGTGAACTCCTCCTGAAGGAACCCGGAGACCGAGTACGACTCGGTCGCCTCCAGCATCTTTATCAGCGCGCCCAGCTCGACGCCGTGGGGGTGTGGGCGGATCTCCTTCGTCTCCGCCGGCAGCTCGTCGGTCGCGCGCTCGAACTTCAGCGGTTCGTCGAGCCCCGGCTCACGAAGCTCAAGGCGGGCGTGGGGGTTGACGACCGCGGTGTGTTTCACGTAGTCGTGGAGCTGCTGGCGGGCGCGCATGTTCGCCTCCATCTCCAGCTCGATCCGGGTGCCGTGGGGGCGGTCCCACGTCGTCTCCTCGTCGGCCTGAATCTCCGGCTCGTTCGTGTCCGTGTCGATGATCAGCTCGAAGTACTGCGCCCGCGACTGCCCCTTCGGGCGCGAGGTGATCTTCGCGGGCTGGCCGGAGGTCAGCTGCGAGTACAGCACGGCCGCCGAGATGCCGATCCCCTGCTGGCCGCGAGACTGTTCTCTGGCGTGAAAACGACTACCATACAGGAGCTTCCCGAACACTTTCGGGAGCTGTTCTTTCGTGATGCCCGGCCCGTTGTCCTCGATGACGAGCCGGTAGTAGTCGCCCACCTCCTCGATCTCGATGTAGATGTCGGGGAGGTAACCGGCCTCCTCGGTCGCGTCGAGGGCGTTGTCGACCGCCTCTTTGACGGCGGTGACGAGCCCGCGGGCGCCCGAGTCGAACCCGAGCATGTGTTTATTCTTCTCGAAGAACTCGGCGATGGAGATCTCGCGCTGGCCCTCGGCCAGCTCCTCCGCGATCCCCTCCTCGTCGCCGATCGTCGACTGGAAGGACGTCATTCGGTACCCTCCCCTTTCACCGAGGCACCTAAAAACGCACCGCCGGCGCGGTGAAAGTGGATATCGGCGTCAGACGCCGTCTCGTCGCCCTGATCGAGAACGTGTCGCACGGAAAGGCGACAGCCGATCCCGCCGACAGCTTTCTCCCCGTGACGCCCCTCCGTTCGCCCATGTCAGGATGGACCGCCGAAGAGATGCCGCGATTAGACGGGAAGACGGCCGTCGTCACCGGCGCGAACAGCGGGCTCGGCTACGAGGGGACGCGCGCGTTCGCCGCGAAAGGCGCCACCGTCGTGATGGCGTGCCGGAGCGTCGAGCGCGGCGAGGACGCGGCCGACAAGATCCGGGCCGAGGCCGGCGGCGGTAACGGCGACAGCGACTCCGACGGCGACCTCGACGTGCGCGAGTGCGACCTCGCTTCCCTCGACTCGGTAACGGGGTTCGCCGACGGCCTCGCCGACGACTACGACGCGGTCGACGTCCTCTGTAACAACGCGGGGGTGATGGCAATCCCCCGGAGCGAGACCGAGGACGGCTTCGAGACGCAGTTCGGCGTCAACCATCTCGGGCACTTCGCGCTCACCGGGCGCCTGTTCTCCCTTTTAAGAGACGCCGAGGGAGTCGACGGAGAGGCCCGAATCGTCACGCAGTCGTCGGGCGCCCACGAGAGCGGCGAGATGGACTTCTCGGACCTCAACTGGGAGGAGTCGTACGGCAAGTGGAAGGCGTACGGCCGGAGCAAGCTCGCGAACCTCCTCTTCGCCTACGAACTCCAGCGCCGGATCGACGCCGCGAACCGCGAGGGCGACGCGCCGATCGATATTCGTAGCGTCGCCTGCCACCCGGGATACGCCGACACCAACCTCCAGCTCCGCACCGCCGCGGAGAGCGGAAATCCCCTGATGAAGGTCGGGATGCGGCTCGCGAACGCGGTGCTCGGACAGGACGCCGCCACCGGCGCGCTTCCGATGCTGTACGCCGCCACCGCCGACGTCGACGGCGGCGCCTACGTCGAGCCCGGCGGACTGATGAACATGCGCGGACACCCGACGATCGGTCGGTCGAACGACGCCTCCTACAACTCCGAGGACGCGAGCCGGCTCTGGGAGTACTCGACCGAGGCGACCGGCGTGGAGTTCCCTTTTTAAGGCGTCGGCAGGCGCTCCTCGTCTACTTATAAACGGTGAAAGAAGCGCGCTAGTGTAACGTCCCTTCCCGAACGTGATCGTCGTGAGCGAACAGCGCGTAGCCCACGTCGACCGCCCGGTGACCGGTCTCGTCGGCGATCTCCCGGATCGGTTCGATCATCGTCACGTAGTCCGCGGCGTCGAAGCCCTCTTTCCGTCCGTCGAGGTAGCCCAACCGCTCCAGCGACGCCCAGACGCGGGTGTCGACGACGGCGTGACGGTCTCCGTCGAACGCGGCCAGCACGCACGACGCGGTCGGCGCCTTGAACCCGGAGAGGCCGGTGATCAGATGGATCGACGAGAAGTCGCCGTCGACTTCGCGGGCGTTGCGGGTCACCTCTCGACAGCGGGCTTCGGGATTCGTCTCGACGTGGTAGGCGCTTCGCGTCGACGACTCGTAGGCGATCTCGTACAGCTGATCTCGGGTCAGATACCCCTGCGATCGGTACGTCTCCCCGACGGACTCCAACACCTCGGGCAGGACGCCCTGCGTCTCCGCGTAGCGATCGAGATGCTCGGCGACGAACGCGTCGAGGTCGGAAGCGTCGAGGCCGTCTCCGTCCATGTGGGAACCACCGCCCTCGGCGACCAAAATCCCGGCGCCGCCGCTGGAGCGTGTCATATACGCGAGACGCGTTTTGAGAGCTGTCCGAGTTCGTCGGTAGCGGATGCTGCCGAGCGAGCTACAGCCGAGTGAGGTTCGTCGCGCGCGGACCCTTGTCCGCCTCCTCGATCTCGAACTCTACCTCCTGTCCCTCTTCGAGGTCCGGGCCGCCGACGTCTTCCATGTGGAAGAACACGTCCTCGTCAGCGTCGTCAGTCTCGATGAATCCGTAACCGCCAGTGTCGTTGAAGAAGTCGACCTTGCCTTTCGCCATCGCGTCTCGATCCACTCCCGACTGGATGATAAGTGTTGCGTGCTCTCAGCATCGGGCGTGTATCGCGGTCTCATCGTCTGAACTCTCGACTCAGTCGGATTTAACGGTCGATCGAAGACAGCGAGCGGCCGCAGACACGCCCGCGTCCGCCGCGAACGTTCATCGCCCGGACTTTGCCATCTTCAGCGAGATGAAGAATCCGAAGTACGCGGGAATTCCCGCGAGCATAAACATGTACAGCACCCACTGCGGGGTGTTCGAGAACGCAAAGTCGTACAGCAGGGAGACGCCGGTCACCCACACGACCGCGAACACGAAGTCGGAGAGCATCCCGCCCCGGTTCTCGCTCACGTGCGTTCGGAGGCGATCGGCGATGCTCTCGGGCTCGGCGTCGTCGGAGTCGGTGTCAGTCATGGGTGAGCGTATGTGGCCGGATACGTCGATGTTCCGAAAGTGAACCGGTCGCAGCCGGTTTGTCGGTCGCGTCCGTGACGCCGGAAAGGCGGCGTCTCGGTGCAGTCGAACGGGCTATCTTTCTACGAGGAGAGAATCCCGGCGTTTACGCCAGGAGTGAATCCGACAACGGTGACACAGTCTCTCACCCATTACAGGCTGGATATTCCACGCTCATCCACACCGTTAAGTAGGATTATCTACATAGGCTATGTATGGCGATTAAGGCCACACGCACCTACGTTGGTTCCATCAAGAACCACCAACAGGTCTGCGATGGCCTTGATTCGCTCGGAGACTCCGCCTCGAAAATTTGGAACGTCGCACGATGGACAGCCGACCGTATCTGGGACGCAACCGGCGAGATTCCGAACGGTAGTGTGCTGAAATCGTATATGAAGAATCAGCCGTGCTGGAAAGACTTGAACGCACAATCCAGTCAGAAAGTCATCGAAGAACTTTCTGACGCTTTCCAGTCATGGTTCGATCTGCGACAAAGGTTCAGTGGGGCGAATCCCCCCGGCTACCGCAAGCGCGGAGACACTCGACCACGTTCCACGGTCACGTTCAAAGAAGACGGGTTCAAACACGACCCTGAGAACAACCGCGTCCGACTCTCGAAAGGTTCGAATCTGAAAGAACGGCTGTGTTGAATCGCCATAC
>NZ_BBJP01000029.1 GCF_000739595.1 Halorubrum halophilum | reverse complement strand
AGTACGTGAGAGATGTTTTGGAGTTTGAGTGTGAAATGAGAACGATGAGCAACGATCGCCGAAAAGAGGTCGTTCGCCACTTGACCGATGAAGAACTCGATCGATTGCTCTCCGAAGCGGACGATCCGAAGGTCGTCCGCCGTCTCGTCTTCATCAAGAATCTGTACAAAGGGGACACGCTCAAGCAAGCTGCTGACCGAGTCGGGAAGTCAGAAGGAACAGCTACGCGCTGGGCACGTCGCTGGAATGAAGGTGGACTTGGCCAATTGACGCCGAACTTCGGGGACGGACGTCCCCCGAAGCTCGGCGAAGACGAGCAAGAACAACTGCTTGAAATCCTTCGTGAGGGTCAGCCCTGGAAACCACAGGAGATTCAGCACATCCTCAACGAGGAATTCGACGTCGAATACCACCCTGATTATCTGAGTTCGTTCTTGCGCGATCTCGGGTTATCGTATTCGATTCCCCGGACGAGACGTCCTTCACGACCAGATGACGCTGAAGACATCCTCGACGAGCGCCTGGACCAGGCGCTCGCCGAGGACCAAGGCGAAGAGCCACACAACAAGGAAGAAGGCGATGAGGACGGCGGCTGGACGGTGGACGACGATGTCTGTACGGATGGTGGTACTGTCGTCGGATTTTTCGACGCATCACATCCCCAACCGTGGGATAATTCCCACCGGATGTGGTACGTCGATGATCCGCATATCGACCGACCGCTGGTTCGGATCGATGAACCAGCGGTCGGGTTCTATGCACTCAACGGTCAGAGCGTGGTTAGTTTCCCTGAAGATCAGACGAAAGAACGGATTTGCGAGTGTCTCGAAAGGATACGCGAGCAGAATCCCGGCAAGCGGATTCTGCTCGTGTTAGATAATCTGTTCTCGCACACGTGCGAGCACACGCGCAAGCGTGCCCATCAACTTGGAATCGACCTCGTGTTCCTGCCGGTTGGGTCGCCTGATCTCAATCCAATCGAGCAGGTCTGGAAACAGTTGAAATGGGAACTCTCACCGCTAATTGTCGAGAGTGCGGAGGAGTTCCGCACTCTCTTGAGTGATGTTTTCGAGCAGCTGACTAACCGCGTGAGCTTTGCGAAAAACTGGGTCGCAGAGTTCCTTGATCTCCAGAAATTATCCTGAGTACTAT
>NZ_BBJP01000030.1 GCF_000739595.1 Halorubrum halophilum | reverse complement strand
TTACACGTGTAGTCAGCATGGACTCCTCTTAGTCGCCTCGCTTCGGTGTAGCGAGGCTTAGGAGGAGCGACAGCTTTGTTCTGAGAGTGCCCTCAGCGACAGCGACAGAAGGAACACGTATGGAAGTAGATGCTTTCTCGACCCTCCGCAGCGTTCGTAGGGTTCTTCGTCTCGTCTTCAGCGTTCTTCCGGTGTGAAACCGAGGTTTTGCTGCCGCCGTTATCGAGAGAGTGGACAACTAGCGATAGTTCTATGACACCCTCTCGTGTCGACCTAGTTCGGAAGGCTCCACGAGAGACTGATCACCATCGTAAATGATTCACAGACATTCGAAGAGCTCTACAATAACCCGACCGCGGATCAGCGTCAATGGCAGCTTTAGAACTCCGAGCCAAAGCAATCACGAGAAAGAGCGAATGAGCCACCTGCGGGGCCTGGTTGAAGCAAATCCGAGAATTCAGGAGTTGGCAATCCCCGAATTACTGCTCGAGGCGATCCGGATCCGCTCAAGGTTGGCGATCCCCGATTATATACCCGGTTCCGTTCTATCGGCCAGTAATGGAACGAGACGTGGAGCTCCGCCGTAACGGCCATCTGTACGAGATCGGGTCGGTAAACGACGAGGTGCTCGGCTCCCGTCAGGGATTCCCGGCATCGGAGGCCGGCTATCGGAAGACGCTCGATAGCGTGCTCGATATTGCAGGGCCGGATCTGATGGACGAGGTGGCGGCCTCGATCAAGGACCATATCCGGACACATGAGGAGCGTCCCGCCAACCAAGCCGTCCGGAAGGACGCACGGAAGCTCGTCTCGAAGGCCGGGTATCCCCCCGATGACTACCTCAACGCGGCGTAGGTGTGGGAGGAATCACGCACCGAATCAGACGTAGTTGTCGGAGGCCGCGACCTCACGCCGCTTTGTTCCCCTAGTTCTTTGAGATGATATTTCATTCTGAAGATATATCTATATGGTGTCTGATACTCAAGTAATGTATCGGTTCACCCCGGACGAAATCGATCACGAGCGAGCCCACCACCAAGCGGTCATTCAGGGAGCCGACGACCTGGACGTCAAGCGGATCGGTAACCTCGGCGAGCTCGCGTTCGAGCAGTTCTGTCGTGAGTACCTCCCCGTCGAGATGTGGGAGTGGGAAAACGAGGAGGCGATCCGGCGGTGTAACTCCGAGAGCTTCTCCGGGCACGACTTCGAGGTGTTCGGCTACACAGTCGACGTGAAGTCCTCACGTGACGTCTCTGCCTTTCTCCCCGAGTCACTCGTCGAGCGAGACCCCGACGATGATATCGTCGTGATGGTCTGGCACCGGGACAACGAGGACAGTCTGATGCGACTCGGGTGGGAGCGCCTCGAGACCCTGAAATCGAAGGTCGAAACGGAGGCGGCCTTCTCTGGCGAGTCCCCGGAGAAGCTCGACCACCTCGCGGCCCGACCGATGAACGAGCTGCTCGATCTCGGGCCCAATACCGCCCACATGAACCAGAAGCCGGAGAATCCGTTCTCGCCGGGGGATCGGGTGGTGAAGGCAAGCGACGCGGAGCCATCGGTGGGGATCGTCATTGAGGTGTTGCCACCGGAACAGAACACCGGGGCATTCGGGCACGAAATGGACGGGGAAGCGGTGCGGGTCGCGTTCCCGAGTTCGCTCGATGAAGGACCGGGTGCGTGGCGCGACTACCACCCCGCGATCCTCGCGTCGTACTGTGACGACCAAGACGTCAAGCTCTGGACGTACAAACATGAGAACCTCGCATTCGCGGAGAATCCATATGTGATGGGTGACAAGGTAATCAAAACCAGCCATAACGATCCGAACGTAGCCGTCGTGGTCGAAGGCTCCGAGGAGCGCAGCGATGACAACGTAACAGTCGCATTCTTAGGTGACTTCGAAGAGGAAGATGTCTCGCCGGGGAAGCTTACAAAGCACTGTGAGGAGAATGGAATCAAGTGCTACACGTACGAGTATTCGGAGCTAGATTTCTCAACCAAAGATTGATCCAGCCGCTGTAACATACTGGTCGCTTTGGCGAGAGGATTTTTATTTAGCCGTGAGAACTTCGATCCTGAATGAGAGTATCGACGGCAAAAGAGGAACTGCTTGATAAGGGGTTACAGATTGACCACGAGCAGTTTGAACAGCTCTGTAAAATGGTGATCGAGCGTGCGGAGCCAACTCGTGAACTTGAGCTAACGCCATTCCGTGGCGATGGTGGAATTGATATTCACGCGGTCATCGATCGAGAACTGTTCCACGCACGGCTTGGCATTCAAGCGAAACAATATGCTTCTGGAAACACAGTCGGAGCCCGCACCCTCCGCGGATTTAAAGGCGCACTCTCAGAGCAACAGTATCATATCGGAACGGTGATCACGACATCCTCGTTCACGTCTGGCGCCGAGACAAGCGCAAACCAAGATTTCATTCGGTTGATCGACGGTGACCGGCTCACGGACATCATGATCGAGAGCAGTATCGGCGTCGTTACAGACGACGAGTCATACGAACTCGATCCCACGTTCTGGAGCGCGTTCGAGAAGCCGGAGCGCACCGACACGATTCCGTCACTAGAAGTACCACAGGCGGACAATTTTGAGGTGATACGCACTGTCATCCAGGCGGTTGGAGTGGGCTCCGACACTAAACCCAATATCGCAGACTACGTCCGAAGACAGACAGATACGGACTCGTTTGATCCGAGGCAAGCGGATTATTACGGTATTGCCGCGTGGCTTCTCCAGTTTCTCCACAAAGAACAGGAGGTCGAAGTCGACAACCACACGATCCGCCGTTGGGGACTCACTCGCCTCGGTGAGGAATACCTCACGTACCTCGATCGTGGCAATCGAGAATCCGCAGATGATCTTCTCACACAACAGATCCGTGATGTCGAGATCATCTCCCGCGTATACGCTCAGCTGGAAGTAGACGGTACTCTCTCCCGACGTGATATTACGGAGATCCTCGCTGCCGAAACAGATCTCTCGGACTCAACCACTCGTCGACGTGCCCGAACCGTCGGACAGTGGCTTGTTCGCCTTCCAGAAATCACTACGAGCGGTCGAGGAGCCCAGCAACAATACGTTCTAGCCTCGGAACCACGTTGAGAGAGGTTTTCGACGACTCATTCAGTAAAGTCGGAAAGGGTCTTTCGCCGTTGCTCATCTGGTGGGACGTTTGTAATGAGTACTTCCGAGACTTCCCCGCGACTGCTGGCATCACTATTTATCGCACGAGTGGCGTCTACGTACCTGATCGAGAACGCGTCGTAGTCCTCGTATAATTCTGTAACCGGCGGCGAATTAGAGAGAATCACGGAAACACCCATCTCTGTGAGCTCTATAACCACATCACGAAGCCGCCGTTGGTCCTCTCGATCGAATCCAGCCGCCTGATATGAATTGAAATCCGCGGTTTTCGACACCGGTTCGTACGGCGGATCAAAATACACAAGATCGCCACTAGAAGCTTCATCGACGACGTAGCTGAAATCCGTATTGAATACTGCTGTGTCTTGGAGAACACGCGACGCCTTTCGGATCCGCTGCTCTTGTACCCAATCTGGATTTGAATACCGGCCGAAAGAGACGTTGAATTCGCCGTCACTGTTCTCCCGGTACAATCCGTTGAAACACGTCCGATTCAAGTATAATAGTAGGCTTGCCTCTCGGACCCTCTCGTCCTGTGTTAGAGTCGACTGGGTAAGGAGCGTATTGAACTCCGAGCGAGCGTCGTAGTAGTATTCTTCCGTATGCTCGTGTGTTTTGTTCTCGGTAATGAGGACGTCCGGTCGGTCTCGAACGATCTCATAAAACGTTGTTAACCGCGTGTTCAGATCGTTTATCGTCCCATCGTTAGGATCCTGATGAAAAAAGACAGCGCCACCTCCTACGAACGGTTCGTGATACGCCTCATATGAGATCGGAAACTGCGCCGTGATCTCTGAGAGAAGCTGGCGCTTCCCACCCGCCCATTTTAAGATCGGCTCCACCATTCAACATAGATCTCCTCGGTATTAGCAAAAAACTGTCTCGTTGGAGTAGCAGTCTCTCTCGACACTTGATCAGTCTTGTTGAGATGGCGTTTAGAGAGTAACTACTCTCCGAGCGCGACGACGATGTCGTCGATCGTGTAAAGACGTACATCGTTGCGCTCGGCGGCGGCTTCGCGGATGCTGTCCGTAAACCCGCTCCGAGAGAACAGCGCGTATTCGACGGTCCGCGTGCCACCGTCCGACGGCTGCCATCGGAGTTCCTCGACGTGCGTCTCCAGCGATGCCAGCGCGCTGTAGTCGAGTGGAGATTCCTGATACTTACACTCGCCCACGACGAGTGTGTCTTCGTCAGTGAGTCCGACGACGTCGATCTCGTGGTCCTGATACCACCACCCTCCGACATCGACGATCGGTGTCTCATCGTACAACGTCCACAGGGCCTCACAACACAGCTGTTCGAAGGCAGGAGCGACGAAGTCTGCCATTTCTGGTTCGACGAGCCGTTCGTAGGCTTCGTCGCCGAACTGCTCGTAGCGATCCGAACTCCCGTACAGGAACCGGAACCAGAACCGGAACAAGGGGTCACGCAGCCGATACTGACTTCGCTTGGATCGCTCCGGCTTCTCGGTCACCGGTACGCGTCGTTCGATGAGCCGGAGCCGCGAGAGACGGTCCAAATACGTCGATAGCTGGTTGTAGTCTATACCGGTCACGCCAGCGATCTCGTTGCGGCCGGTTGCCCCGCCGGCGATCGCTTCGAGGATCGAGAAGTAACGCGTCGGCTCCGTCAGTTCCATCCGGAGGACGTGCTCCGGCTCGTTGCGGAGTGACCCGTGACGAGTCAACACCGTCTGTTGGATGTTCTCGCCGAGCGATCGATCCGCGTCGAGTTCTTCGAGATAGTAGGGAACGCCTCCGAACACACTCCACGCACGCACGGCCTCGTCCGCCGTCGCATCGTCCGGAAGAAACTCCGTCGCGGCGTCGAACGAGAGTTCACGGAGGTCGAGTGTGAGAGATGTTCGCCTATATAGCGGGCTGTCTCCGAGCAGCGTCGCTTCCTCCATCATGCTGATCGACGATCCGACCAGAACGAACGTCGTCTCCGACTCGTCGAACTCGTGGTCGAACAACGCCTGTAACACCGACGGAAGACTCTCGTCCTGCTCGATCAGGTACGGAAACTCGTCGAGGACGACGATCGCGTTCTGGTCGGCCAGATACCTGAACAGCCGCTCCCAATCGGGACGAATGTCTTCGATACCAGGAACTGTGTCAGCCGCAGCCTCGACGAACTGTTCCAGTTGGAGCTCCCGCGTCTTCTGTCGTGCCTGATAGAAGACCGCGTTCTCTCGTCCCTCAAGCGCCTTTGTGACGAGTCTCGTCTTTCCCAGCCGTCGCCGCCCGTACACGACAGCGAGATCCGCGTTCTCCGAGTCGAAAAGGCTGTGAAGCCGATCTAACTCCTCCGGGCGGTTCACGAAGTCTTTCATGGCGCTGAGTTAGTGGGTCTGAAATAAAAATATTCTGAATAATCATATTCTGGAATATCATATCTAGAGATATCATCGACTGAGGATTCAACCAACGCAAAATTAGAATAGATCCGAGACCAGACATATACGGCGGCAAGTCTGTTGGAAATACTACCTTTCGTCCCAAATTACGAAACGATTTTATAAGTTGTTTGCCTCATTTGAGAAAATATAACAATAACTTGTTATTTCTGGGTGATCTCACATTTCATAGATGGTGGCGAATTTGTAGAGGTTCAACAGAGTCCCTTGGCTATAAACGAGATTTTGGGTTAGCGAAACAATGCGGGTACAACTTAGCCGTAAATTCGGTTAAGCAGAATACGGTCCGCGTCAACATCGATAAATTCGATTGTCTCGCCGGACGCACCGAGTTTCGCACAGTCCTCGAAGATCAGAATGTCGACGGCATCGTTGATGTGTGCCCTAATCTTGGAGCCAGTACGCTGATAGCCGTAGAGACGTGCGATCTCGAGTACGAGATCCTCGCGTGTCATCCGGGTACCTGCTTCGAGTATCAGATGGCCTGCCCGTGCGAGCTCTTCAAGGGGAATCTCATCAGCAGACCGACTCGCAGTCCCAGTATTAGTTCGGAGTGTAATCGTGTTGGGGCGCTCACCGGGCCAGATAACGCCGTCGTGAAGACACACCGCATCCCGTCGGTTTTGCTTGCGCGCTGTCTTGTTGAGTGACTGGCGGATATTCTTCCCGAGACGGGTGATATTCCACCGACTAATGAGGGCTCGGAATATTGTTTCTCGTTTCTCGGGCCCGAATTCGTCGACGACGTTCACAAGTGTCGACGCAACACGACGCGACGACACATCGTCGAAGGACTTGTCACGACGTGTCGCTACCTGTGGTTCCTGCCAGTCAGTGGTGTATTCTTGGATACCACTTCGTTCGTCTTTTGGGATGGCATCAACAGTGACCTCCGCTACCTCCGTCGAGACGCCACCATCAGCGACGGGACTATCCGCGATGAGTTTCTCGACCTTCGATTCGATGGCTTCGATTTCGCGGCCCTTGTTCGAGGCCCAATCAGGCGACCAGATGCGGTGAATTGTCCATCCGAGATCCTCTAGCACGGCCTGGCGCGTCCGGTCTCTGTCACGGGCAGTTTTCGAGGAATGGTAGGCCGCGCCATCACACTCGATACCGAGGACGTACTTGCCTGGTTTGTCCGGATGCCTGATTGCGAGGTCAATACTGTAGCCGGAGCTTTGGACCTGTGTCGAGACATCTAAGCCGCGATTCTCCAGTGCTGTGTAGACGGCCTCTTCGAACTCGGAGTCGAATTGGAGGAACTGTGTCTCCGAGTCCGAGCGAGTCAATGCGTCTTCGCCGTGCTTTGCGTACTCGAGATAGTGTTTGAAGTCTTCAACACCGCCCTTATCCGTGCGCTGGAGGTCGATATCGCCCAGCTGAAGCGAGGAGACCACTTGGATATGCTCTTTGGCACGCGTCACGGCTACGTTCAGTCGGCGTGCGCCGCCCGTCTGATTGAGCGGGCCGAAGTTCATCGAGATCTTGCCGGCCTCATCCGGTCCGTAGCCGACGCTGAAGATGAGCGCGTCCCGCTCGTCTCCCTGGACGTTCTCCAGTGGTTTCACGAAGAAGCCCTCGAGGGCGTCATCCTCCGAGACGAACGCATCCAACTCGGGGTCTTGGCCACGCGCTTCCTCGATAGTATCTCGAATGGCCTGTGCTTGTGCAGAACTGAACGCAACGACACCGAGGCTCTTATTCGGCCGCTCCTGAAGATGCTCGCGAACCAATTCCAGGACGCGGTCCGCCTCCGGTTGGTTCGTGCTCGATCCACCTCGATCGTAGAGGCCATCCTCGACGTAAACGAAGTCAACACCCATCGCGTCGTCGGCGTTGTTATCCGGGAACGTCCGAAGTGCGCCGTTGTAGTATTTCGCGTTGGAGAACTCGATAAGCTCGTTCGTCCGGCTGCGGTAGTGCCAGAGCAACCGCTTCTCGGGAAGAACCGTTGAGGCCTCATCCAAAATACTCTCGAGGTCCTCGCGCACACCATCAGCGGTTTCGACATCCGCCTGGAAGAACGATGTCGGGGGGAGCTGTTTGCTGTCGCCCGCGATGATTACCTGCTCACCGCGGATAATACTGCTAATGGCGTCTTGTGGCATGATTTGTGACGCCTCGTCGAAGATGACCGTATCGAACTCAATCGAGCCATGTCGTACGTACTGGGCAACCGAGAGGGGGCTCATCATGAAACAGGGCTTGAGTGTCGTGATGAGCGTCGACACCTCATCGAAGAGTTCGCGTAGCGGCATGTGCTTGCGACTCTTCTGGACTTCGCGGCGCAGCGTTACCTGTTCGGAGCTACTCGCATGCTGGAGTTCCGTTTGCGGGCGTCGATTTGTGACGCGATGTTGAATCTCGGCTTTTGCGTACTCGCGTTGCTGTTGGTCGAGATACCGGAACTCCTCGAGTAAATCGTTGTACTCCGTCGCACTGAACGAGTCGAAGCCGGTCTCAGAATATATTTCGTGGAGCCACTCCGTGTAGAAGTTCCGCTTGAAGGTATCGATGAGCGTCTCGGCTGCGTGACCTTCTGCAAGGTATCGCTCTAGGAATTCACCCGCCGGACTCTCCAGAACATCGTCGCGTGTGTCTTGATACTGAATCCACGACTGCAGTTCCTCGATAGTATCGTATCGAGCGGTAAGCCAGAATTCGACCGCATCCATGGCTGCCGTTTCGATATCGGCGTCGTTAATCGAAACCGCGTCGAGATCGAAGACATCCGCGAGATCGTTTCTTGCTGTCTCCCAGTCACCAAGGACTCCATCGAGGCGCGTCGCAAGCGCAGCTGTCTCGTCGACATCGCGTTCGAGGACTAACTCATCTAGGACGTCTGCGTCTACGAGATCGTTGGCTGCGACGGCAGCCACCCACGTCTGGGTGTCCAATACTGTCTCCCAATCCGTTGTCGGCCCATCGTAGAGATGACCAAGTTGGGCCATCATCGCATCGTACTCCTCAAGTTCGTCTTCGAGGGTATCGACGCGCATCAACGCCTTCGTGTCCGATCGAAGTCCCTCGATACCCGGCTGGTAGCCATCAGCTGCGTGTGAGAGAATGCGTTTTTTGAGTCGACGGTACGAGGGACTCACATATCGGAGGACACCGTAACCACTCAACTCGCCGTGAAGTTCGGTGGCATCCGTACTAAAGATCGATTCCTCGTAGTGTTCAGTGAGATCACTTCGCTTCTCGGTGAGTTCACGGCTCTTCGTCGCGAGAGACTGAAGACGATCGTTACGCGCGTAGAAGTCTCGTTCAAGATGTTCTGGCGTCAGGACCACGTCCGGCATGTCTACCAGTAACGTAACGAGATCATCAGCCGCACTCAGGTCCGCTATTGAGGACAGCGACGTGTCGAGGAACGATTCAGCGGCCTCCCGTGTTCGTTTCAGGTCCTCAAGCGTCGTAATAGCCTCCGAGATCGTCGTCTCGACTGACTCGGCGGTATCAATCTGCCAGCGTGAGATAGCGACGTGTTGCCAGGGATGGTTCCCGTCACGGTTGAACTCGTCTTCGTAGGATGCAAGCGATGCGAGCTGCTCTTCAATCGACTGGATCTCCGATTGACTGTACGTAGTTGGCTGTTCAAACGAGGCATCGATGCGGGGACACTCATCGCGTTTGGAGACGATCCCAAACGCTTCGTACGGTGTTATGTCTTGACCCTCAGGTTGGTAGAACAGCTTGTCCTTATACTGATTGAGCGTTCGTCTCGTCGTTTCCAGTTTGTTGACGACACTATCCCGTTCACGCGGGTGTTGGAGTGGATCGGCGTTGAGCTCGCGACCGAGATCTTCAAGCACCTGTTTCTTGCTCGCTTTCTCGCCGTGGGCCTCCAAACAGAAACGCCCGAGATCATTATCGTCTAAACGGTCTTTGACAACGTCGAGTGCGGCCTGTTTCTCGCTGACGAACAGGACGGTTTCGTCGGCAGCCATCTTCTCCGCGATGATGTTCGAAATTGTCTGACTTTTGCCAGTCCCGGGTGGGCCCTGAAGGACGAAACTCACGCCGCGCTTGGCTGCTTCGATAGCCTCTTGCTGGCTCGAATCGGCGTCTAGAACCTGATACGTATCGGCAGGTGACACCTGTTCGTCGAGCTCCTCCGCACTCGGTGTGGCAGCAGGCTCGGGCAACGCGTCGGGATTGCCGTTAATCGCTTTGACTAATGGATCGTCTTTGATGGCCTCCCGATTTTCTTCGAGGTCGGCGTAGAGGCCGAACTTCGAGAAGTCGAAGATACCCAGTATTACTTCGGGCGCGATACGCCAGCGGTCAAAGCCGCTGATAACGTCATCAACATATGCGAACGCCGTTTCCAGTTCGTCAAGCGAGAAGGCCTCATCCGGCGCGAGGTGAATACCGCGTTCCGCGCTCAGCAGCTTCCGGAGCGCGGGATTGATTTGTACATCGGCATCTTCGCTTGTGATCTCGTAGTCGTGACGGTCGGCGTTTCGGTTCGTCTCTTCTTCGAGCGTGACTTGGACGAGAAAGAGCGGCGTACGGAGCTCCGAGTCGCTATGGTCGACGTCGTACCATCGGAGTGTCCCGAACGCTATGAAAAGCGAGTCAACGCCCCGCTCACGGAGGAAGCGTTTCTCTCGCAGGCGAATGTTGTTGAGTGAATTCTCTGTCGCGCCGTTTGCCCGAATAGATGCCACCTCGTCCGTCCCCAGCGTGTCCGGGTCTGCGGGTGAACCACCCTCCTCGTCTTGTGCTGAACGGCGAATGTAGAGGGGGTCACGGTTGAAGATCGTGTTCGCAACCGTGAGTGGGTCAGCACGATGGAACGGAAGTGACTTCGTTTTCGTTGCCGAGAAATTGACGAGGTTGCTCCGCCGCGTCAAATCTAGGAGCTGTTCCTTCCAACTGTTGATTTTCTTATCGAGCGGGTTGGACGCCGTCTCAGTCTCGTCTGTTGTGGTGGCCGTCTGATCGGTCGCACGCTCGATTGTCCCGGTATCGAGGGTAGTGTCCCACATCGGCGCCACGATGTGGCTCCCTGTGGCCGTCTCCGAGTCAGACGCGGTATCGTTAGCTTCCTGCTCCGAAGGGGTATCAAGGAGTGAGCCGACAGTGCCCTCGCCTTCCGGATTACCCGTGTCTGCCGTGTCATTGGCATCCCCAGATGTAGCTGGCTCGTCCCAGTTAGCATCCGCATTATCAGCGCACTGCGTACAGGTACGGCCCTCGTGCTTCATCCACCGCGGCAGTGTCCGCTGGCACTCGTCGCATACAAACGTCTGCTCACTCATGATAGAAGTCGGATGGGATGTATAGATAGGCCAGTATGGATATATCTTTCTAGCTAGTGTAGTGGTATTAGGAAGAGCCTACTCTCCGGTTCTTCGAAGAACACGATAGTTGATTCACTGCGTTCGTACCTCCAGACAATCACTTACGGTGAGTTGTCGCTTCGACCAGTCAATGAGCTCCCAGTCCCATTTCTCGCTCATCGATCACTCGCATCTTCACGTCCATACTCTGCTTTGACATCCTCGCTGGAGTGTGTTTGACCTTCCTTAACGTGGACTTCGCTTGCAGCGATCGCCTTGAGATCCGCGCGGTTGAATTCGGGATGTTTCACCGCGTCACGAAGTACATCGCGGACGAACTCGCTACGGCTGTTGTACCCGAGGTCTTCCCACGTTGCGTCGACATCGGCGAGAAACGTCTCCGTCATTCGAATATTGACCGTCGTTTTTTCGGGCGGCGAACTGGCTTCGGACATACTATTGTGTTGAAATTGTGTGGAAATAACCATTACGGCAAATCAGATATTGCTGAGATATCCCCGCCGCTGCTCCATCTTCTCACGCTGACTCCGCCGGTCATAATGCTCGTCAAGAACGCCCGGTGTCACATTCGCACGATCACTGACAACCTCTTTCGGAACATCGCTGTTCAGGTGGTGAGTGATCCCACCACGGCGGAGAGCGTGTGGACTCACAGTGGATTCGGCGACGACACAGACCCGTCTGTGTGAGGATCCACCGTCCTGATCTGTTGGTGGTCTCTGAACGTACGTTCCGTAATATATCCCGTGTTAAACGACATGTGTTGCCCTGTACTGACCGACTAAGACCGTAGAAAACTGTTAACTCAGGAAATATCAACGGATCCGGTTATTCGTTTTCGAGAGCGTCGTAGATGTCCCGGTTCGAATCTCGGTCGTTGGCTGCAACCCGTCGAACCAGTTCCCGCCGGATATCCTCCATCACGTTGTCAAGCGGAGATGCTGTTTCCGTCCCTTCCTCGGTGGCCATACCTGAACGGACGCTTCGAAGGCCGTTAATCGTTCGGGTCCGATGAATCGCCGGTCAGCCGGTCTAGCCCGTACCGGACGAGTTCGTCTCGCCACTCATCGATCTCACCGGCCAGATCCAGCTCCTCGGTGTGGGATCGCAGATACTCGGTGGTATCCTCCTCATCGACGGCCGCTTCGTCGGTGCCGAACTCTTTCAGGATCGTTCTCACTTCGTTGTCGTACTCGAACCGGTACCCGTTGAGGAAGTAGAAGACGACCGTCACGTTGAGCGCAGTCCGTTTGTTCGCATCGACGAACGGGTGATTGGCGACGAGGAGCCGGAGGAGGTGATACGCCTTCTCGTGGATGGTGTCCGGTGCGGAACCGAAACTGCCCGCTTCGATGTAGTTCAACGCGAATTCGATATCACCACGCGATCGAACACCGGCGGGCGTGTCGGGGTACTCCGCGACGACGTCGTCGTGGATGACGACGACATCTTCGACGGACGGGTACCACAACGAGTCGGCCATTCGCTCCAATCTCGATACTGCACCAGTGTAGATGTTGCTATGATGAGGCGGGTGAGTGATATCAGAAATCACCGTTTTCAGGACGGCGATTTCGACTGTCTCACGCCTGAAAGGTCGATTCGTTCGACAGCCGATGTAGCGCCCGTCATACCCGCTTTCTCACAGATATTTCCTCGACAAAGATGGATACGCCATAGATGTGATCTTCTCTCTGTTTTCGCCACTTTTGCCCGGAGCAACCGGAACGTCTAGATCTGGGTTCGATACGTCGGGCTCATCAGGAAGATCGTTTTACTATATATCAGTCAATATCGGTAGCAACTGATACTATTCGATAGTGGCCGCGCGATACTGGAGATGAGACGTATAGTAATCTATTATAAAGCTGTTTAATAGACTCTCGTCTCCAAACACCTGATGTCACGTGATTCGGGGCGTCAGGCGGACACGGTATCACGTCGAAAGTATCTGCTCACGTCGGCCGCGGTCGGGGCGGCCGGCCTCGCTGGGTGTAGTGGCGATAGCGGGAACAACAGCGGCGGCGATGGCGGTGATGGCAGCGCCGGCAGCGCCGGCAGCGCCGGCAGCGACGGCAGCGACGCCGAGGGCGAGAGTGAAGAAGCCGATTCGACGGAGTCCGAGTCGGTGAGCACGGCGACAGTGACGGCCGAAGGGTCGTCGACAGTGTACCCCATCTCGAACAAGGGGAGCTCCTACTGGAACTCGAACTCACCGGCGAGTGACGGCGAGTACTGGGGGGCCAACGACGAGTCGTCGGTCGCCGGGTGGGACCAGATCGAGACCGACATGAACATCGCCGACTACTTCGCCAGCCTGTACGGCTTCGAGGCGTCTGGTGAACGGTCGAACCCGCCGTTCGCCACCCGCGTCGCGCTGAGCCACTCGGGAACCGGCTGCGAGGCGGTTCGAGACGGGCTCGTCGACATCGGGAATTCTTCCGGACCGATCACGGCGGAGCTCGACATCAGCGAAGAGGAGCGAGACGAGAACTACGTCGACCACGTCGTCGGCCGCGACGGACAGCCGGTGTTCGTGAGTCAGGCCATCTACGACGCCGGTGTCGAACAGCTCACCGGCGAGCAGATCCGCGGCATCTACCAAGGCGACATCACCAACTGGAGCGAGGTCGGCGGCCCGGACAGCGAGATATTCGTGGTCGGCCGCGCAGAGGGGTCGGGCACGGACACCTCGTTCCGGCTGAACATGCTCGGCGACGCCGACGCGCCGATGGATGTCGACAGTCGCTTCGGACAGAATCAGCAGGTCCAGCAGGTGCTCCAAGACAACGACAACGCCATCGGCTACATGGCGCTGGCGTTCTCCGGGTCGGGTATCCAAGCGATCGGCATCGAGTTCGAGGGGACGCTGTTCGAGCCGGACGCCGACGCCGAGAACACCATCTTCGACTCTGAGTACCCGCTGAACCGCGACCTGCACATGTACACCCGGATCAACGACGAGACGCCCGATGGCACGGACATGCGCGAGGCCGCCTTCCTCAACATGTTCCTGACCGAGTTCGGCCAGCAGACGTTCGTCGAGGACGTCAACTACATCACGCTGCCGACCTCGGACATCGAGGCCGAACGCGAGAAGCTCCCCGATCAGGCGTAACTCCTCGGCCGCGCGGACGTTCGCTTCGCGGCCCGACCCCATTATATGTCACTTACCCCCCAAACCGATTGGCGCGCTAGCATCGAGCGACGGCTGACCAGAACGCAGGAGTTCGTCGATGACACCGACCCGGAGGCGCTGGCAGTGGTCCTCGTGTCGATGGGGTCGCTACTGGCCGCGTTCGTCGGGTTCCTCCTGGCGTCGCCGTGGACCGCCGTTCCGCTCGGCGCGTTCCTGATTGCCACCGGCTACGGCTGGGCGCGTCATCAGGCGCTCGTCGCCCGCGCGGTCACCTTCGCGATGACGACGGTGACGCTCGTGACCCTCGGGCTCATCGTCGTGTTCATCTTCGCCGAATCGATTCCGGCGTTTCAGTACGAGACGGCGAGCGTGTTCGGCGTCTCCGTTCCGGGACTCGGAATGTTCACACAGGCCCGTTGGGACGCCGTCTCGGAGCCCGTTCGCTACTCGCTGCTCCCGATGATTCACGGGACGGTAATGGTGACCACCATCGCGACGCTCGTGGCGGCCCCGCTCGGCGTCGCCGCGGCGCTGTTCATCGCTGAGATCGCACCGCCGCGAGTCCGCGAGCTCGTCAAGCCGGGCATCGAGATACTGGCGGGAATTCCCTCGATCGTCTACGGGTTCATCGGGTTCACCATTATCAACCCGTGGGCGGGCGGCGCGTTCGCCCTCAACGGCGGCTCAACGTATCTGTTCGTCGGGATTGTTGTCGGGCTGATGGCGTTGCCGACGGTCGTCTCCGTGGCCGAGGACGCGCTCACGAGCGTCCCGGACGTGATGAAAGACGGGTCGCTCGCGCTCGGGGCGACCGACTGGCAGTCGATGACCTCGATCACGCTTCCCGCCGCGTTCTCGGGTGTCTCAGCGGCCGTCCTCCTCGGTGTCGGTCGAGCCATCGGCGAGACGATGGCTGCGACGGTGATGTTGGCCGGGATTCCGCGGATCAGCGAGCCGCTCGTGAACGTCTTTTACGGCTACGAGACGCTCACATCGCTCATCGCTCGCGGCTACGGCAGCGCGAACGGTGTCCACGAGAGCGCGCTGTTCGCTGCTGGCGTCGTCCTGTTCGTGACCGTGTTGTGTCTGAGTATCGGCTCACAGTACATCGAGGCGCGTATGCGTCGCCGTCTGGGAGGTGTCGAATGAGCCGCGCGACCCAGAGTGTGCTCGTCCGGGACGACCGCACGCTGTACGAGGCCGTCGCCGGAACTGCGGTCGGGCTCTCCGGAGTCGCGTTTGCGGTCGGCTTGGCGGCACTGCTGGGCGTTGTCACGATCGACGACCCCGTTGCCGGCTTCGAACTGTCGGTGGCGTTTGGCGCGGTGCTACTCGCGCTCGGAGCGTCAGTCGTTGGTTTCGGGGTCGCCTCACGGTTCGGGTACGTTGACGCGGCACCCCAACCCAGCGCGGGGATCGTCGCCGCGGCCGCGTTCACGGGGATCTGGTTCGCCGTGGGCGCGATCGTGTCGGGAGCGGTCGGGTTCGGGACCGGCGGCCGGCTCGGAGTCGGGGTGATCCTCGGCGGGATCGCGTTCGCGGCGACCGCGTTCCCCCGCGAAGATATCGGATCGACGGTCCCTGCGGGGGCCGTCGCTGGCCTTTGCGGCCTGTTCCTCGTCACCGGCGTCGTCGGCCCCGGGTGGAAGCAGGTGCTGGTCGGGTACAACGCGGCGCTGTTCGGCGATACCGTCGTTCCGCTGATCGTGTTGTTCGCCTCGCTGGTGGCCGGTTGGAGCGCCGCGAAAGCGTACGGCGGGTTCGGCGCTCGGGGACGGAACGTCGGTGCGTACGTGCTCATCTACCTCGTCGTCTGCTCGATACTGGTCGTCCTCATCGGGCTCGTCGGGTTCGTCACAGTGAATGGGCTTCCCGGGCTGTTCAACGGGTTCGGTGTCGGTGGTGCGGCTCTCATCAGCTGGCCGTTCCTGACCAACGGTGCCGGGCTGTTGGCCGATATCGCAGGCGTGTTCCCCGCGCTCGTCGGGACGGTCTGGTTGGTCATCGGTGCCGTTCTCTTCGCCGTGCCGACCGGCGTCGGCGCCGCCGTGTTCCTCAGCGAATACGCCGAACAAGGCCGGTTCACGGGTGCCGTCGAGGTGGCGACCAACGGCCTCTGGAGCACGCCGAGCATCGTGTTCGGCCTGTTCGGTGCCGCCTTCCTGATCCCGCGCTTCGGCAATCAGAAATCGCTGATAGCCGGAATGTTGACGCTCGGGTTCATGCTGTTACCGTTGGTGTTGATCACGAGCCGAGAGGCGATACTCGCGGTACCCGACGAATACCGTGACGCCAGCGCGGCGCTCGGTGTCTCCAAGTGGCAGACGATCCGCAGCGTCGTCCTCCCCGCGGCGATTCCGGGAGTGACCACCGGCGTCATCCTCGGTGTCGGACGCATCGCCGGCGAAACCGCCCCTATCCTGCTGACCATGGGCGGTGGCGTCCTCCCGGCGAAATCGGCTGCCCCCAATGTGTTGAGCGGCTTTCAGCTGAGCGCGTCACCACCGTTCGTCAGCAACCCCGCGTTGTTGGAGGCGACGAGTGCGCTGCCGTATCAGTTGTACGCGCTCATCACGGCGGGGCTGAGCGGGAACATCCAGAACCCACAGGAGTACGCGTGGGGACTGGCGCTGACGCTGCTGCTCGTCGTGTTGGTCTTCTACGCGGTCGGTATCGCGACGCGCTACTACTTCAGACGGAAACTTCACCAATGAGTCAGACAGACACCGCAGAGACCACGGCGAACCGCACGGACAGCCAAGGAATCTCCACGACCGCCGGCGAGACCGTCGAGGAGACGCGTCCGGAGTGGACGAGCTACGAGGCCGGCGGCGAGACGAAACTCGCCGTCGACGACCTCGACGTCCATTACGGAGACGACCACGCGCTGAAGGGCGTCTCGATGGACATTCCCGAGCAGAGCGTGACGGCGCTCATCGGCCCGTCCGGGTGCGGGAAATCGACCTTCCTCCGGTGTCTCAACCGGATGAACGACCGTATCCGCGCCGCCAATGTCGACGGAACGGTCGAGCTCGACGACGAAGATATCTACCAAGACGGCGTCGATCTCGTCGAACTCCGCAAGCGGGTCGGGATGGTGTTTCAGAGCCCCAACCCCTTCCCCAAGTCGATCCGCGAGAACGTCTCCTACGGACCGCGGAAACACGGTGACATCGAGACCGGACTGCTCGCCAAGCTGACGGGGCGTGCGGAGCCAGACCGCGAGGAAGCGCTCGTCGAGCGGTCGCTCGAGCGGGCCGCGCTGTGGGGGGAGGTGAACGACCGGTTAGACGATAACGCGCTCGGGTTGTCCGGCGGCCAACAACAGCGTCTCTGTATCGCCCGGTGTCTGGCCGTCGACCCGGAGGTCATCCTCATGGACGAGCCGGCTTCAGCCCTTGATCCGATCGCCACCTCGAAGATCGAGGATCTCATCGAGGACCTCGCACAGGACTACACGGTCGTCGTCGTCACCCACAGCATGCAGCAGGCGGCCCGGGTCTCCGACCAGACCGCCGTCTTCCTCACCGGCGGCGAACTCGTCGAGTACGACGACACGGAGAAGATCTTCGAGAACCCCGAGAGCCAGCGCGTCGAGGATTACATCAGTGGGAAGTTCGGGTGATCGTCGTGCCTCGAGAAGAGTATCGCGAGTCGTTGGACGAGCTCCGGGCCGATGTCGAGGCGATGGGCAAAAGCGTGCTGGGTCAGCTCCTGCGGGCGCTCGAAGCGCTCGAGAGCGACAACCACGGGATGGCTCACGAGGTGATCGAGAGCGACGACCGAATCAACCAGCAGTATCTTGAGCTTGAAAGCAACTGCATCGACCTTATCGCGCTCCAACAGCCCGTCGCTTCCGATCTGCGGTTCGTCGCCGCGTCGTTCAAGATCCTCACCGATCTGGAACGGATCGGTGACCTCGCAACGAACCTTGCCCGGTACGCCCTCGCCGGTAGCTCGGAAGTCACCTCCGAAGTCCGGATTCAACAGATCGGCGAGAACGCCTCCAGTCAGGTCCGAGACGCCATCGACGCGTACGTCGGTGCCGACTCCGCGGCGTGTCGAGCGATCGACGAGCGTGACGACGAACTCGATGCGTCGTGTCAGAACGCCAGCGAAGCCGTTGTCCGCGAGCTGATCGCCAGCGAGTCCGATCGGTGGGACATCGAGCAACTGCTCGACGACGTGTCGCGAATACTGCTCACGATCCGCGATCTGGAACGAATCGGTGATCACGCCGTCAACATCGCTGCGCGCACGCTCTACATGAACGATGGTGAGCCCGAGCTGATCTACTGACCATGGAGACCAGAAAGCTGCAGGAGGTCGGCGGCGGCACGTTCACCGTCTCGATTCCGAAAGGATGGGCGACGAACCACGGCTTCGAAGTCGGCATGCAACTGCAGTTGTACACCCATCGTGACGGGTCGATCCTCATTCGGTCCTCGAACGCAGACGTCGACTGTCTGGACGAAGCAACGGTCGAGATCGACGGCGGCGGTACCGAAGCCGTCACGCGTGCCGCCCGAACGGCCCATGCGGTCGGGTTCGAGACGATAACGCTGCGTCGGGCGGGCGGGTTCTCCGACGCAGAGCGCAAAGCCGTACAGTCGACGGTTCGGGACCTCGTCGGGACGAATATTCTCAGTGAATCGGATGCAGAGATTACGATCAGACACCTCTTGGACACGTCGTCCGTCTCCGTCTGCCAGTCGATCGTACAACTCCAGTACGTGGTCGGTTCACTCCTCCGCGACGCGACCACCGCGTTCGTTGACGCCGCTGACACACACGCGAGAGTCCGTGACCGTGCTGACGAAGCGCGCCGCTCCGCGGAGATGGTCACGCGGCACTTCTCGCGGTCACTGGTCTCGCACGCTGAGCTCGACGCGCTGGGTGTCTCCCGGCCTGAGCTGTTCGCCTACTACGCTCTCGCTCATCGTCTGGAAACCGTCGCCGATCAGGCTGTTCGGATCGCGACCACCGGAGAAGAACTCCCCGAGCCGCCCGCAGACAAGGTGGCCACAGACATGCATTCGGTGGCCGACGACATCGCGGGCGCCGTTGATAACGCGGTAACCGCCGTCCTCGACAGGGACATGACGAAAGCACAACGAGCGAGGAGCCAATGTGACGACGCCGTCGAGGATATCGAGGCGGTCGAACGGCGTTTATATGACGAATCAGTTGGATCGGTGCCCGTGGCAGTCGCGCTGTCGAACGCGCTCTCTCACCTCCAACGGGCGGCTGATTGCGGTCGCTATATGGCCGACACCGCTGCGAGAACCACGATTCGCGCCGAAAACATCGATATCTGACGGTCCGGGGCGGACAAGCAATCGTTATTGCTTCGAGACGGCGTTCGCTACTCGATCGCGGGGCGGTGTTCCTCGGCGACCGCTTCGACCTCGGCCCATGCGATCGGCGGTTCCATCGCCTCGAGCGCCTCGTCAAGCGCGGTTAACTGGTCGTCGAACCGTTCGACCCACTCCGGTTCGGCACCTGCTGTGAGTTGTTCTCCGACGATCTCATGGCTGGTCTGAATCTCGTCGAGCCGGGGTTCGATCTCCGACGGCGGAGTACCACCTTCACGCTCGGCCCACGTTCGAAGCGCCGCCAGTTCTGCTCGGAGATCCGCGATCATCAACGACACGACACGGTGCCGAACCATCGCTGCGACCCACGTTTGTGCCGTCTCGCTCTCGGGGTCGCTGTCGTCGACAACGAGGGTCCCTGCGATGTCGTCGAGTTCGTCCACTGACTGCGCGAGCGCATCGAGGTCGGCGGTGAGTTCCTCGATGCGGCGATCGGCGTCGGTGAGCCACTCCTCGAACGAGTCGATCTCAAACTGAAAGTCATCGGCGGCACGTTGGATCTCGGTAGCAGCGCTCGTCACCCGTCTAATCCGTCGCGCAATTTCGTAGAGATCGCCGTCCTCCTTCATGCCGAGTACCTCCTGTATGACATCTCCGAGGTCGTCCGCTCTGTCCTCGATAGTAGTGAGACGTGCGTCGAAGTTGTCGATGCGTGCCGACACGAGGTCTAGGTCTGAGACCGGGGTGGCCGTCTCTCGTACGTTATCTAGCTTTTTGGCCGCGAGTTCTACTCGTGTCTCGGCGGTTGTCACCACCATCGAGGCGTTCGCGACTGCGTCGTCAACGGCCGCCCGGCGGATCGTCCCGTCCTGCGCAACGATCGCGAGCGTTTCGCGCACCTCGTCGGACTCTCTTTCCGTATTGACAACGATGTCCGCCGCCTTTTCGACGGACAGTCCGTCGAAATCCGGCGAGTCGCCGTCGGACTTCGGTTCAATCGGCCGATCATCGGCTGGTTCCTTCCGCATCCGTGTCACTCCGCGGATACCGTTTCCGACAGTACCTCGTCGAACAGCGCGACGACACGACGCTCGATTTCGTCGCGAATCTCGCGCACCTCCTCGAGCGGACGTTCGTGTGGATCGTCGAGCCCCCAATCGCGGTTCTCACCGTTCCACGTTGCCGGGCACACGTCTGCTGCCGAACAGCCCATTGTCACGACCAGATCTACCGCCTGTAGCTCCTCGGGTGTCACCTCTCGCGGCGTTCGGTCGCTGAGATCGATGTCTCGTTCACGCAGTGCCTCAACGACGACATCGTGAACGTGGTCTGCGGGCCGTGTCCCGCCGGTAATTATCTCGATCTGATCACTCGCTTCACGACGGTCGCGCTCGCGCTGGGCGAACGCCGTCGCCATCTGGCTCCGCCCTGCGTTTTGGACACAGACGAATGCGATTCGGTGGTCCGGTTGACCGCTGTGGTGGCTCACGACTCGGTATGTGGGAGGAATCACTAAAATCGTTACTTGGGACTGATAGTGAGTGCTATAGAGGGGTATGTTGAGGTAGTGGCTGAATTGGGGTTGTATCCGTCTGACTGAGCTTCGGAGGGTAACCCCTGCCGAGACGTACGCTTCGCCCGCAGCTTAAGTACGATACCGCGGCACCCGACGTATGGACTTCGCGTGGGACATCGACCGGGAAGGAGACGTGTCGCTGGTCCGGTGTCGCGTGCGCAACGACGCCGCCGTCCCGCGGCGCGTTCGGATCGAGAGCCGACTCGCCGCCCCCGTGCTCCCGCCTCGTCGTGGCGGTGTCCCGGAAGACGGGTGGGACGAGGCGGGCGTGACGCTGCGTCTCGACCCCGGCGAACGGCGGGCGATCGGCTTCGCGGCCCGCGTTTCGTCGACCGATCCGCCGGCCGACCCGCCGGTCGAGGTCGCCGAAGTGGAGGCGGTCGATCCGACGGATCAGCCGGGAGGGCCGGAATCGAGCGAGAGAGACGAAAAGACGGCGTCGGCGACGGCCGCCGCCCTCCGGCGACTGGGCGACCACCGCCCGCCCCGTGACGTGGTCACGGCCGAGGTGGACAGCGAGCGTGGGGCAGACCGGACGGACGAGCCGGATCTGAAAACCGAGTCCGGCGGTTCGGACCACGCCGTCGACGGTGCCGACGCGGCCGATATCGCCGACCCGGCCGGCGGTTCCGACGCCCCCGCGTCGCCGCCGGGAGAAGCGACGGGGTGGTTCGACGCAGTCGAAGCGCGACTGAACGCGGTCGAAGAACGGATCGATCGGGCAGAGCGGTTGACCGACGCGGACTTGGCGACCGCGACGGAGGCGGTCGCGGAGGCCGACGGCGCCGAGGGGATCACCGGACTCGACAAGCGCGTGGCCGCGGACGCGAACCGGCTCCGAGCGCTGAGCGAGCGCGCGGCGTCGCTCGCGGCGCGAGCGGAGGAGACCGACGCGCCGGTCGAGGCGCTGGAGCGGCTGGTGTGATCCTCGCGGTCGCCGGCGGCAAGGGCGGCGTCGGGAAGACGACGCTCGCGTACAACGTCGCCGCAGCGCTCGACGCGGTCGTCGTCGACGCCGACCTCGGGATGGCGGACCTGCCCGGCGGGCGCGGTCCGGACCTCCACGACGCGCTCGCCGGCGCGGCCGACCCGATCGAGACGTTGCGCGCGGGTCCGGTCGATATCGTCCCCTGCGGCCGGACCCTCGCCGGCGCGCGGGCGGCCGACCTTCGGCGGCTCGACGCCGCGGTGACGGCGATCGAGCGGGAGCGCGGTACCGTCGTCCTCGACTGTCCCGCGGGGCGGCGCGCGGACGCTGGCGTGCCGCTTGCGGTCGCGAACGCCTGCCTGCTCGTCGTGTCGCCGCGGGCGTTCGCGCTGGCCGACGCGATCCGGACCCGGGAACTCGCCCGCGAACTCGACGCCGGGCTCGTCGGCTGCGCGGTCAACCGGGTGACCGAGGACCCGCCGACCGAGGCGATCGCCGACGCGCTCGGCGCGCCCGCGTCGGTCGTCCCCGCCGACCCGCGGGTTGGGCGCTCGGTCACCGAGGAGCGACCGGTCGTCGGCGCCGCGCCCGACAGCGCCGCGGCGGAAGCGGTCCGGGAACTCGCGCGGCGGGTGCCCGACTGAGGGGGACCGAGCTGCCGATGCGCCGCGAAGTCGCGCCTTTTTACCGCTCCGGGACGGACCCGCGGACGATGCTCACGGTCGCCTTCCTCGTCGGCGCCGCCGTCCTGACGCTTCTCGCCGTCGAGATCGGTCCCCTGTACGTGGCCGACCGGTTCCGCGACCTCCGGGAGCCGACCGACGCCGAGCGCGGGCGCCTCGACTACCTCCGCGAGACGGCCGGACTCGACGTTGACCGGGTCGCGATCGAGCGACGCGGTGCGGGCGAAGTCGGCGGGAACGAACCGGGAGGTGACTCCGGGAGCGACGGCGTCGGTCCCGTCGAGGTCGCCGTCCGCGGCCCGCCACGGCGGCGCGTGCTGTTCCTCTCGGAGGCCGTGCTTGACGACGTGGCCGACGACGTGGCGATCGGCCTCTTCGCGGCCGAGGCCGGCCGCGTCGAGACGTACTACGGCGAGTTCCGCGCGGTCGCGATCGCGGCGGTGGTCGGCGTGTTGGCGGCGATCGTCACCGCGACGGTGCCGTTCGAGGCGGGGTTCGCGTCGCTCGTCGCGGTCGGGCTCGCGGCGTTCTGGGTCGGGCGGCGGGTCCAGTACGCGGCCGACGACCGCGCCGCGGACGCGGTCGGCGCGGACCGGGTCGCCGACGCGTTCGAGCGCGTCGCGGCGATCCGGGGCGTCGAGCCGGCGACCGGCGACTGGTCGACGTGGTTCGAGGTGCAGCCGCCGCTCGGCGACCGGATCGCTGCGTTGCGGGAGAGAGACGAGTCGGAGGCGGCGTCGTAGTTCCCCTTTCGGGGGGGTGCAGTGCTACTGCGTGCGCTCGGCGACGACCGCCGTCGCGTCGACGCTGACCTCGTAGCCGGGGAGGAAAAACGAGACGTTGAGACCGGATCCGCGATGACTGGCCACGAGCGCGTCCAGCGCGTCCAAGTCGACGTGATCATAGAGAAGGATTCCCTCCTCGTCGCCGAGGTCGATCGGGTCGACACCGGCGACGCCGGCGACGGCCTCGACGACGGCGTGGCTCGGCGACGGACCGTCCTCGTGTTCGACGCGAACCGCATCCGAGACGGACTCGTCATCCCGTGAGTTCGACGTTGCGCTGCTCATACTCGCCCTTGCGACGAATGCGTATATAAAGTCCCTCCCGTGCATATCGATATTGAAATTTTGCGGCCGAGCAAAACAGCTATGTCCGATCGATAGCCATGCGGTACCATGGCACTCGAACGCGCCGACGCGAGCATCGCCACCGGAGCCGACGGCGACGCGTTCGGGTTCTTCTCCGTGTGAGTCGCGCGCGGCGGATCCGCCCCGCGGCGGGGCGGTGAAACCGGGCGGATCGGCGGGCGTCGCGGCGACGGCGGCGGGACCACCCCGTTCGCTCGCCCCGCGACGGCGACGTGCCGGAACCGTTACCAACCAGCCAGACGCCTATACACACAACTCGAATGCGACTCCCGGAACGACAGCTCGCGGTCCTCGAGGCCGCGAGCGCGACGGACGAACGGACGATAGACGAGATCGCGGCGGAGACCGGGCTGAAGCCCGAGACGGTTACCGGCGCCGCCTTCGATCTCCGCGACGAGGAACTCCTGTCCGTCGTCGAGACGGCCGCCGAGACGCTCGGCCTCACCGACGAGGGCCGGCGGTACGTCGACGACGGGCTCCCCGAGACGCGGCTCCACCGCGCCGGGCTCGCGCTCGACGCCGACGAGGCCGCGGTCTCGATGGGACGGGTCATCGGCGAGGCCGACCTCGACGGCCCCGAGGTCGACATCGCGCTCTCGAACTTCGCGCGCAAGGGATTCGGGTCGATCGACTCGGGCGAGCTTCGGGTCGCCTCCGACGCCGATCCGGATTCCGACCCCGAGGCGGCCGCGCTCGCGGCGCTCGCCGACGGCGACGACCCCGCGGTCGACGACGTCGTGCTCGATCAGCTCGACTCCCGCGGGCTCGTCGACCGCGGCGAGTCGGTCACTCGGTCGGTGACGCTCACCGACGACGGCGTCGACGCGCTGATGGCGGGCGTCGAGACAACCGAGACGGTCGCGCAGGTCACCCCGGAGCTGCTCGCCAGCGGCGAGTGGCGCGACGTGGAGTTCTCCGAGTACAACGTCGAGGCGGACGCGCCCGCGGCGCGGGGCGGTCGGAAGCACGTCCTCCGCCGGACCGCGGACCGCGTGAAGGACGTGCTGGTCGGCATGGGCTTCCAGGAGATGGAGGGCCCCCACGCCGACAGCGACTTCTGGATCAACGACTGCCTGTTCATGCCGCAGGACCACCCGGCGCGGACCCACTGGGACCGGTTCGCGCTGGACGTGCCGCCGATGGAGGGGATCCCGGACGAGCTGATGGCCCGCGTCGAGGCCGCCCACCGCGACGGGTGGGGGATCGACGGCGACGGCTACCACTCGCCGTGGTCGCAGGAGTTCGCCCGCGAGGTCGCGCTCCGCGGTCACACCACCTCGCTGTCGATGCGGTACCTCTCGGGGATCGCGGGCGCCGAACTGGAGCCCCCGCAGCGCTACTTCTCCGTCGAGAAGGTGTACCGCAACGACACGCTGGACCCGACGCACCTGCTGGAGTTCTTCCAGATCGAGGGGTGGGTGATGGCCGAGGACCTCTCGGTGCGCGACCTGATGGGCACCTTCGAGGAGTTCTACCGGCAGTTCGGGATCACAGACATCCGCTTTAAGCCGCACTACAACCCGTACACGGAGCCCTCTTTCGAGCTGTTCGGAGAGCACCCCGAGACGGGCGAGGAGATCGAGATCGGGAACTCCGGCGTCTTCCGCGAGGAGGTCACCGGCCCGCTCGGCGTCGACTGCGACGTGATGGCGTGGGGGCTCGCCTTGGAGCGACTCGCGATGTTGACGACGGGCGCGGAGGACATCCGCGACCTCCACGGGACGTTGGCCGACATCGAGTTCCTGCGCGACGCGGAGGTGAGCTACTGATGCCCGTCGTCGACATCGACACCGACGAGCTGCGCGGATTGACGGGTCGCACCGACACGAGCGACGAGGAGTTCAAGCAGGACCTGTTCGGGCTCGGCTTGGAGTTCGAGGGCGAGACCGACGACGGCCTCCTCCAGTTCGAGTTCGCGCCCGACCGCCTCGACCGGCTCTCCGTCGAGGGCGTCGCGCGCTCGCTGCGCTACCACTACGGCGACGACCGCGGCGTCTACGTCCCCGAGACGAACGACCCCGAGTGGACCATCGAGGTCGACGAGTCGGTCCCCGACGAGCGCCCCTACGTGACGGGCGCCGTGGTCCGCGGCGTCGACCTCGACGAGGGCGCGCTCGACTCGCTGATCCAGCTGCAGGAGAAGCTCCACGCGACGATGGGGCGCGGCCGCGCGAAGGGCGCGATCGGGATCCACGACCTCGCGATGGTCAAGGGCGCACCGCTCCAGGAGGGCGCCGAGCCGTCGATCACCTACCGCGGCGTCGACCCCGACGGCGACACGTTCGTCCCGCTCGATTCGAACGACGAGCTGACGCCGAACGAGGTGCTCGCCGAGCACGACACGGGCCGGACGTACGCCGACCTCGTCGAGGACCTCGATCGCTACCCCGCGATCTACGACGAGCTCGGCCTCTTCTCGTTCCCGCCCGTCATCAACGGGAAGCGCACCGAGGTGACGACGGGCTCTCGCGAGCTGTTCGTCGAGCTCACCGGCACCGACCAGTGGACGATCGACCGGATGTGCAACATCATCTGTTACGCCCTGTCGGCCCGCGGCGCGACCATCGAGGAGGTCGAGGTGCACTACGCCGACGGCGCGACCCATCCGAGCGAGTACGGCGCAGAGCTGGTCCGCCCGAACCTCGACACCGACGAGAAGGCGGTGAGCCACGACCGGATCGAGACGCTGCTCGGCGTCGACTTCGAGCCCGAGGAGGTCGTCGACTGCTTCGAGCGCGCCGGCCTCGGCGCCTCCTACACCCTCGACGAGGACGTGACCTACGAGGTGGAGATTCCGCCGTACCGCGTCGACGTGCTCCATCCCCTCGACCTGGTCGACGACGTGGGGCGGGCGTACGGCTTCGACAACCTGGAGCCGCGCTACCCCGACGTGGGGACGGTCGGCGGGCGCCACGAGCGCTCCCGGCTGGAGGACGCGGTCCGGACGAGCCTCGTCGGGCTCGGCTTCGAGGACCTGCTCAACTTCCACATGACGAGCGGGACCGAGAACTACGACCGGATGAACATCGAGCCCGGCACCGGCGGCGCGGCGGTCGCCGACGACGAGGACGGCGTCTTCGGCGGCGGCGACCCCGTCGAGATCACGGAGCCGTACAGCGAGGAGTACACCCAGCTCCGCACGTGGGCGCTCCCGTCGCTGCTGATGCTGCTCGAACGCAACACCCACAACGCGTATCCCCAAGACGTCGCGGAGGTCGGCTTCGCGGCCGAGCGCGACGAGACCGAGGACACGAACGTCGCCGAGCGCCGCCACGTCGCCGGCGCGGTCGCCCGCCGCGACGCCTCCTACGAGGCCGCGAAAGGACGCTTACAGGCGGTCTGCGACGACTTCGGCGCGGAGGTGGAGACCCCGCGCACGGAGCACCCCTCCTTCATCGACGGCCGGACCGCAGCGGTCGTGATCGACGGCGAGGCGGTCGGCGTGATCGGCGAGGTCCACCCCGCCGTGCTCGTCGAACACGACCTCGAGGTGCCCGTCGCCGCCTTCGAGTTCCACCTCGACGCGTTACAGAACTAGGGAGTCGATCTCGGGGTTGCCGTCGGTCGTTTATACGGCGTTGATGACGGATCGACGGTGAACACCTCCAAAGCCCCAGCCGCGACGGCTCGGTGCGCTCGTTGCGGTCCTCAGTCGCTCGCGACGCTCGCTCGTTGCGGTCCTTACGTCGCGCGCCTTCGCCCTCGCGACTGCCCCTTTGAGTCCCACCCGCCCAGCACAGCCTCACGCCTCCCCAGCCTCGTCGGTCGCCCGTCGCTTCGCTCCGGGCGACCGACTCCCTCGTGCGGGCTGCTCGCGGGCCGATGGCCCGCTCGCAGGCGCACGCCACCACACTGCCGCGTTCTTTAAATATCGTATCGCTATCGACGACTCCTCCCGATCAGCCCTCGAATCCGTCTTCCCACCGGAACGTGCCGTTCCGCTGGACGACCTCGCCGTCGATCTCCAGCCGCGAGTCCTCGCTCACGTCGCTGATCATGTCGACGTGGACCGCGCTGTCGTTGCCCGACTCGCCCTCGGGCAGGCAGGCGTCGTAGGCGCGTCCCACGGCGAGGTGAATCGTGTCGCCCATCTTCTCGTCGAAGAGTATCGAGTCGGTGAACCGGTCGATACCGCGGTTCATCCCGATGCCGAGCTCGCCGAGCCGCCGGGCGCCCGCGTCGGTGTCGAGCACGCTCGCGAGCGCGTCCTCGCCGGCGCCCGCCGAGAAGTCGACGACTTCGCCGCCCTCGAAGACGAGGTGCACGTCCCGGACGCGCGTCGCGTCGATCGTCATCGGCACGTCGAAGAACGCCTCACCCTCGGTCCCGTAGGGCGCGGTGAACACCTCGCCTGACGGGAGGTTGTGGGAGTCGTACGCCACGGAGGCGGCGGAGTTGACCGCGGTGCGGCCTGCGATCGACATGGAAACGTCGGTGTCGGGGGCGTCGTCGCGCTCGGTGACGATCCGGACCTCGTCGCCGGCGTCGAGGGCGTCCTTCATCGCCGCCATCTCGTCGGCGAGCGCCTCCCAGTCCCGGAGCACGGCGTCGTAGACGAAGTCCTGGTACTCCTCGTAGGCCATCCCGGCCTGCTGGGCGAGCGAGCGCGTGGGATGGACCGTCGACACCCAGTCGGTGTCCATCCGCGCCTCGCGCACGCCTTGGCGGGCGGTCGCGTACGCCCGCCGGGTCTCGCTCGACACGTCCGCGGTCGCGGTGGTGTTGCGCCCGCCCCCGATCCGGAGGTAGGCGTCCGCGGCCTCGAACAGCGCGCGCTCGACGGCCGGGTCGTCGTCGAAAGCGCGGTCGCTCCGCTCGCTCCCCTTTAAATATGCCCGCGACATCTCCGCCGACCCGTACAGCGTCGTGACGTTCGCGCCGCGCTCGCCGAGCGCCTCGGCGACCGCGACGCCCAACTCGTGGGCGTCCTCGGCGACGCTCACGACCACGTCGTCGCCGGCCTCGACCCGCGCGCTCCAGTCGACGAGCACTGCCGCGTGTTCGCGTACGCGTTCGTCCATGCCGTGAGGTCCGCGTCTGCGGATAAAAGGGCTACCCGTCGGGGTCGACCCGGCCGTCGCCGTCGTCAGCGAAACCTGCCCCGGTGCCGACCGCTTATGTGCGCGCACACGCAGAGGTAGGACATGAACGAGGAGTCACCCGCGGACAGACGCTCTCCCGTCGGCGAGCCCGTCGTCCGGGCGGACCCGGAGGTCACGGGCGAGCGCGCCGCCGAGGCGGTGGGGTTCGACCCCGACGATCCGGAGAGCGTCGCCGAGGCGGCCGAGACGGTCGCCCGCTTCGCGGCCGGCGACGTCGGCGACGACGACCACGTGCTGATGCTCCGGGGAGCCGCCGCCTGCGCCGCGCTCGTCCGTGGCGTCGGCTCGTACAAGGCGGCCGCCGAGCGCGCGGGCGACGACGTGTCGGTGGCGTTCATCCGGAAGTGGGCCCGCGTCCACGACCTCCCGCAGGCGATCCGCAGGCAGGTCGCGAGCGGGCGGATCGCGCCGAGCGCGGCGAAACACGTCGCGCGGCTCGGCGGCACCGACCGCTACCTGCTGGCGTGGGCGACCATCGACGGCGACCTCACGGTCCGGGAGGTGCGCTCCGTCGCCTCCGCCGTCAACGACGGGAGCGACGTCGAGGCCGCGGTCCGCGAGGCGGGCGTCGAGCTCGGCCACGTCGGGATCCGGCTCCCGCTCGACGCCTACGTGGAGCTCAGGCGCCGCGCCTCGAACCGGAATATCGAGCCCGGCGACCTCGTCGCGGAGGCGCTCGACGACTACTTCGCCGAGTCCGATCCGGCGTAGCGCTCCGAGTCGGACGCGGAGTAGCCCGCCGCGAACCGCGCGACCGCCGCCGCGATCGCCTCCCGTCCGCGTTCCACTTCGTCCCACGCGATCGTCTCGTCCGGGTAGTGCGCCTCCGTGATCGTCCCGGGCCCGAGCAGGACCGTCGGGATCCCCGCCGCGACGTAGTGCCGGGAGTCCGCGCCGTAGGTCGCGCCCGTCGGCTCCGCGTCCGGGAGACCGGCCTCGACGAGCCCCGCTCTCGCCGCCTCCACGATCGGCTCGTCGACGGCGACCTCGCTCGCCTCGAACTGCACCGAGAACCGCTCGAACGTCGGCGGGTGTTCGCGGAGCCACGGGTCGTCGGCGACTACCTCCTCGAGCCGCGCGCGGAACGTCTCTTCGACCTCGTCGACTGTCTCGCCGGGCGCCACGCCGATCCGGAACTCGGCGGTCAGCGTCGCCGGCACCGTCGACGCCCACGAGCCGGCCTCGACCGTCCCGCACACGACCGGCCACGGAACCGGGAACTCGCCGTAGAGGGGATGCTCGACCGCCTCGCCGCGCTCCGTCTCCAGCTCCGCGAACGCCTCCCGGATCGCCTCGAACCGCGGGAGCACGTCCTCGCCGCGCCAGCGCGTGGCGGCGTGGGCGCTCCGGCCGGTCAGCTCTAACCGCGCCATCAGCGACCCCTCGCTGGCGACCACGGGGCGTAGCTCGGTCGGCTCCGCGACGATCGCGGCGTCGCGCTCGAAGGGGTACGGGTTCGCGAGCGCCGCGGTCGCGGCGCCGTACCCGCCGTCCTCCTCGCCGGCGACCGCCTCGACGACGACCCGGAGCCCCGCGTCCGGGAGGTCGAGCCGCCCGGCCTCGGCGGCCTCCCGCACGTCGAGCGCCGCGCCGACGCACGCCGCGACCCCCGACTTCATGTCCGCGGCGCCGCGAGCGGTGAGGGTCTCGTCGGCGTCGTCGTTCCCTTCGCCCTCACCACTCGGCTCGCCCTCGATCCCGCCCCACACCGGCTCGAACGGGTCGCTCGACCACTCCGCGGGCTCGGCCGGCACCACGTCGATGTGGCCGTTCAAGACGACCGCGGGGGTGTCGGTGTCACCTCCCGGATCGCCGCTGTCGGCTCCCTCGAGCGCGAGCACGCCCGCGACGCTCCGTCGCCCCGCCACGTCCGCCTCGTCGAGGTCGTTCGGGAAGGAGGGGTGGTCGGCGAGGAGTTCCGGGTCGGCGTCCCACGCGTACGTCTCGAAGCCGAGCGCGTCGAGTTCGCCCTCGACGAAGTCGGCGGCGGCCGCCTCCGCGCCGGCCGTCGAGGCGAACCGACAGAGGTCGGCGGCGAACGCGCGCATGTCGAAGTCCATGCGGTCGGCGACGGCGGCGCTCGGGGAAACCGTTTCGGGTCGAGTGAAATCCCCTCGCCGCAGGCGGTTTCTAAACGTTTATCCGTGGTCTCGCACTACTAGCTCGTGTCTGGGCCGGTAGCTCAGTTAGGGAGAGCGTCCGGCTTTTAACCGGACGGTCGGGGGTTCGAATCCCTCCCGGCCCGTGTCCTCGCGGCGAGCACTTCGCGAGCCGCAAGGCCGTCGATGAGGGAGGGTTCGAACCCTGCCAGAGGCAGCCCGCGAAGCGAAGCGAGCAGGAACCTCTGGCTTTGGTTCGAATCCCTCCCGGCCCGTGTCCTGTCGCGAGCATATCGCGAGCGACAGGTCTCGGAGTGGGATTCGAATCAGGGAGCGGGAGGTGAGCGAGCGTTGCGAGCGAACGGGAGCGACCGTGGTCCGAATCCCTCCCGACCCGCTGTACCGCCGCGATCAACGCCACGAGCCCCAGCGCCACGGCTCACGAACGTGAAAACCGGGGGAGAGAACGCGTGCTGCGTCGCCGGTTCGACGGCGACGCGTCGTGTCGGGTTCAGTACCCGAGCTGTTCGCGCACGAGGACGACCGTCGTCCGGCCCTCCTCGGTCTCGCGGCGGTAGATGAGCTGCTTGGCGATCGACGACTCGACGCCGTACGCCTCCTGTGCGCGCTCGTTCTCCAGCGGGTACGCGACCGACTCCAGCCGGTCGAGCGCGTCGTCGAGCGTCGGGACGACCTTGTTCGTGCCCGTGACGATGACCACGTTGCCGGCGGCGAACGGGTACGCCCCGATACGGCTGCCGGAGAGGTCGGCGGCGACGAGCTCGCCGGTCTGCGCGACTGCGTTGATACCGCCGAGGAAGTAGTCGGCCGTCTGCGACTCCCGTCGCGCGGTCTGCCGCTCGGCGTCGTCGTCGATGCTCCAGATCTCGTCGGGGAGGCTCTCCCACTCGTGGTCGCCCTCGCTGAGCAGGTCGTCGAACCCGATCTCTTCGAGCGTCGTGGAGTGCCCGTTCATCACGGAGACCCCTGCGGGGATCTGCGACTGGACCGTCTCCAACGCCTCGTCGGCGTCGTCGACGACGATCACGTCGAAGCCGCGGTCTTCGAGGTTCGCGACCGTCTCCTCGACGGTCGCGTCGTCGGCGACTTGGTCCAGCGTCTCGTCGATCTCGGTGTCGTCCGCGTAGTCCGCTTTCTGCTGTGGCATTGTAAGGGAAATCGAACGGGTCGCGCCGCGTCTTCGCGACGCACCCGTCTCGTGGATCGGTAGGAGGGGCGGACGACACTTAACGGCTCGCGAACACCCGTGTCGGGTGGTTACACCGGTGTTATCGTCGTGTCGACGAAGCGACCGCTACGCTTCGAACAACAAGTCGGGGACTAAGGGATCGGTCGTCTCGATAAAAATCGCGTGTCGTCGAGGCCCGAAGGGGCGCGCGACGGTCGGTCGGCGGGTCGGTCCGGCGAAGCGGCTGCGGTCGGCGTGGGTGGGTGTAGTTGTCCTATCGGACGCTTACATCGCACCGCCCATACCGCCCATGCCGCCCATGCCGCCGCCCATTCCGCCGGGCGCGCCGCCGGGGCCGCCCTCGTCGCCGCCGTCGTCGGAGCCGCCGCCCTTGAGGTCGCCGGCCGCGATGACGTCGTCGATGCGGAGGATCATGACTGCCGCCTCGGTCGCGGACTCGATGGCCTGAGTCTTGACGCGGAGCGGCTCCACGACGCCCTCGGCCTCCATGTCGATCACGTCGCCCGTGTAGGCGTCGAGACCGGCACCGAACTCGCCGCCGTCGTGGCGGGAGCGGAGGTCGACCAGCGAGTCGATGGGGTCGAGACCCGCGTTCTCGGCGAGGGTGCGCGGGATGACTTCCAGCGCGTCGGCGAACGCCTCGACGGCGAGCTGCTCGCGGCCGCCGACGGAGTCGGCGAAGTCGCGGAGCTGCAGCGCCAGCTCGGCCTCGGGGGCGCCGCCGCCGGGCAGCACCTTCCCGTCGAGCAGCGTCGTGCGGACGACGCCGAGCGAGTCGTCGATGGCGCGCTCAACCTCGTCGACGACGTGCTCGGTGCCGCCGCGGAGGATGAGGGTGACGGACTTCGCCTCTTCGACGTCCTCGACGAAGATGCGCTCGTCGCCGCCGATGTCCTTCTGGCCCACGGAGCCGGCGAAGCCGAGGTCGTCCGTCTCGATGTCGTCGAGGTTGGAGACGACGCGGCCGCCGGTCGCGCGGGCGAGGCGCTTGAGGTCGTCGGACTTCGCGCGGCGGACGGCGAGGATGCCCTCCTGCGCGAGGTAGTGCTGGGCCATGTCGTCGATGCCGTCACCGACGAAGACGACGTCGGCGCCGATGTCGACGAGGTGGTCGACCATCTCGCGGAGCTGCTCCTCTTCCTGGTCGAGGAACTGCTGGAGCTGGTCGGGGTCCGTGACGTTGACTTCGGCGTCGATCTCCGTCTCCTTCACTTCGATTGCGCCGTCGAACAGCGCGACGTCGGCGTCCTCGACCGCGAAGGGCATGTTCTCGTCGACGCGCTCCTTGTCGACGATGACGCCCTCGACGAGCTCGGACTGGTCGATGGAGCTGCCGACGACCTTCTCGACGGAGACGTTCTCCGTGTCGATGCCGTCGTCGTCCTGAACCGCGAGGACGGCGTCGACGACGAGCTCCGCGAGCAGGTCCTTGGAGTTCTCGGCGCCCTTGCCCGTCATCGCCGTCTCGGCGATCTCGACGAGCGTGTCGTAGTCGTCCGCGGAGACGTCGATGGCCTCGTCTTCGAGGATCTCCTTGGCCTTCTCGGAGGCCTGACGGTACCCCTGCGCGAGGGTCGTCGCGTGGATGTCCTGATCGAGGAGCTCCTCGGCCTGATCGAGGAGCTCACCGGCGACGACGACGGCGGAGGTGGTGCCGTCGCCGACTTCCTCCTCCTGCGTCTCGGAGACCTCGACGATCATGTTGGCCGCCGGGTGGTCGATGTCCATCTCCTTCAGGATGGTGACGCCGTCGTTCGTGACGACGACGGACCCGCCGGAGTCGACGAGCATCTTGTCCATCCCTTTCGGGCCGAGCGTGGTGCGGACGGACTCCGCGACAGCCTTGCCGGCCGTGATATTCATGTTCTGAGCGTCCTTTCCGGATGTTCGCTGCGACTCCTCGGAAAGTACGATCATGGGCTGATTGCCCATCCGCTGGCGCTGTGACATTACAACCATTGATTGTTTGTGATTCTATATAAACCTTTTGCTCGGGCCATGCGGAAACGCCACACGGTGGGGAGTATCGTTCTGTATGCGGTGGGTTCACACGGTGCTTTTTATAGAACTCCAGATCGAGTGTTGGGCGTGAACTTCTAATAAATGAACTGCGGTGGCGCGCGCCTCCGAGTGGCCGCCACCGGCGGCCACGAGGAGCGCCGCGCGAGGGAGTCGCTGGCGGCGATAGCCGCCAGCGACGAGGCTGGGGAGGCGTGAGGCTACGGTGCTGTGCGGTCGGGTGGGACTCAAAGGGGCAGGCGGCGAGGCGGGCGCAGGCGACGTAAGCACCGCAACGAGGGAGCGAACGAAGTGAGCGACCCGACTGAGGAGCGCAGCGAGCGTGCGCCCGCCTCGCCGGCTGGGGCTTTGGAGGTGTCCACCGTCGATCCGCCGTCAGCAACTATTTATAAGCGGTCGACTGGGACTTCGGAAGCAGTCACCACGTCGCCAGTAACAACGGTTTATAAACAAACAGCGACGGCGACGTCGCCCACGACACCGAGGAATCCGCTCGCTTACTGCGGCGCGTTGAAGCTCACATCGTCGTCGAGTTCGTTCGACATGCGCTCTAAGTACGAGTACACCGCGCCGTGCGGGGCGCCGTCGAGCAGCATCCCGACCGCCCGCCGGACCACTTCGAGCTCCTCGGGCTGTCCCACCGCGCCCACGGTCGAGCCGTAGACGACGACGTTGGCGCCCGACAGCTCCTCAAGGAGTTCCCGCGTGCGACCGTTCTCGCCGATGATCCGACCCTTCTTGCGCTGGAGGTCGTTGTCGTTGCGGGTGTGCTCGGACAGATCGATCAGGTCGAGCGTCCGGAGGTCGTGGTCGAGGATCGACAGCGCGGTCTCCGGCTTGAATCCGCGCCCGATGGCCTTGATGATGTCCGGCGCCACCAACGCGGCGACCGGGTCGTCGCGCTCCTCGATGGCGACGCTGCCCGACTCCGAGTCGATGTCGAGCCGCACGTTCGCCCGCTCCTCGATCTCCCGCATCGTCTCGCCGCCGGCGCCGATGACGACGCCGATCCGGTCCTGCGGAACCGTCACGTGTTGCATACAACAGCGTACCCGGCGGAGCCTTTTAAGCGTGTTCCGCCGCGAGAGGTGTGTGGCCGTGTGCCGGGCCGCTCCGGCGCTCTCGGAGGGGTTTTAACTGATCGACACTCGTTATTCACAGCTCTTACAGTACTTTCATCACGAACGCTTTTATCATTTCACGCCGAATCATCGGCCGCTCATGTCCATTGACAGGGACACCTTCGAGGACGCGAGCGAGGACGAGCTCGCGGGGCTCTCGGCGCCGGAGCGCGTGCTCGGGTTTCTCGTCGCGCACGAGGACCGGGCGTTCGAGGCGCGCGAGATCGCCTCGCGGATCGATCTCGACACCGGCACCGTCAGCACGGCCCTGTCACGGCTGAAGGGCCGCGGGCTCGTCGAACACAAGGCGACCTACTGGGCGATCACGGACGACGCGGACCGCTTGGCGGAGTACGACGGGTACGAGCGTGCGACGAAGCTGTTCAACGACCAGCTTGGCGAGGAAGACGAGGCGGCGTGGCGCGACCGCAGTCCCGACGAACCGCATCCGAGTCTCGGTGATGAGTAGTGACGGACGACGATCGACCGATCTTCGAACGCGGCGATGTCGTCTACGGCGACGACCCGTTCAAAACAGACGAAGCGGCACGCCCGTGGCTGGTCGTGTCGAACCATGAGGGTCGTCCGTTCCATGGAGAGCAGTACCTCGCGCTCACGCTGACGACTCGGTCGTGAATGGACGGGCTCGTCGAGATCCCCGAACAAGCGTGGATCCGCGGCGGAACACCGGCGACGAGTCGCATTGTCCCATGGGGTATCCAGTCGCTCGCACGAAGCGATATCGACCGATGGCAGGGACGCCTCCGCGATGTGACCGTCAACGAAGCGGTCGACGCGCTCGTCGCGGAACTCCGTCGGTGATCGCTCTACTGCCGCGCTCTACTCGTCGGACTCTCCGCTCGACCCCGATTCCGGCTCCGATCCCTCTCCCGATACCTGCTCCGGCTCCCCGCTCGGATCGGGCTCCGGTTCCGTCACGTACTCGTAGAGGTCGTCGGGGTCGACGTCGATCCCCTGACGCGTGAAGAACGTCGCCACGTTCTCGCAGTCGCGATCGAGGAACTCCCCGGCGTTCGGGTGGTGCACCGTCACCGCCTGTCCCATGTCGATGATCACCAGCTCGCCCTCGTGGATGATCATGTTGTACTCCGAGAGGTCGCCGTGGATCAGCCCGGCGCGGTAGAGCCGGCGCATGTACTCGCGGACGACCTCGTAGGCGGTCTCGGGGTTCTCCACGTCGACCTCCGAGAGCCGGCGGGCCCGGTCCTCGGCGTGCCCCACGAGTTCCATCACGAGGACGTTCCGCTGGACCGCGATCGGCTCCGGGACGCGGACGCCCGCCTTGCGCGCGCGTTCGAGGTTCGCGAACTCCTTGCGGGTCCAGGCCAGCACGACCGCCTTCTTGTCGCTCGCGATCCCGTCGAACCGCGGGTCGCCCTCTAAATAGTCGCGCATCTGCCGGAAGTTCGAGGAGTTGATCCGGTACACCTTCACCGCGACCTCGCGCTCGGGCGTGACGCCCTCCGGGCCGCCCCCGGCCGCGGCCGAGCCCGGTTCCGGCCGCTCGCCTGCCTGCCCGCCGAGCGCCTCGAAGACGCTCGCCTCCTTCCCGGTCGACACCGGGCCGCCGAAGGCGTCGACGTAGCCGTCCTGCACGAGCTTGTAGACGGCCGCCAGCGTCGCGTCGTCGAACACCGACTCCTGCAGTTTGAACTGCTCGGTGTCCTTGATCCGCTTGCGGAACTCGTCGAACTCCCGGTCCTGCCGGAGGGCGATCCGGTCCGCCTCCGTGTCGGAGACGTCCAGCTGTTCCCACTCGTCGCCGGGCTGATCGTCGGGCTCTAGCAGGACGAACTCCTCGCTCATTCGCCTCGACGTTCGGCGCCGCGAGGGATAAGCGGGTGGGTCCCGGTCCGTGGCGGCCGTCTCGGAGCGCCGCCGACGCGACGGTCACAACACGTCGAGCGCGTCCTCGACCGGCATATGCCCGTCCCGCACCGCCTCCAAGATCCCCCGGCGCTCCTCCGTTTCGGGGTCAGCCCCGTCCTCGGCGTCCCCGCCGTCGTCACCGATTTCGCCGAGCGTCACTTTCTTGGTCTCGCCGACGAACTCGGGGAAGTCGGTCCCCTCCGCGAGCGCTTTCTCCTTCTTGACGCGGTACGACCCGGCGTCGGTGGTGTAGAGGTCCCCGGGGTGGAAGAAGAACCAGTCCTCGCGGTCGAACCGGACCGCGATCCGCGCCTTCGCGCCGAAGTTCTGCGCGAAGAAGAGCAGCGCCTCCACCTCCTCGCCGGTGAGGTAGATGGGGTCGCCCGCGCTCGATTTGGCCTCGATCGCGTAGAACGTCTCGCCGTCGCCCGCGAGCACGTCGGGCAGCTCCCGCTCCGTCGCGGCGCCGCTGGCCGGGGCGCGCATCACGGCGAACCCCGCCTCGTCGAGGGCGTTCACCAGCTCGCGCTCGCGGCGGTCGCCCTTCCGGTTAGCGGACACGGTCGTCGTCACCCGATTCGGTCATGCGCGTCGTAGACGCGAGGCGGTCAAAAGGGCGGCGGGTCGGCGGTCCCGGGGTCGAGGGAGACGAGAGCGCCGTCACCCCTGTAGCCGCTCCGCGTGCTCGACGACGACCCGGCCCAGCGTCTCTGTACGCCGCCGGATGTCGTCGTCGACGATTCGCGGACCAGTGTCGGCGTCGTCCGTCTCGACGACCCTCGACGCCCCTTCGATCCCGACTTCGTGGGGAACCGTCCACGCGTGGACGTTCCGGAACGTGGATCGGAGGTGTTCGAGCGTCCCGCCGTACGACCCCCCGCCGGCGGTCGCGAGCAGTCCGACCGCGGTGTTCGCGTACTCGTCGGAGCCGCAGAAGTCGTGGAAGCTCTTGAACGTCGAGGAGTACGAGCCGCGGTAGACGGGGGTGCCGGCGAGGACGCCGTCGGCCTCGCGGACGCGCCGCTTCAGCGCCTCGCTGTCGCCCTGTGCGTCCTCGTCCGGGTGGTACAGCGGGAGGTCGACCGCACCCAGATCGATCATGTCGGTCTCGGCGCCGGCGTCCGCCGCGGCGTCGAGCGCGACGTGAAGCGCGGCCCGGGTGGTGCTCGCTTCCCGGCGGCTGCCGGACACCGCGACGATTCGGGTCATACGTCGGGTTCGAGGCGAGGCGACAAAAAACGGGGGCGAACGATGACTCCGCAGTGAACGATTCTAACGGCTCATTCGATCGCTTATAAGCGATTGACAGCGGATCGACGGTGAACACCGCCAAAGCCCCAGCCGTGAGAGTCGCGCACGCTCGTTGCGCTCCTCAGTCAGTCGCTCCGCTCCTTCCTTGCGGTGCTTACGTCGTCATCAGAACGCTTCGCGTTCTGATTGGCTCACGAGAGCAGAGCTCTCGTGAACGCCTCCGCGGCGCTCACGGCTGCCCCTTTGAGTCCCACCCGCCCGCACCGCAACCACAGCCTCACACCTCCCCAGCCTCGCGGCTCCCTTCGGTCGCCGCGTCCCTCGCGCGTGCGACTCACGCCCTTCGGGCGTTCGTCGGCACGCGCCACCGCAGTTGTTTATAAATCGCAATCGACGGCTCGTTCCCCCACCGTTCGCGACCCGGAAGAGGACACCGAGTCTTATTGTCCCCGCCGTTGAGGTGGCCAGCATGGACGAGATTGCCTTCGGCACGGACGGGTGGCGGGCCACCCTCGACACCTTCACGGACGAGCGCGTGCGGATCGTGGGGCAGGCGGTCGCCGATCACCTCGCGGCGGCGGGTCACGACGAGCCGGTCGCGGTCGGCTACGACGCCCGCGAGACCTCGGAGGGGTTCGCCGAGAGCCTCGCCGAGGTGCTCGCCGGCAACGGCTTCGACGTGCTCCTCCCCGAGCGCGACGCGCCGACCCCCGTGATCGCGTACGCCATCGTCGACCGCGGGCTGGCCGGCGCGTGCATGGTCACCGCCTCGCACAACCCGCCCGAGTACAACGGGGTGAAGTTCATCCCGGACGACGGCGCGCCCGCTCTCCCGGACGTGACCGAGGACATCGTCGACCGGCTCGCGGAGCCCGACCTGCTCCCCGAGGCCGAGCGCGGCGAGGTCTCCCGCGTCGACCTCGTGAGCGACCACGCCGACGCGGCCCGCGAGGTCGTCGGTGCCGCGACCGGAGGGAAGGGCGTCGATCTCGACGGGCTCACAGTCGCGTACGACGCGATGCACGGGAGCGGACGCGGCGTCACCGACGCTCTCCTCGAGTCCGCGGGGGCCGAGGTCGTCCGGCTGCGCTGCGAGCGCGACGTGACCTTCGGCGGCGGCTCCCCCGAGCCCTCGGCCGAGCACCTCGAAGCGCTGGCCGCCCGCGTGACGGACCCCGACAGCGACGTTGACCTGGGGATCGCCAACGACGGCGACGCCGACCGGATCGCGGTCGTCACACCCGAGCGCGGCGTGCTCAACGCGAACCTCTTCTACGCCGCCTGCTACGACCGGCTCCTCGAGAACGACTCCGGACCCGCCGTCCGCACCGTCTCGACGACGTTCCTCGTCGACCGTATCGCGGAGGCGCACGGCGAGGACGTGTACGAGACCCCGGTCGGCTTCAAGTGGGTCGCCGAGGCGATGGGCGAGCGCGACGCGCTGTTCGGCGGCGAGGAGTCGGGCGGGTTCACCCTCCGCAGCCACGTCCGCGAGAAGGACGGCGTGTTGATGGCGCTGCTCGCCGCGGGCACCCACGCCGCGGAGCCGTTCGACGACCGGGTCGACCGCCTGCTCGACGAGCACGGGGCGATCGCTTCCGGGCGGGTGTCGCTCGACTGTCCCGACGCTCGCAAGGAGGCGGTCCTCGACGACCTCGAAGACCACATCCCCGAGTCGGTTGCGGGCCACGGCGTCGCGAAGGTGGTCACCCTCGACGGCTTCAAGCTCCTCTTGGAGAACGGCTCGTGGCTGCTCGTCCGCCCCTCGGGAACGGAGCCGAAGCTCCGGGTGTACGCCGAGGCCGACTCGGAGGCAGCGGTCGACGACCTCCTCGCCGAGGGCCGCGAGATCGTCGAGCCGCTGATCTGAGCGCCCAAGTCGAACCGGAGTCCGACCGGCTGCGTCCGACGACTTTCAGTTCCACTTTGCGTTCGGCTCAGATACTTATAAATTAACTCCGTATCGTCGTGTGTGACCGGCGAGTCGGTCGCAGTGGTTCCATGTACGACGATATTTCCGCACCCCCGACGCCGAACGAACCGAGTGACGATCCGAGCGACCCGAACGACGGATCGGACGACATGAGCGACGGGCCGAGCGCGAGCGATGGCGTCGACCCTCCCGAGGAGGTGGGAAGCGATCGGTCGGAACGCGATCGGTCGGAACGCGATCGGTTGGAGGGCGACGAGGGGACCGACGAGAACCGCGACGAGGAGCGCGATCCCGAACAGACGGAATACCGGCTCGAACGCCTCCGACTGTTGCGAATCGTGGTCACGCTCGCGGTCGTCGTCGCCCGGCTGATCCGGTCGCTTTGAGGGTTTCCGTGCCGGTCCGATCGGGTGCCTTTTTAGGTGATACCGCCCTAGCCGAACGTATATGTTCAAGGCCATCGTGGGCGCGTCGACGCTACAGGACGCGCTCGACTCGGTGAGCGTGTTGGTCGACGAGTGTAAGATCCGATTAAACGAGGAGGAGCTCTCCATCCGGGCCGTCGACCCCGCTAACGTCGGCATGGTCGACCTCACCCTCGAAGCCGCGGCGTTCGAGTCCTACGAGGCCGACGGCGGCGTCATCGGCGTCAACCTCGCGCGCCTCGAAGACATCGCCGGCATGGCCAACTCCGGCGACCTGGTCCACCTCGAACTCGACGAGGAGACCCGCAAGCTCCACATCGAGATCGACGGCCTCTCGTACACGCTCGCGCTCATCGACCCCGACTCCATCCGCCAGGAGCCGGACATCCCGGACCTCGATCTCGCCTCCGAGATCGTCGTCGAGGGCGCCCAGATCGACCGCGGGATCAAGGCCGCCGACATGGTCTCCGACCACATCCGCCTGCGCGTCGACGAGACCGACGAAGCGTTCTTCATCGAGGCGGAGGGCGACACCGACGACGTCGACCTGCGGCTCGCCCGCGAGGACCTCATCGCGCTCACCGCCGGGCCGGCCGACTCGCTGTTCAGCCTCGACTACCTCAAGGACATGAACAAGGCGATCCCCTCCGACGCCGAAGTCACCATCGAGCTCGGCGAGGAGTTCCCCGTCAAGCTCCACTACGGGTTCGCCGAGGGGCTCGGGCACGTGACGTATATGCTCGCGCCGAGGATTCAGAGCGACTAACACGGCCGAATTCGACTGTTTCGGAGCTGTCGAAGATCGCGGTTTTCCTCCCGATTCACGTCTCGTCTACGACCGGGATAGACACCGTCACGCGCGTCCCGCGCGGCTCGCGGTCGGCGTAGTCGACCTCGGCGCCGATCGCCGCGGCGCCCCACTCGACGACCCAGAGGCCGAGCCCCGAGCCGTGTTCGAGCGCGGTCTCCCGCCCGGACTCGACGGCTTCGACCTCGTGGTCGGGGATACCGGGGCCGTCGTCCTCGACGACGATGACGAATCTGTCTTTTCCTTCGCTTCCGCCCGCGTTCCCCTCACTCTTCCGTCGTAGCGACACCCGCACCCACGCTTCCCCGTCCTCGCGCTCGGCCCCCTCGCCGTCGTGGTGGTCGAGGGCGTTCTCCACGGTGTTCTCGACGATCGCTCGGAGCGCGTCCTCTCTGACGCGCGTGGTCCAGTCGCCGTCAGCGATCTCCGACTCGACGCTCGCGTCGGGGTCGCGCTCGCGAGCGTCTGCGACCGCGGAACCAACGACCTCGTCGACCGCGACGGGGCTCGCGTCGCCGTCGGCGACAAGCTGCTCGACGGTGCCGGCCTTCTCGCCGAGCGCGGCCAGCGCGCCCGCGCGGCGCTCGATTGCGTCGGCCATTCGGACCAGTTCGGCGTCTTCGAGCCGGTCGCGGAGGATCTCGCCGTAGCCGTGGACGACCCCGGCGTCGTTGCGGAGGTTGTGGCGCAGGATCCGGTTGAGCACCTCCAGCTGCTGGCGTCGGCGCTCGCGTTCCGTGATGTCCGAGAGGACGACCGTGTACCCGACGTGGGTCCCATTCGGGTCGGTCAGCCGCGAGGTCGACACCGCGTACGTGCGCCGGCCGGTCCCGGCCGCGGAGTCGACCTCGACCGTCTCGCGGGAGCCGCCGTCGGGGTCGGGATCGTCGGCGTTCGGGTCGCCTTCGGTGTCGCCTCCGACGGCGACCGGCAGATCAAGGAAGTCGGCGAGCGGGCGGTCGCGGGCGATCTCGGCGTCGACGCCCAAGACCGTCTCGGCGGCGGGGTTGAGTCGGACGACGCGGCTGTCGAGCGCGAGCGCGACGATGGGATCGGTCAGGTCGTCGATCGCGGTGCGCTCGGCGGCGCGGCTGGTCGTCGGGTTGCGGTCGAACATCTCCGCGCGGTCGAACGCGTACGCGTCGAGCAGCATGTGCGGGACGAACATCAGCGGCGCGAGCTGGAGCTGCGGGACCGGGCCGAGCTCCAGGGTCCACGCGACCAAGGCGAACCCGGGCGGCAGCGAGCTCAGCGCGACCGCGGCGCTCTCGCGGCGGTAGAGGGGCCCGTAGCTGAGCAGGGTGTCGACGAGGAGGAAGACCGCGCTGGCGACGAGCACGGTCTCGACGGCGACGACGAGGTACGCCCAGGGGCCGAACGCGTACGAGACGGTCTCGACGCCGAACGCGGGGTCGCTCTCGAACCCGGTCCAGAACGCGCCGTGAAGGGAGTTCGTGGCGAGGAGGGCGGTCGAGAGGAGTCCGAAGCCGATGACCGACGCGAACAGGCGGCTCCGGACCACGTCGCTCCGGCCCGTGTACTCCAGCGCGAAGCCGAGGAACCCGATCCCGGTCCAGACGATCCCGAGCCACATCGTCGTCTCCAGCGCCGTCCGGAGCGTCGGGTCGGCGACGAGGAGGCCGACCCCGTAGGAGCAACACCACGTTGCCTGCGCGGCGAACACCCCGAGGAACCAGTCGACGCCGGGGCGCCCCCGGTGTTCGCGGATCGCCAGCGCGAGACCGATCGCCCCCGCCCCGCCGGCGAGCGAGCCGACGGCGGGCCACGCTGGGACGAGGTCGAGGGCCATGTGTGGGGTACGAAGGACACCCGCGGCGTAAAGCTATCGTGCGGCGATCGTTCCCCCTCGCGTCACCCGGTTCGGCGTCCGAACGCGACCGCCACGGGCACGAGGAGGAGCGCGCCGACGAGGAACGGGGACGCGACGGCGACGGTGTAGAGGACGGCCATCAGGGGCGGGCCGACGGTCCGACCGAGGCTCGACGCGCCCTGCGTCACCCCGAAGGCGGCCCCCTGTCCGGCGTCGTCGGCCGACGCCGAGACGAGCGTCGCCAGCGAGACGTTCACGAGAGCGTTCCCGAGCGAGAGCGCCGCGAGCGCGACGAGCAGGGCGACGAGCGGGAGTGTGAGCCACGGCGGCCCGCCGAGGACGACGTCGCCGGCAGCCCGGTCGACGAATCCGCTTGTCGGGATGGCCACGAGCGCGACCGCGAGGACGACCGACCCGGCGGCGACGAGCGTCCGCGAGGAGACGATCCGAGAGAGCCGACCGACGAGAACCCCTTGATTCACCGCGCCGAGGACGCCGACGTAGGTGAGCAGGAACGCCGCGGCGGTGGCGTCGTAGCCGAACGCGTCGGCGACGTACGGGATGAACATCACCTGCACGCCAGCGAACGCGACGGCGACGACGAAGTACGCGACCGTCAGCGGGCGGAGTGAGGCGGAGGCTAAGGCGTCGCGGAACTGGCCGACAGCCGTGGTGCGCTTTCCGCCGGCCTCTTCCGCCGGACGCGTCCGTTTCGGCTCCTCCAAGAAGACGAACCCGACGGCGACCGCGAGGAAGCTCATCCCCGCCGCCGCGAAGCTCGGGAGGGAGTAGGCGGTGGCCGGGATGAACGCCGGCAAGAGGGCGTCGGCGCGGGTGACCACGGGATCGGCGGCGAGCAGTCCCCCGATCGCCGGGCCGAAGACGAAGCCGAGCCCGAACGCGGCCCCGATGAGCCCCAGCGCGCTCGCGCGCCGGTCCCGCGGGGTGATGTCGGCGACGTACGCCTGCGCGGCGGCGATGTTCCCGCCCATCGCGCCCGCTAGTGTCCGCGAGCCGAACAGCGTCGCGAGCGCGGCGACGGCCCCGAAGCGCGCCCCGGCCTCGCCGGCGTATCCGAACGTCATCCACGCGACGCCGGCGGTCGCGAGCGACGCGAGCAGGACCGGCCGGCGCCCGATCCGGTCGGAGAGCCGGCCGAGCGTGGGCGCCGCGAGGAACTGCGCGAGCGAGTATGACGCCGCGAGCAGCCCGATGAAGGCGTCGCTGACGCCGAACGACCGGACGTAGAAGGGGAGGATGGGGATCACGATCCCGAAGCCGACCAGATCGATGAAGACGACGCCGATCACCACGGCGAGCGCGCGTCTCGGGTTGGCGACGGCGGGGGATTGCGGGGGGTCGTCGCTGTCGCCGGGGCCGTCGGCGTCCGCCGCGATCTCGGCGACATCGCCGATGCCGTCCCCGATCGACGCCGCGCCGGCCTCCGGATGTGTCACGGTGGTGAGACGCCGCGCGGGAACTTAAAAAGCGGGCGGACCGGGGAGCTCGGCGGTCGGTCCCGGATCTGCCCCTCGCTACAGGTGCCGCTCGATGACGCGCTTCGCGGCCTGTCCCTTCTCCTTCCAGCCGTAGCCCTCGTCGTACACGTGGCGCTTGGCGTCGACGAGCTCCTCCGGGGTCGACTCCTCGAAGCCGCCGCGGTCCCACGCGCCGGACTCGTGGAGCCACTCGATCACATTTTCGCGCGTCTCGGGCCACGAGAGTCCGACCATTTCGTACCACGCCACCATCGCGAAGACGGCGTTGTCGTGACAGCCGGGGACGGAGCCGTGCTCGTAGACGGTCCGCATCGGGTCGCGGGTGGGCTCGGAGACGCGCTCCTTGAACTCCGCGGCGGTGAGCAGCCGGAGCCGGTCGCCGTCCTCGACGACGCGCTGTTCGCGTTCCAAGGCGCCGAGCGCGGCCTTGTGGAGCCCGCTCCACTCGCCGTGGACCGCCTCGCGGAGCGTGGACTCGGCCATCCCGTCCGGCTCGGCGGTGAGGACGGTCAGGAGATCCGTGTACGCCTTCTCGATGGTCGGCCAGCTCACGCCCTCGAAGTCGCAGTCGGCGTCGTGGAGGCTGTTGGTCGTCCGACAGCCGGGACACGGGTAGCGGAACGTCGGCACTGAGTGGGTGTGTGCGGCCGCCGGAGTTAGGGGTTTCGCGACGGGTCGGCGGGGGAAACAGCCCGAGTCGCATGGACGTTTATGGGGTTCCGAAACGTTTACTCGCCGTCCGACCCCGAGTTCACAGTATGACGAAAGTCAGCGTCATCGGTGCGGCGGGGACCGTCGGTGCCGCGGCCGGGTACAACCTCGCGCTGCGGGACGTGGTCGACGAGCTCGTCTTCGTCGACATCCCGGACCAGCGCGAGACGACGATCGGGCAGGCCGCCGACGCGAACCACGGTGTCGCCTACGACTCGAACACGACCGTCCGGCAGGGCGAGTACGAGGACACCGCCGGCTCGGACGTGGTCGTGATCACGGCCGGCATCCCGCGCAAGGAGGGCCAGACTCGGATCGACCTGGCCGGCGACAACGCGCCGATCATGGAGGACATCGGCTCGTCGCTGGCCGAGCACAACGACGACTTCGTCACCGTCACCACCTCGAACCCGGTGGATCTGCTCAACCGCCACCTGTACGAGGCGGGCGACCGCGACCGCCACAAGGTGGTCGGCTTCGGCGGGCGGCTCGACTCCGCGCGCTTCCGGTACGTCCTCTCGCAGCGCTTCGACGCGCCCGTGAAGAACGTCGAGGCGACGATCCTCGGCGAGCACGGCGACGCGCAGGCCCCCGTATTCTCGAAGGTGCGCGTCGACGGTCGCGACCCGAGCTTCGACGACGACGAGCGCGAGCAGATCCTCGAAGACCTCCAGGAGTCCGCGATGGACGTGATCAGCCGCAAGGGCGCCACGCAGTGGGGTCCCGCGACCGGCGTCGCGCACACGGTCGAGGCCATCCTGAACGACACCGGCGAGGTGCTCCCCTGCTCGGTCGTGCTCGACGGCGAGTTCGGCTACGACGACACCGCGCTCGGCGTGCCCGCGAAGCTCGGTTCGAACGGCGTCGAGGAGGTCGTCGAGTGGGACCTCGACGAGTACGAGTCGGAACTGCTCGACGAGGCCGCCGAGAAGCTCTCGGAGCAGTACGAGAAGATCGCTTAAAAAGGCGTACCGGCGCTCGTCGGTCGTCGACGGCAACGCGATCTCAGCCTCCCGTTTTTCCGTGACGCTAGCCGGAGTCTGCGACAGCGATGAGTGATCGCTTATAAATGAACGCGGCGGTGGCGTGCGCCTGCGAGCGCCCATCGGGCGCGAGCAGCCCGCACGAGGGAGTCGCTGGCGCCGACGGCGCCAGCGACGAGGCTGGGGAGGTGAGAGGTGCGGTGCTGTGCGGAGCGGGGTGGGACTCAAAGGGGCAGCCGCCGAGGCCGCCGCAGGCGACGTAAGCACCGCAACGAGGGAGCGATAGCGACCGAGTGAGGAGCGCAGCGAGCGTGCGGCGGCCTCGGCGGCTGGGGCTTTGGAGGTGTTCACCGCCGGACCGCTGTCAGCTATTTATAAGCGAGCGACTGGGGCTTCGAAGGTGTTCACCGCGCCAGCAACCCCCGAGTATCCGACTGATCGAAAGCGACTCGGCTTCGACGCCCCAACCGCCACGTATGAGCGAGACGGACGCCTCGGAGGCCGTTCCGATCACGGTGTACACCCGCGAGGACTGTTCGCTGTGCGAGGTCGCCCGCGAGACCATCGAGGAGGTCGCAGCCGACCTCGACGTGGCGATCGACCTCGACATGGTCGACGTCGACGAGGACCCCGAACTGGCCGAGGAGTACGGCGAGCGCGTCCCCTACGTGCTCGTCGACGGCCACCCGGCGTTCAAGTACGAGGTCGACGAGCGGGAACTGCGGCTGAAGCTTCTGGCGGCGTCATAATCGACTTTTAAAAGAAATCGGAACCGTCCCGGACAGCGCCGACCTACTCGGCCGCGTCGACCGTCTCCGCCTCCGCGCCGGGGGCGTTCCGCTTCACCGACGTGACGCCCTCGACCGCGTTCGACCGGGAGGCGTACCCCTCGCCGGAGTCGGCGACGATGTTCCCGTTGCGGTGGCGGAGCCGCCAGCGCCACTCGCCGCCGGCGTCCTCGTAGATCTCGAAGGCGGCGCTGCCGACGTCCAACACGTCGGCGTCGGGGGCGTACTCCCGAACGCGACCGATCGCGTCCCGCGCGTTCGACTCGGAGGCGTACCCCTCGCCGCCGTCGGCGACGATGTTGCCGTTGCGGTGGCGGAGCCGCCAGCGGTACTCATCGGCGGCGTCCTCGTACAGCTCGAAGGTCGCGTTCCCGCTCCCCTCCTCGCTCTCCTCGCCGTCCGCTTCGAGGCCCGCGTCGGCGGCGTTCGACCGCACGCTGTCGAGCCCCTGCCGGGCCTTCGACCGCGAGGAGTACCCCTCGCCGGAGTCAGCGAGGATGTTGCCGTTCTCGTGGATGAGCCGCCAGCGCCACTCGCCGGCCGCGTCGCGGAACACCTCGAAGGCGGTCGGATCGACTCGGAGGTAGTCCGCGGCGGCGGCGTGCTCGCGGACCCGGCCGAGCGCGCGCTTCGCGTTCGACTTGGAGGCGTACCCCTCGCCGGAGTCCGAGATGACGTTCCCGTTGTCGTGGCGGAGCCGCCAGCGCCACTCGGCGCCGGCGTCCTCGAACAGCTCGAAGGTCGCCTTGCTCGCGATCTCCTCGTCGTCGCTCGGGACGGCAACGTCCGGGTCCGCGGCGTCCGCGGGCTCGGGGCCGTCGTCGTCGGCGATCGCCTCGGCCTCCGCGACCGGGGTCTCGATCCGGAGGATCCCGGCGCCGAGCGCGTTCCGCCGGACGCTGTGGAGCCCCTTCTGGGCCTTGCCGCGGCTGCTGTACCCCTGCCCGGCGGTCGCGATGACGTTGCCGTTGCGGTGGCGGAGCCGCCAGCGCGGCTTGCCGCCGGCGTCCTCGAACAGCTCGAACCGCGCCTTGCTCTCCCGCAGCGCCGCGGTCTCCGCGCGGGCCGCGTCGAGCTCCGAATCGGTGGCCGACAGCTCCTCACGGGTCGCTTTCAGGTCCTCGCGGGCCGACTCCAGCTCCGACTCCGTCGCTTCGAGCTCCGCGCTCGTCTCGTCGCGCTCGGCCGTCGCGGCGGCCGTCTCGCTCTGCATCCGCTCGTAGTCCTCGCGGACCGGGTCGGTGATGAGCGGGACGACCGTCCCCGCGAGCCCGATGAGCCCGAGTCCGAGCCCATACACGGCGATCACGGTCGGGTCGCCGGAGGCGGTGAACCAGCCGTCCGGGAAGATGTTCACGAACCAGACCACGCCGAGGACGCTGACCGCCGTCCCGAGGTAGCCGAGGTACGTCCCCGCTCGTCGGAGCGGGAAGCGTATCACCGCGCCGAGCATGACGAACGGCGGAGCCAGCGCCGCCAGCGCGTAGCCGATCCCCCGAGTCGTCGTCGCCGATTCGGTGAGGAAGAACAGGACGACCCCGGCCAGCCCGAGCAACACCCCGAACCCGAACAGCCAGAAGCCGTTCACCTCGTCGTTAGTGGTTGGGGTCCCGATGCGTTGCGCGTACAGCCCGCCGGGAGATCCCGATTGCTTGTCACTTGCCATAGGCCGGAAATCGACGGCTGACCGGTTATAAGTATGGGTGTGTGACACGAATCCCCCTGTGACGGACTACCGCGACCCGAGCGTTTACGACTCGAACACTCTCTCATGGGGACATGCACGTGATCCGAGGCGGACGAGTGGCGGACGTCGACGGGACCCGCGAGGCCGATGTCGTGATCGCGGACGGCGAGATCGTCGCGGTCGGCCCGAACGCGGTCGCCGAGATCGGCGGTGGAGAGGCGGTCGACGTCGAGACCGACGCCAGCGGCTCGGTGGTCGCGCCGGGGCTGATCGACGCGCACGTCCACGTCATGATGGATGGGCGACCCGACGTGGCCACCGCGGTCTCCGACAGCGACTACACTGCGAGCTACCGGGCGGCCGGCAACCTCCGAGCCGCCCTCGAAGCAGGGGTCACGACGGTCCGCGATCTGGGGAGCCGCGGGACGCTCGCGCTCGACGCGGGCGAGGCGGTCGCCGACGGCGAGATCGACGGTCCCCGGGTCCTCGCGTGCGGCCGCAACGTGATCATGACCGGCGGTCACGGCAACTGGTTCGGGCGCGAGGCCGACGGGCCAAGCGAGGTCCGGAAGGCGGCCCGCGAGCAGCTGAAGGCGGGCGCGGACGTGCTCAAGTGCATGGCGACCGGCGGCGTCCTCACCGAGGGCGCGGTGACCGGCGCCCCGGAGCTGACCCCGGAGGAACTCGAGGCGTTCACCGACGCCGCCGCGCCGACCGACACCCCGACCGCGGCTCACGCTCACGGCGAGCAGGGGATCAAGAACGCGGTCGAGGCCGGGATAACGAGTATCGAGCACGGCACCTTCATGGACCGCGAGGCCGCCGAGATGATGGCCGATCGGGGCACCTACTGGGTGCCGACCGCGAGCGCGCTCCGGGGAATCGTCGACCACGGCGTCGAGGCTGGGATTCCCGAGGACGCCGTCGAGAAGGCCGAGGACGCCGCCGACCGCTTCGACGACGCGTGGGACCACGCCCTCGAGGCCGACGTGTCGATCGCGATGGGCACCGACGCCGGCACCCCCTTCAACTTCTTCGCGGACATCCCGCGAGAGCTGGCGTACATGGTCGACCACGGGCTCTCGCCCGAGGGCGCGCTGGAGGCGGCCACCGTCAACGCCGCCGACCTGCTCGGGCTCGACGACGTGGGCCGGATCGAGGAGGGGTACCGCGCCGACCTCGTCGTCCTCGATGCCGACCCCACAGAGGACGTGACCGCGTGGCAGGATCCGGAGGCGGTGTTCGCCGCGGGCGAGCGGACGGAATAAGCGCTTCCGGCTCCGTCGAACCCCTCGGAAACTGGTGCAGTCCGGTCGGTGTGGCCGGTACGGGACGCGTGTCGAGCGAACGGGGACGCGTTTGATCGGACCTGTCACTCAGTTACGCAGTATTGAGGAGAAAGCCTCGCGCTTTAGCGCGGGGATGAATCCGACACTACCTCCACAGTCCACCGTTCGATGGCACGGCTGGATATTCCACGCTGCTCCAATCCAAGTCTTCAAGTAAGTTTATCTACATAGGTTACGTATGGCGAAAAAGGTCGTTACTCGCACCTACACTGCGTCCATTCGGAATCAGTCACGGGTGTCAGACGACCTTGACGCCCTCGGGTTCGCAGCCTCGAAACTCTGGAACGTCGGACGGTGGACATGCAGCCGGATCTGGGATGAAATCGATTACATTCCCAACCACAACGAACTCACCACGTACCTCAAAAATCACGAACGCTATGATGACCTCCATTCTCAGTCAAGTCAGCGAGTCCTTCAAGAACTCGCTGAGGCGTTCAACGGTTGGTACGGCAAACGACAAAACGGAGATGCGAGAGCGAACCCGCCCGGCTACCGTAAACACGGTGACGAACACCCGCGTTCGACGGTGACGTTCAAAGCCGCTGGGTTCAAGCTCGACACCCAGCACGACCGCGTCCGACTCTCGCAGGGATCGAATCTCAAAGAGTATTGGTCGGATTTCATCCTCTGCAAATTCCAAACACGGCCCGACGTTGACCTCTCTGCCGTGGAGAACGTCCAGCAAGTGCGGGCAGTTTGGACGGATGAGGAGTGGGAGCTACACTTCGTGTGCAAAGTCGAGAGCGAGGTGGCCGAATCTCCCGGTGAGAAGACTGTGGGTGTTGATCTCGGTATCAACAACTTCGCCGCGCTCGCCTACGAGGACGGCCACGCCGAGCTGTATCCTCTGAACTGTCTGAAACAGGACGACTACTACTTCAGCAAGCGGATCGCTCAGTGTGACGACTCGAACTCCGAGCAGGCCACGCGGCTGAACCAGAAGAAGTCTGCTCGCCGCACTCACTATTTCCATACGCTCTCCAAGCACATCGTTCAGCGATGTGTTGATGAGGGCGTTGGAACCATCGTGGTTGGCAACCTCTCCGGTATCCGCGAGGACGAGGAGACCGATGAGTCGAAAAACTGGGGAAAACACGGCAACCTCGACTTGCACTCGTGGGCGTTCGACCGATTCACCGAGCTGCTCGAATACAAAGCCGAGATGGAAGACATCGCAGTTGAGCAGGTGTCCGAACGCGATACGTCGAACTCGTGTTCGTGCTGTGGTCGCACGCGAAAGGCAAACCGCGTCGAACGCGGATTGTACGTGTGCGACGACTGCGGGACGGTAGCGAACGCTGATGTGAACGGTGCAGAGAACATTCGACAGAAAGTATCTCCGAGTCTCGTCACGGATAGCGGTGATAGGAGTAACGGCTGGTTGGCACAGCCATCGACGTTCCTGTTTGACAAGGAAACTGGCGCATTCGCGCCTCAAGAACGGGTCACGTCGTAAACCACAATATCCCAACCAAGCGGCACGGTGCCGTGGGAATCCTCGCGCTTCAGCGCGGGGAGGATGTCAATCAAACGTCTAGCTGGTATGAACTTGTTGGCGTGTTATCCGCGTGCAGGCCGATATTGGGGTGTGAAGACAGCTGGGCTGAGGACCTCATTTGACGCGATGATGAACTCGCTAGCCAACGTTCAACGACGGAGAATGTTGGTTGCGTTACTGGAGCACAACCCGCAGGACGACGTACTGGCCGTTCTCGTCGACTCGGAAAGCGAATCCGACGCCGTCGAACGCTTGGTGTCGATGCATCACATTCACCTGCCGAAGCTGGCCAACCACGGGTTTATCGACTGGGACAAGGACTCACACAAGGTGACGAAAGGACCGAAATTCGACGAGATCAGGCCGTTACTCGAACTGCTAGACGACCACGAAGACGAACTCTCCGCCGACTGGTTGTGAGCCGACGGCCACGTTGAAAGCGTCGCAACGCGGCTCGGAACCGAATCCGAACACGAGCCGCCCCCGAACGGTCGCTTTTAACCCGAGCCGACGCAAGGATCGGGCGATGACGAGCGCGCACTCCGGGTCGTCGCCCCGGCACGCGGACCCGGACGAGAACCCCTACGTGGAGTCGCCGCCGACCGACTTCGAGCCGGTCGCGGCGCTCTCCGCGGACGAGGCCGCCGAGCAGGCGTCGCTGCTCCGGGCGGCGGTCCGCGAGCACGACTACCGGTACTACGTCGAGGCCGACCCCCTGATCGCCGACGAGAGGTACGACCGGCTGTTCGCCCGGCTGGAGGAGCTGGAGGACGCGTTCGACCTGTCGACCGAGAACTCGCCGACCCGCCGGGTCGGCGGCACCCCCCTTGACGAACTAGAGACGATCCAGCACGTCGCGCCGATGCGCTCGATCGACAACGCGACCGAGGCCGAGGCGGTCCGCGAGTTCGACGAGCGCGTCCGGCGGGGGCTCGACGCCGAGGGGTTCGACCCGGACGCGGTCGAGTACGTCTGCGAGCCGAAGTTCGACGGGCTCTCCGTCGAGGTGGTCTACGAGGACGGCGAGTACGCCCGGGCCGCCACCCGCGGCGACGGGGTCGAGGGCGACGACGTGACCGAGCAGGTCCGGACGATCGGATCCGTCCCCGGGAAACTGCGCGGCGACCCGCCCGCCCGGCTCGCGGTCCGCGGGGAGGCGTACATGCCCCGCGACGCCTTCGAGGCGTACAACGAGGAGCTGATGGAGCGCGGCGAGGAGCCGTTCGCGAACCCCCGCAACGCCGCCGCCGGCACCCTCCGCCAACTGGACCCCTCGATCGTCGCCGAGCGCCCCCTCGAGGTCTTCTTCTTCGACGTGTTGGGGTGGGAAAACGACGGCGAGGGCTCACCTGTAGAGCGCCCCGACACCCACTGGGCGGAGTTCGACGCCTTCGACGCGTTCGGGCTCCGGCGGACCGACCGGGTCGAGCGCGTCGACGACATCGAGGGCGCGCTCGACTACCGCGACCGGCTTATGGCCGAGCGCGAGGACCTGAACTTCGCGATCGACGGGGTCGTCATCTCCGTGGACGACCGCGCGCACCGCGAGGCGCTCGGGTCGACCGCGCGGGCGCCGCGCTGGGCGTTCGCGTACAAGTTCCCGCCCCGCACCGCGACGACGACGGTGGAGGGCGTCACGGTGCAGGTGGGCCGGACGGGCCGGCTCACCCCCGTCGCCGAACTCGATCCGGTCGACGTGGGCGGCGTCACCGTCTCGCGGGCGACCCTGCACAACCCCGCCGAGATCGAGGCGCTCGGGGTGAACGTCGGCGACCGCGTGCGGGTCTACCGCGCCGGCGACGTGATTCCCTATGTCCCCGAGGTGGTCGAGAAGCGCTCCGAGGGGACCTACGCCTTCCCCGAGACCTGCCCGATCTGCGACGCGCCGGTCGAGCGCGACGGCCCGCTCGCGTTCTGTACCGGCGGGCTGGGCTGTCCGGCGCAGCTGAAACGGGCGATCGAACACTGGGCGCGCCGAGACGCGCTCGACGTCGAGGGGCTGGGTCCCGAGCGCGTCGAACAGCTCCGCGAGGCGGGCCTCGTCGAGTCGCTGCCGGACCTCTACGACCTCACGGTCGACGACCTCGCCGCGCTGGAAGGGTGGGGAGAGACGAGCGCCGCGAACCTGATCAGGGAGCTGGAGGCCACGAAGGAGCCGCCGCTCGACGACTTCCTCGCCGGGCTCGGGATCCCGGACGTAGGCGCGACGACGGCCCGGGCGCTGGCGACTCACTTCGGGGATCTCGACGCGATCCTCGGCTCCGACGAGGCGGCGCTCCGCGCCGTCGACGACGTGGGCCCCGAGGTGGCCGAATCGATCCGGACGTTCCTCGACGCCGACGAGAACCGGGCGGCGATTGAGGGGCTTCGCGAGCGCGGGGTCGATCCCGAGTCGGTCGACGTCGAGACCGGCGACGCGCTCGACGGGCTGACGTTCGTGTTCACCGGGTCGCTGTCGACGACCCGGAGCGAGGCGCAGGCGCACGTGGAGGCCCACGGCGCCGACGCCACGTCGAGCGTCTCGGGGAACACCGACTACCTCGTCGCCGGTGAGAGCCCGGGACGGTCGAAGCGCGACGACGCTGACGCGGAGGACGTGCCCGTCGTCGACGAGGAGGGATTCGCCGATCTGCTCGCCGAGCGCGGGGTCGCGTGGCCGCCCGAGGAGTAGCGAACCCACAACCCTTTATCCCGCGACGCGGCAACGAGGCGGTATGACCGCCATCGAACTGCGGGGCGTGACCAAGGAGTTCGCCGACGTCACGGCCGTTCGCGGCCTCGATCTCACCGTCGAAGAGGGAGAGGTGTACGGCTTCCTCGGCCCGAACGGCGCCGGCAAGTCGACGACCATCGACATGGTGCTCGACCTCGTCCGGCCGACCGAGGGGACGGTGCGCGTGCTCGGACAGGACGCCACGGCCGACGGCGTCGCGATCCGCCGGCGGACCGGCGTGCTCCCCGACGGGTTCGCGGTGTACGACCGGCTCTCGGGACGGAAACACGTCGAATTCGCGGTTCGATCGAAGGAGGCGGACGACGACCCCGACGCCCTCCTCGACCGCGTGGGGATCCTCGACGACGCCGACCGCAAGGCCGGCGGCTACTCGAAGGGGATGCGCCAGCGGCTCGCGCTCGCGATGGCGCTCGCGGGCGACCCCGACCTGCTCATCCTCGACGAGCCCTCCTCCGGGCTGGACCCGGCGGGGGCGAAGGAAATGCGCGAGATCGTCCGGGCCGAGGCCGACCGCGGCGCGACCGTCTTCTTCTCCTCGCACATCCTCGAACAAGTCGAGGCCGTCTGCGACCGCGTCGGCATCCTCCGCGAGGGCGAACTCGTCGCCGAGGACTCCGTCGAGGGGCTCCGCGAGGCAGTCGGCGGCGAGGAGACGCTGGAGATCGCGATCGCCGGCGGCGACGCGGACGGTGCGAGCGACGCGGCCGTCGACGCCGTCCGCGACCTTGACGGCGTGAGCCGCGTCGACCGCGACGGCGACGCCCTCGTCGTGAGCTGCGCCGACGGCGCGAAGACGCGGGTCATCGGCGCCTTGGAGGACGCCGGCGTCGCCGTCGCCGACTTCCACACCCGCGAGGCGTCGCTCGAAGACCTCTTCTTGGCGTACACCGAGGGCGACGCGCCGGGCGAAGGTGCCGGTGAAGAGCCCGAGGAGGTGAGCCGATGACCCTCGCCGCGATCGCGGAGAAGGACTTTCAGGACGCGGTGCGCTCCCGCGGGATGTTGGCGCTCGTGGCGCTGTTCTCGCTGCTCGTCGCGGTCTTCGCGTACGTCGTCAGGCCGACCGGCCAGGGCGAGCAGTTCGCGACCGAGGCCCTCTTGAGCTTCGCCGTCGGTCCCTTCCTCGTGACGACGCTCGTCCCGCTGGTCGGCGTCGTCGTCGGGTACAACGCCGTCAGCGGCGAGCGCGAGTCGGGCTCGCTGAAGCTGCTCCTGTCGCTGCCGCACTCCCGGGCCGACGTGGTCTTCGGAAAGGTGATCGGGCGAGGCGCCGCGCTCGCGCTCGCGGTCCTCACCGGCTTCCTGCTGCCGGCGCTCGTGCTGTTCGGGCTCGCACAGACCGGGGCGCTCGCGACGTTCAACGTCGGCGCGTTCCTCGGGTACACCGTTTTCGCGGCGGTGCTCGGGGTCGTCTTCGTCGCCATCGCGGTCGGCTGTTCGGCGGCCGCGGAGACGCAGCGCCGCGCGCTTATCGGCGGGGTCGCGATCTTCGTCTTGTTCGTGGTGCTATGGGGCTTCGTCACCGGGCAACTTCTCGACGCCGCGAGCGGGCTGATCGACCCGCTTCCGGTCTCCCAACAGCAGGTCCGCGTGTTCCTGCGGGTCTCGAACCCGATATCTGGTGTCGAACTGTTGTCCAGCGCGTTCCTCGGCGAACAGCTGTTCACGGGCGAGAGCGTCAACCGGCAGATCTCGGCGGTGTCAATGCTCGTGTTCTGGACGATCGCGCCGCCGCTGGTCGGGCTCTGGAAGTTCGACAGCGACGACCTGTAGGGCCGTTTCTGAGCGGAACGACGCGCGTGGGCACCGGACGCGCCCACGGCTCCGAGCCCGCGCGACCGCATCTTTATCACTGATGCATACGTATTTGCATACATAATGGGAGACACCTCCATCCGTGTCTCTCGGGACGCGAAAGAGCGGCTCGACCTCCACAAGCGAGACGACGAAAGCTACGACGACGTCATCCTACGACTCGCTTCGACGGATAAGTGGGAGGGGTTCGGCGTCGCCAGCGGCGATCCCGAGGCGAGCCGCGAGGGCATGGCCGACCTGCGGGACTCGATGCGCGAGTCGATGGACCGGGCCGTCGAACAGACGGGTGATCAATCGCACGACGGGCGGGACGCGTGAGCGTGCTGGTCCTCGACAACAACGTTCTCAGCGATTACCTAAACGGGACGGACGCGGCGAGGGAGTTTCTCACGGTACACGAAAGCGATCCGTGGGCCGTCTCGTCGATCGTGTTGTACGAGGCGTTGATGGGAGCGACCTACGGCTACATTGACGTCGAGCCCGCAACAATGCGGCAGGCAGTGACCGGGTCGATGCGAGTGCTCGATGTCACGGAGCGGACCGCAACCGAAGCGCGACGGCTCCAAGACGACCTCCTTGAAGAGGGCTCCCCTGTCGATCAGCTCGACGCGCTCATCGCGGCCTCAGCGGTCGAACACGGCGGGACGTTTGCGACCGCCGAGAAGACGTTCGACAGCGATACGGTGCGGTCGGTCCTCGATGTCGCCGTGTACGAACCGGAGTGACGTTCCCCGACTGATCTCCCTGCCGGCCTACGCCGACGCGCGCTCGATCGCCGCTTCGAGGTCGGCGACGATGTCGGCCGGGTCCTCGATGCCGACGGAGAGCCGCACCATATCGCCGGTGACGCCCGCAGCCTCCTGTTCCTCCTCGGTGAGCTGTTGGTGGGTCGTCGACGCCGGGTGGATGACGAGCGTCTTCGCGTCGCCGACGTTCGCGAGCAGGGAGGCGAGGTCCGCGTTCTCGACCGTTCCCTTCGCAGCCTCGTAGCCGCCCTCGAGCCCGAAGGTGATCATGCCGCCGTAGCCGCCCTCGAGGTACTCGCTGGCCTCCTCGTGGGTCTCGTGGCTCTCCAAGCCGGGGTAGTTCACCCACGCCACGTCGTCGTGCTCGTCGAGGTACTCGGCGACGATCCCGGCGTTCTCGCAGTGGCGCTCCATCCGCAGCGGGAGCGACTCGGTCTGCTGGAGGGTGTTCCACGCGTCGAACGGCGACTGCTGATCGCCCAGATCGCGCAGGCCGCGGGTGACCGCGGCGAAGGTGAACGCCGCGTCGCCGAACGCCTCGACGTAGTTGATCCCGTGGTACGCGGGGTTGTCCTGTGCGATTTCGGGATACTTCTCGGCGTACTCGCTCCACGGGAACGAGCCGCCGTCGACCAAGATCCCGCCGACGGTGGTCCCGTTGCCCGTGAGCCACTTCGTCGTCGACTCCCAGACGAGGTCCGCGCCGTGGTCGAGCGGGCGGCAGAGGTAGGGGGTCGCGAACGTGTTGTCGACGAACAGGGGAACGCCGTGCTCGTGGGCGATGTCGGCGATCCGCTCGATGTCGGGCGTGACGAGGGCGGGATTGCCGATGGTCTCGAGGTGGACGTAGGCGGTGTCCTCGTCGATGGCGTCGGCGTACCCCTCGTAGTCGAGCGGGTCGACGAACCGCGTCGAGATCCCCCGGCGCTCGACCGAGTGCGTGAGATAGGTGTAGGTCCCACCGTACAGCGCGGACGACGACACAATGTTGTCGCCCGCGGACGCGAGCATGAACGTCGCGAGATCGAGCGCCGCCATCCCGGAAGAGGTGGCGACCGCGCCCACCCCGTTTTCGAGCGAGGCGATCCGCTCTTCGAGGGCGGCGTTCGTCGGGTTCATGATCCGCGAGTAGACGTTGCCGGCCTCCTCCAGCGCGAACAGCCGAGCGGCGTGGTCGGCGTCCTCGAACTCGTAGGAGGTCGTCTGGTAGATCGGCGTCGCGCGGGCCCCGGTCGCGGGGTCCGGGTCCGACCCGGCGTGAACGCTTCGCGTGCTGAACTCGCGGTCGACGTCGTCCTCGTCGGTTGGCATATCCCTGCGTCCGCGCGCCGAGCGCTTAAAGCCGCCCGGACCTTGCGGGCGTTTCCGGTACCTCGGAGAGGATCTCGGAGTCGGACATCCGCGAACCCCGGCAATTTCGAGCCGAACGACCCTTCTCGTGCCAACCGTTAACAGCGTCGGCCCGTAATATCGGCTATGGGAACTCAAGGTCCGCGCGACGACGCCCTCGAAATCGGGGAGGCGACGGGGTCGATCCCGGACGCTGTCTGGCGGTACGTCGCCCTCGCGGGCGCGCTCCTCGTCGGCTTCGCCCTCCTCAGCCAGAGCCTCGTCTTCGGGGTCGGCGCGCTCGCGGTGTTGGTGGCGGCGGTCACGGTCGTCAGCGCCGTCGAGATCGTCGACGCCTACGACAAGGAGGCGCTCACCGTGTTCGGCGAATTTCGCAAACTGCTCGAACCGGGCGTTCACCTCATCCCGCCGTTCGTCTCCCGCACGTACGCGTTCGACATGCGGACCCAGACGATCGACGTGCCGAGCCAGTCGGCGATCACGCGGGACAACTCGCCGGTGACCGCGGACGCGGTCGTCTACATCAAGGTGATGGACGCGAAAAAGGCCTTTTTAGAGGTCGACGACTACAAAAACGCCGTCTCGAACCTCGCACAGACCACCCTCCGCGCCGTCCTCGGCGACATGGAACTCGACGACACGCTCTCCCGGCGCGACCAGATCAACGACCGCATCAACGAGGAGTTGGACGAGCCGACCGACGAGTGGGGGATCCGCGTCGAGGCGGTCGAGGTCCGCGAGGTGAGCCCCTCACAGGAGGTCCAGCGCGCGATGGAACAACAGACCGGCGCCGAGCGCCGCCGGCGCGCGATGATCCTCGAAGCGCAGGGGGAACGCCGCTCCGCGGTCGAGCAGGCCGAGGGTGACAAGCAGTCGAACATCATCCGCGCGCAGGGGGAAAAGCAGTCGCAGATCCTCGAAGCGCAGGGGGACGCGATTTCGACCGTCCTCCGTGCCCGCTCCGCCGAGTCGATGGGCGAACGCGCCATCATCGAGCGCGGCATGGAGACCTTAGAAGAGATCGGCAAGGGCGAGTCTACCACCTTCGTCCTCCCGCAGGAGCTCACCAGCCTCGTCGGTCGCTACGGCAAGGCGCTCTCCGGCTCCGACGTGCAGGAGATGGAGGGGTTAGAGAGCAAGGAGTTCGACGAGGAGACGGAGAAGATGCTCGGCTTGGAAGACATCGAGAGCGCGCTCGAACAGCTCGACACGGTGGCCGACAGCGATCTCCGAACCGACGAGACGCGCGACGCAGACACGGCCCGCGACGTCGACCTCGCCCGCCAGGAGGAGGAAACCCGCGAGGCCGACCGCGACATCGAACTGGAGACCGAAAGCGAGCGCCCGAGCGACTGATCGAAGCGGTTGCGCCGCTTTCGATCGACGAGAGACGCCAGAACGGAGCCGAGTCAGGGCCGCCAGCGATCGGGGTCGACCGTCCAGAGGAGGCCGACGGCGACCGCGCCGCCGACTCCGCCGGTGATCAGCGAAACCGGGTCGGACGCCCCCGCTGCGAGCGCCGCGAGTAGCAGAGTCGATCCCGCAAGCAGGGCGGGGGTGTCCTCCGCGACCGTCGCCTGAACCACCGGCGCCACGGCGCCGCCGACGACGGCGCCGGCGGCGATCCCGCTGCCCGAGCCGATGAGGGCCGCGTGCGCCGCCGGATTCGTTGCCGTCTCGGGGACCGATGCGGGCGCCAGGGCGAGACCGACGCCGAACGCGACCGCGGCGGCCGCGCCGAGCGCAGGCGCGACCAGCGCGGCGCGCGCGGAGCGGTCGGTGCCGCCCGCGGCGGCCGCGCCGCCGACGAGCAGGACCGAGCCGGCCGCGAGGAGCGCGGGAGCGGCGAGGAGAGAGACGGGGGAAGGGGTGACGAACGCGATTCCGTCGGGCGACGACGGCGAGGGGACGAAGCCGGGTGCGACCGTTCCGGCTAGCCCGATCGCGGCGACGCCGACCACGAGGAGGGCCGACCCGAGGAGTCGACTGCGGAGTGACATGGTCGATCGGATGCAGCCCGAGCACAAAACGATCGCGGGACCGGGCCGGGGTAGCGGGGATCGAACCTCGGCCGCGCTCACACCGTGATGCCGGCGCGCTCGCCGCCGATGGAGACGATCACGCGCTCCGGCGGCCCGCGCTCGTCGGTGAGCCGCATCAGGAGCGTCTTGACGACCGGCTCGTCGGCCTCGACCTCGCCGCGGACGCCGCTCTGGTCGACCGCGATCCGGAGCGAGTGGTCGCCCGTGCGGCTGATCCCGCCGAGCCGGAGGCGAACCTCGGGCACGGTGAGCCGCTGTGCGATCACGAGGATCGCGTCGCCGCCGTCGTCGACGAAGTCGGTGCGCTCGACGAACGCTCGCGATTCGGTCGCGTCGGGCTTGAGCGCGCCGCGGGCCGCGGCGGCGGATCGGAAGGAGGCCGCGTGCGTCAGCAGTTCCTCGGGGCGCGCGAGGACGCTGCGGCTGTCGACCATCGGGTTGCCGTCGACGTACCGGCTCCGCACGCCGAGGTCGCGGGGGGTCGAGGCGGCGACGTCGTGGAGGCGGTCGACGCACCCGGCGGTGGCGACGGCAAGCGCGCCGGCGACGGCCGCGCGACGGTACATGTGCCCGACTGCGACCCAGCGAGGTAAAAACCCCGTCGCCACGGTGACGCGGCTGAGAATCGGAGCGGCGGCGCGAACGACGGCGCCGGGAGGCGACGCGCGCCGACCGCGACCGCTACTCGTCTATCGCCGGCGCCGGCACGCCGTCGTCGCCGCCGTTGAGGTCGAACGCGCGCCGCAGCTCCGCGATCCGGTCGCGGATGTCGGCCGCCAGTTCGAACTCCAGGTTGCTCGCGGCCTCGTCCATCCGGTCTTCGAGCGCCTCGATCTGCGCTTTCGCCTCGTCTTCGCTCTCGACGTCACCCACGCTCACGCTCGAGGTGTCCGTCTTCGACCCCGGGAGGTTCGTCTCGCTGACCGGCTTGTCGATGGTGGTCGCCTCGTAGCCGTGTTCGGTGTTGTACTCCAGTTGGATCTCGCGGCGGCGCTGGGTCTCTTCGATGGCTTCCTCCATCGAGTCGGTGGTTCGGTCGGCGTAGAGAACGACCTCGCCGTTGACGTTGCGGGCGGCGCGCCCCATCGTCTGGACGAGTGTCGTCGTGGAGCGGAGGAACCCTTCTTGGTCGGCGTCGAGGATGGCGACGAGGCTCACCTCCGGGATGTCGAGCCCCTCGCGGAGCAGGTTGATCCCGACGAGCACGTCGATGTTGCCCAAGCGGAGGTCGCGGATAATCTCGTGGCGCTCCAAGGTGTCCGTCTCGTCGTGCATGTACGCGACGTCGATCCCGGCCTCCTCGAAGTACTCCGTGAGGTCCTCGGCCATCCGCTTGGTGAGCGTGGTGACGAGGACGCGCTCGTCGCGCTCGATCCGGTCGTCGACCCGCTCTAAGAGGTCCTCGACCTGCCCCGTCGCCTCCGCGATTTCCACCTTCGGGTCGACGAGGTGGGTCGGGCGAACGATCTGCTCGACGATCCGGTCGGAGGTCTCGCGCTCGTAGTCTCCGGGGGTCGCCGAGACGTAGAGGGTGCGGTCCGTCTTCTCCTCGAATTCCTCGAAGGTGAGCGGGCGGTTGTCGTACGCCGTGGGGAGCCGGAACCCGTTCTCGACCAGCGAGTCCTTCCGCGACTTGTCGCCCTCGTACTGGCCCTTTATCTGGGGGATCGTCTGGTGGGACTCGTCGATCACGGTGAGGAAGTCGTCGGGGAAGTAGTCGATGAGGGTGTACGGGGCGTCGCCCGACTCGCGGTCGTCCATGTGGACCGAGTAGTTCTCGATCCCCGAGCAGTAGCCCGCCTCCCGGAGCATCTCCAGGTCGAAGGTGGTGCGCTCCTCGATGCGCTGGGCCGCCACCAGATCGCCCTGCCGCTCGAAGTAGCTGACGCGTTTCTCCATCAGATCCTCGATCTCCGCGGTCGCCTGCTCCAGCTGGTCGTCCGGGATCGAGTAGTGCTCGGCGGGGTGGAGCATCACGGCCGGCTCCTCCGAGACGACCTCGCCGTGCATCGGGTCCACCTTGATCATCCGGTCGATCTCCTTGCCCCACAGCTCCACCCGGACCGCGTACCGCCCGTACATCGGGTAGATCTCGACGGTGTCGCCCCGGACGCGGAAGGTGCCCTGCGTGAAGTCCACGTCGTTGCGCTCGTAGTTCAGGTCGACGAGCCGGGCGAGTAGCTCCTCGCGGCCCACCTCCTCGCCGACCTCCAAGCGGAGCGCCATGTCGCGGTAGTTCTGCGGGTCGCCGAGCCCGTAGATGGCGGAGACGCTCGCGACCACGATCACGTCGTCGCGGGTGAGGAGGGAACGCGTCGCGGAGTGGCGCAGGCGGTCGATCTCCTCGTTGATCGACATCTCCTTGTCGATGAACGTGTCCGTCTGCTCGACGTACGCCTCCGGCTGGTAGTAGTCGTAGTAGGAGACGAAGTACTCGACGGCGTTGTCCGGGAACAGCTCGCGGAACTCCTCGTAGAGCTGGGCCGCGAGCGTCTTGTTGTGGGCTAACACGAGCGTCGGCTGGTCGAGCTCCTCGGCGACCCACGAGACGGTGTTGGTCTTCCCGGATCCCGTCACGCCGAGGAGGGTCTGTTTGTCGGCGCCCGACTCGAACCCCTCGACGAGCCCCTCGATCGCCTCCGGCTGGTCGCCCGCGGGCTCGAACGGGGCGTCGACGCGGAGGGGGCGGTCGACGGTCGGGCGGTCCTCGGAGAGGGGGGAGTCGGCGTCGCTCACGATACGCGTGGTTGGGCGGCGAGACACTTGAGCGGCGCGGCTACGGGGGTCGGCGTCGGAGTTCCCACGCAGAGCGGTCCATCGAGGGGAAGACCGATTAGCGATCGGACGGAACTGCAATCGTGTCCCTCCAGCTCACACCCCTCGCCGCGTTCGGCGCGGCCCTCGTGCTGTTCGTCTGGCTCGCGACCGGCATCTGGGTCAACTTCGACGCGCGCGCTCGTGGGAGCGACTATCCGGCTTTTTGGGGCGTTCTCGCGCCACTTTCGGGTATTGTACTCTTCTATTACCTCCTCTGGTGGTGTCGCGGACGCCCTCGCGAGTATCCGCCGTCCCGGTGGGAGCGAGCCACCGCCACCGTCGTCGCCGCCGGCCTCGGCGGACTGGTCGCCGGGAACCTCGTCTCGCCGCCCGATCCGATCTCACAGCTGACCGTCTGGCCGATCGCGTTCGCCTGCTGTCTCCCCGTCGCGTACTGGGTGGTGAGAAGGCGGTTTGACGCGGTTGCGGGTACGTCTGTCGGTCGTTAGGAAAAGGCGGGTCCTGCAAAAACCTGGTCGCTCGGTGACACGTGACCGATGACTCTGCGGTGAACGCCTACAAAGCCCCAGCCGCGAGGCAGGCACACGCTTGTTGCGCTCCTCAGTCGCTCGTTTCACTCGCTCCTTGCGGTGCTTCCGTCGCCTGTGCCTGCCTCGCGGCTGCCCCTTTGAGTCCCACCCGACTACGACCGCACCGCAGCCTCACGCCTCCCCAGCCTCGCGGCTCGCTCGGGGCCCCCTTCGGTCGCCAACCTCGCTCGCCGCGTCCCTCGCGCGTGCACCTCGCGCCCTGCGGGCGCTCGGCGGCGCGCGCCACCGCACGACCGTTTCTCACCTATCTCACGTCGCCGCTCGCCACCGCTCCCCGGACGAAAACGTTTCCCCGCCTCCCCGCGACGCTCTCCGTATGCGCATCGCCGTCCCCAACAAGGGCCGCCTACACGATCCGACGCTCTCGCTTCTGGAGCGCGCGGGGCTCCACGTCGAGGAGACCGCCGACCGCCAGCTGTACGCCGACACCGTCGACCCCGACGTGTCGATCCTCTTCGCCCGGGCGGCCGACATCCCCGAGTACGTCCGCGACGGCGCGGCGGACGTGGGGATCACGGGCCTCGATCAGGCCGCGGAGTCCGGCGGCGTCGCCGACTCCGCGAGCGAGGCGGTCGACGACGACCTCGTCGACCTGCTCGATCTGGGGTACGGCTCCTGCAAGCTCGTCCTCGCGGCGCCGGAAGACGGCGACATCTCGGTCGTCGCGGACCTCGACGGCGGCACGGTCGCCACCGAGTTCCCGGCGATCACCCGCGACTACCTCGATCGCGTCGGCGTCGACGCCGACGTGGTCACCGTGACGGGCGCGACGGAGCTGACCCCCCACGTCGACATGGCCGACGCCATCGTCGACATCACCTCCACGGGGACGACGCTGAAGGTGAACCGCCTCGCCGTGATCGACGACGTGCTCGACTCCTCGGTGCGGCTGTTCGCTCGCCCGGATGTCGTCGACAACCCGAAGGTCAAACAGGTGCTGACCGCCTTCGAGTCCGTGCTCGCAGCCGACGGGCGCCGGTACCTGATGATGAACGCCCCGGAAGAGCGGCTCGACGAGGTAAAAGACGTGATCCCCGGACTCGGCGGGCCGACCGTCATGAACGTCGAGGCCGACGAGAACGGGAACGGGATGGTCGCGGTCCATGCCGTCGTCGACGAGCGAGACGTGTTCGCGACGATCTCGGAGCTGAAGTCGGTCGGCGCGACCGGTATCCTCGTTACGGAGATCGAGCGGCTGGTCGAGTAACCCCGGGAGAAAGCGAGAGAGCGCTACGCGTCGCCGATAAGCTCCTCTTTCTCGGCCCGCGTGAGCGACTTGATCGCGTGCTCTCTGGACATCGCCGCCGACTTCGAGTCGAACGACTCGACGTGGCGCAGGGTCACGGGGGTCCGCCCGCGGGTGTACTTGGCGCCCTCGCCGGCGTCGTGCTCGGCGACGCGCCGCTCGACGTCGGTGGTGTACCCGGTATAAAACGTCCCGTCCGCGCATTCGATGACGTAGACGTGGTGAGGCGAGTTCTGGTTCGGCGTCGGCACGCCACCGGATCGGCGCGACCGGAACGAATAGCTGCCGGTCTTCGCGCGATATTACGGTGGGATCGACGAGTCAGTCTCCGGTGCCGGCGCGTTCCCGGGAGACTTCGGCGATCCCGGCGTTCGCGGAACAGTCCGGACAGGCGTTCAGGTCGCCGTGCTCGTCCGCGAAGACGCGTGCAAAGCGGTCCGAGACGTGCGACCCGCAGTGGTCACAGCGTGGCATTTGGTACCGGTCTTCACCGGCGATCGATTGTAGGGTTTCGACGAACAAATACCCTTTCTCACCCCCGTCAGCTTCCGGAAAATCACTTATAAACGGCCGCCGCAAGCCGACGATCCGTCTCGACGCCCGCTCGCAGCCGGCGGTCCCCTGCTCACGGTCAGTCGTGCCCAGCGGCGTCGACCGCCCGAGCGATCAGGCCCGCCTGCGCGCCGGCGACGAAGCCGGCGTCGACGTTCACCGTCGTGAGTACGGAGCAGGACTGGAGCGCCCCCTCTAGCGCCGCGACGCCCTCGCCGCCGACGCCGTACCCTGTCGAGACCGGCAGCGCGATCACCGGCGCGGCGACGAGTCCCGCGACGACCGTCGGGAGCGCCCCCTCACGGCCGGCGGCGACCACGACCACGTCGGCCTCGCGGACGCGGTCGCGCTGGTCCAAGATCCGGTCGAGGTTCGCGACCCCCACGTCGTCGATCCGGTCGACCGTCGCGCCGATCTCGCGGGCGACGACTGCCGCCTCTCCCGCGACCGCCGCGTCCGCGGTGCCGGCCGCGACGACCGCGACGGTCGCGTCGAGGTCCGGTCGGTCGAAGTCGCCGGCGTGGACGACGACGGTCCCGGTCCGCTCGTCGTGGTCGACGGTCGCGTCGAGCGGGTCCGGGGTGTCGAGTTCGAGGTCCTCGACCGCCGTCTGGATCGCGGCCGCGTCGTCCGCGTCGGCCCGCGTGACGAGCGCGCGGCCCGTCGTCTCCACCGCGGTCGCCGTCAGCGCGGCGACCTCCGCGGGCGTCTTCCCCTCCGCGAGGATCGCCTCCGGGATCCCGCGCCGACCCTCCCGGGCGGCGTCGAACCGCCCCGACGCCGTCGTCGCGTAGCCCGCGAGCCGTGACTCCGCCTCCATGACGCCGATTTCGCCGGCGTCGAGCGCCTCAAGCGTGTCGCGCATGGTCGCTCGTCCGGGCCGAACGGTGTCGTACCTATCGATTCGAGCCGATCTCGGCCGCCGATCGCCTCTCGTTCTCACAAAGTTTATAAGTAAGCGCTTCCGGACACCGCCGCGAACCGCCCGCACGGCGTCCCTCGCGGTCGAATTCAGGAACTCTTATTAACTGTCGACGGATAGCGTCGAGCGCATGGCAGACCTTATTGTCAAAGCGGCCGTCAAGGAAGCGCTGGACGACAAGAACGTCGCTTCGGACTTCTACGACGCACTCGACGACGAAGTGGACGAGCTGCTCGAAGACGCCGCGCGCCGCGCCGAGGCCAACGACCGGAAGACGGTCCAGCCTCGCGACCTCTAAGACGAACGCGCTTTCAGTTCTTCATTTTTTGCGCACCCGCCGATCGGCGAGCGGCGCGTCCGTCGATTCGGTGACCACCCTCACCGTCTCGCGACCCGCACGTCCGTCTCCGTCCCGACGTGGACCTCGTCCGCGAGCCCGACGAAGAGCCCGTGTTCGACGACGCCGGGCGTCGTCGACAGCGCCGTCGCCAGCGCGCCCGGGTCGTCGATCTCGCCGAACGCGCAGTCGAGCACGAGGTTTCCGTTGTCCGTGACGACCGGCCCGTCCTTCCGCTCCGCGCGCCGCAGGGTCGGCTCGCCGCCGGCCGCCCGAACCGCCTCCGCGACCGCGGATCGACCGGCCGGGAGGACCTCCACCGGAACGGACCGGTCGAGGACCGGCACCTCCTTCGAGGGATCGGCGACGACGAGGAAGCGGCCGGCCGCCGCGTCGACCAACTTCTCGCGGGCGTGCGCGGCGCCGCCGCCCTTTATAAGAGGGCCGACGCCGGCCGCCGCTTCGTCGCTCGCCGTTTTGTCGCTCCCTGCCGCGCCGACCGCGACCTGATCCGCCCCGTCGATCGCGACGTCGATCCCGGGCGCGTCAGGCCCCACCGCCTCGTCGAGGTCGAGCAGGGGGATCCCGCGGTCGGCCGCGAGTTCGCGGCTCGCGAAGGACGTGGCGACGCCCCGGATGTCGAGGCCCGAGCCGACCCGATCCCCGAGCCGCCGGATCGCGTGGGCCGCCGTCGATCCGGTGCCGAGGCCGACTACCTCGCCGTCGGCGACCGCCTCGGCCGCCGACTCGCCGGCGCGTCGCTTCGCCGCGTCGCTGCCGCCGCTCGTCTTCATGGAGTCGAGTGCGTGCGGAGCCGTTGAAAAGGCGTCGGGCTACTCCAGCCGTTCCAGCACCGCCTCGGACTCGTAGGCCAAGGAGAGTTCCCGCGAGCGCCCGCGCCCCTCCACCTCGGCGTACTCCGCGTCGATCACGCCGAGCTGGTCGAGCTTGTTGATGATCTCCGAGTAGCGGGTGTAGCCGAGGTCGGTCTCGTCGCGGAACGCCTCGTACACCGCCCCGGCGCGCTCGCCGTCGTTCTCGGCGAGCACGCGGACGAGGGCGCGCTCGGAGTCCGAGAGCCCGCGGAGCGACCGCGAGAGGTGGACGTGTTTGGACTTGTCGTAGGCGGACTCCACATCCTCCTCTGCGATCGTCTTCGCGGCGCGCATCTCCGCGTTGAGCCCTGCCCGGCGGAGCAGGTCGATCCCGACTCGGAGGTCGCCGCTCTCGGCGGTCAGGTCGGCGACGCGCTCCAGTTCGGCGTCGCCGATGACGCCGTCGTGGAACCCGCGCTTCGCGCGCTCGGAGAGGATGTCGTAGATCTCGGTGGCGTCGTAGACGGGGAAGTACACCTCCTCGGGTCGAAAGACGGACTGCACTCGGGTGTCGAGGTCGTCGATCACGTCGAGGCCCAGATCGGAGGAGACGACGATGACGCCGATCTTCGCGCCCGAGTGCGCCTCGTGGGCGCGAAGCAGCGAGTAGAGGGTGTCGGACGCCTCGTTCTCGTAGAAGAGGTAGTTCACGTCGTCTAAGGCGACGACGAGCACGTCGTCCTCCTCGACGAGCCGGTCGGTTATCTGCCCGAACAGCTTCTTGAAGGAGATTCCGGAGGAGGGGGGCTCGTAGTCGAAGATCCCCTCGAACAGCCGCGAGAACACCGCGTACCGCGTCGAGTCCACTTGGCAGTTCACCCGGACCGTTCGCACGTCGGTGCGGGCGCCGAGCTCGCCGAACAGCTTCTGGACTGCGGTGGTCTTCCCGGTGCCGGGCGGGCCGCGAACCATCGTGTTGAGGGGGCGAGAGCCGCGGACGGCGGGGCGGAGCGCGTACTTCAAGCTCTCCAGCTGGCTCTCGCGGTGGCGGAACGTCTCGGGGACGTGGTCGATTTCGAACACCGACTCGTCGCGGAACACCGACTCGTCCCACGAGAGCATGTCGCCGCCGGCGTCCCCGGTCATGTGCACACCACGACAGGCCGCCCACTTAACCGTTGCCCGCGGGGGCGGTGAAACTGAAACTTGTCGCCTGCGACGCTCATCCGCCGGGTATCGACGACCGATCGTTCACTCTCGGGTCGGTGAAATCGCGCCGATCTCGTAGCGGTATCGCTCTATCACTCTCGGTCGAGCACGAGTACGTGCCGCGTGAGCGACCGGTGGACCCGGCGCTCGAAGGCGGCGTCGACCGACCAACCGGCCCCAAGCGCCTCCCTGCGCCAGTCGCGGTCGGCGACGATGACGGCCCGAGGCGCGACCCGGGCGGCCTCCGCGAGCGCGCCCCCGACGAGGTCCGCGAGCTTGTGGCGGGCGATCTTCGACTGGCGGCCGTACGGGGCGTCGAACGCGACCCCGTCGACCACGTCGTCGCGCAGGGGGAGGTCGGTGGCGTCGCCGCGGGCGACGTGCCAGTCGGGAGCGGAACCGGGACTCTCGGTGTCGTCTTCGACCCCGCCGTCCACGTACTCGCGGAGGTTCTCGCGCGTCCCGCGGATCATCTTCGCCTGGGCGTCGCACGCGATCACATCGCCCCCGACGATTCCGGCCTCCAGCGGGAGCCCGCCGGTGCCGCACATCGGGTCGAGGAGGGTCCGGCCGGGCGCGGCGCCGGCGAGGTTGACGTACGCGCGGGCGTCGGCCGGCGCCATGCTCCCCGGCTGGAAGAAGGGCCGGTCGGTCGGCTTCGGCGCGAAGTCGCGGGCGGCCTCGACGGCGACCCACCCGAGCGCGCAGATCCCGGTCTCGCCGCCGTCCGCGCCCGGGACCGCCTCGTGGTCGTCTCGCTCGCCGGCCGCGAACAGCGCGCGCAGGACGTGGTCTGGGTCGTCGAGGTCGACGTCGAACCCGCGGTCAACGAGGACGCCGCCCAACTCGCGCTCGGCGTCGCTCGTCGAGACCTCGGTCGTGTTCCGGACGTTGCGGGCGCGGACCGCGACGGTGCCCGAGCGGTCGAGCGGCGCCGCGTCGAGGGCGGTCGCGGCGGCGTCGACCTCGGCGTCGGTCCGGGCGATCGCCTCGTGGGCGGCGCGGGTGTACGCGAGGCGACGGACCGGGCTCTCCCGGTCGGCGACACTCCCGTCCCCGTCCCCGCCACCACCGACCCCGTCACCGACGCTCCCGGCGCGCGCGACCCCCGGCGCGAGCAGCTCCACGCCCGTCGCCGCGACGGCGGCTTCGCGGGCGGCGAACGCGTCCTCCTCGCCGGCGAGTTCGAGCCAGTACACGCCGCGGAGTCGTGCCGCCGGTCGCAAGAGGATAGCGGTTCCGACCAGCCACCTTTTTACGTGCTTCAAGTGTGTATCGAGGTAGAAATGGCCGATCCGAAGGAGACGATCACGATAGAGAACGTCGTTGCCTCCACGGGGATCGGGCAGGAGCTCGATCTCCAGAGCGTCGCGATGGATCTCGAGGGCGCCGACTACGATCCGGAGCAGTTCCCGGGGCTCGTTTACCGCACCACGGACCCGAAGTCGGCCGCGCTGATCTTCCGGTCCGGGAAGATCGTCTGTACCGGCGCAAACTCAATCGACGCCGTCCACGAGAGCCTCGCTCTGGTGTTCGACGAGCTCCGCAAGCTCCAGATCCCGATCGAGGACCCGGAGATCACGGTCCAGAATATCGTCACGTCCGCCGACCTCGGCGAGAGCCTCAACCTCAACGCGATCGCGATCGGGCTCGGGCTCGAACACATCGAGTACGAGCCGGAGCAGTTCCCGGGGCTCGTCTACCGGATCGACGAGCCCGACGTGGTGGCGCTTCTGTTCGGCAGCGGGAAGCTCGTCGTCACCGGCGGGACGAGCCCCGACGACGCCGCGGCCGCCGTCGACGTGATCGTCGAGGAGCTGGACGGGCTCGGGCTGTTGGCCTGATGTCGTTCTCGCCCGATCCGATTCCGCGACCACTTTTACCCGCCGCGCCGTAGGTCGTCCATGCTCCTTCAGACGGTGACGCCGGCGTCGGTGCTGGGGACGACCGTCCTGTTCGCGCTGTTCCTCTCCCTGACCGCCCACCTCGCCGCCCGGAACGTCCTCGGCGACGTGGACCCGCGACGCGCCCTCTACGTCGGCCCGCTCCCCGCGGTGATCGGCGTCGTCGGCGGCGCCTTCGCGCTCCCCGAGGGGCTGATCGTCGGGGCCGCGCTCCTCGTCGACGGCGCCATGTTCGCGTGGAGCTACGACCAGCCCCGACGGCTCGTGGTCGGGATGACCGTGATCCACGCGGTGATCACGACGCTGCTCGGAATCGTGCTGCTCGGGATCGCGGTGCTGCTCGCGGCGCGGCCGGGATGAAGAAGAGAGCTCGCGGCGTCGGCGGCGGTCCTCACCCGCCACCGGCTCACGGCTCCGGCGGTGCCCCGTCGTACGCGTCGTGGTCCCCGTAGAAGTTCAGCGTCGCGAACTTCAGTTTCTCCGGGTCGAGATCGAGCAGTTCGTCGCGCTCCTCCGGCGGGAACGCGCCGCGCACCGAGTACTTTCCCATGTCCGCGGTCGTGTACCGGCGGTCTGCGAGGATCCGGACACCAAAGTCGTCGGGGCCGCGGATGACTCGCCCAAGCGCCTGTCGCGTCTTGCGGATCGTCGGGATCTCGACCGCGTACGCCCAGCCGGGGTCGCGGGAGCGGTCGCGGTCGGCGAACGCCCGATTGTAAGCGTCTTGGACCGCTTCCATCCGGTCCGAGAGGTGCGGGTACGGAACGCCGACGACCACGACCGTCCGGGCGTCGTCGCCGTCGAAGCTCACTCCCTCGGCGAGCGTTCCCCACAGAGAGGTGAAGAGGGTCGCATCGTCGCTCTCGACGAACTTTCTGCGCAGTTCCTCCTCGTCCTCTCCGGGACCGTCGAGGTAGCGGGCGCCGGTCTTTCCGGTCCCCACGCTCCCGCCCGCCGACCCGCCGAGCCGCTCGTAGTAGCGCTCGGCCTCGGCGTAGGAGGGGAAGAAGGCGAGCGTGTTCCCCGGCGTGAAGCGGATCGCGTCGCGCAGCAGCGACGCCACCGTTCCCTGCGTCTCCGGGTCGTTGCGCTCGGAGGCGAAAAGCGGGGGCGTGTCCACCGCGAACGTCCGGCGGTTCTCCTCGGGGTACCCCATCTCGTACGCGAGCGCCGCCACGTCCTCTAAGCCGAGTACGTCCTTCGTGACGTCGAAGGGGCGGAGCGTCGCGCTCATCAGCACCGAGGCGGCGACCTCGCCGAACAGCTCCTCGGTGACGCGGCGCGGGATGCAGGTGTACAGCTCCGCCCGACCGTACACCTCCTCGGTGGCGCCGTCGCGGCGCACGGAGACGACCGGGTACTGGCCCAGTTCCGTCCCCTCCTCCATCCACGTGGAGACGAACCGGGCGGCCTGCAGGGTCTGACACTCCGTGCGGGTCGTGGTCTCGCCGTCGCGGTAGCGGCGCTCGTACTCCTCGTCGAGCGCCTGCCCGAGCTGGATCGCGAGTTCGGTCTCCGCGTCGATCCCCTTCCCCTCGTAGTTGCGGAGGAACGCGAGCGTGAGGTCGTCGCGGCGGTCGTCGTTGGCGATAGACAGGTCCTCCCAGCTCTCACCGACCGTCTCGCGCTGGCCGGCGCCGAGCGCGTCGTCGCGGGTCTCCACGAGGGCGTCGCGGAACGCGCGAACGACGTTCTCGGCCGCCTCGGCGCGGGAGTCGTCGCTGTCCGCGAGCTCGTCGAGCGCGGCGTCGAGCGTGTTCTCCGTGAGGGTCCGGGTGGCGTGGTCGCGGGCGGCGTCCTCGACGTTGTGGGCCTCGTCGAAGACGGTGATTATCTCGGAGGGGTCGCGGTCGATCCACCGGAAGAACTGCTCGCGGATGTTCGGGTCCAGCAGGTGGTGGTAGTTACACACCACCAGATCGACGCCCTCCATCCCCTCCTTCAGCAGCTCGTAGCCGCACAGTTCGCGCTCGTCCGCGTACGCGTACACGTCCTCGGGAGTGCGAACGTCCTCGAACAGCCACCCGAAGAACTCGTCGGTGTCCTCGACGAGGTTGTTCCGGTAGTGGGCGCAGACGTTCGCGGTCTCGTACTCCTCGATCTCGGCTTCCAGTTCGTCGAGCTCCTCCATCACCGACTCACGGGCCTCGGCGGCCCCCGCGTCGCCCTCGCGGCTCTCGGCCAGCAGCTCGCGCTGGCGGGCCTCCAGCTCGCGGACCTCGCTCTCCGTCTCGACCATCTCGCGGGTGGTGTCCCGGAGGGTCTGACACTCCTGATAGTCGACGTCGATGTGACACATCGAGGATTTTCCCTTAAATACGACCGCGCGAATGGGCTCCTCGCCGGTGATCGCGCGGGCGTCCTCGACGAACTGTCGCATCTGCTGGTGGACGTTGGTCGTGATCACGACCGTACGGTCGTGCTCGCGGGCGTGCTCTAAGGCGGGTACGAGCGCAGAGAGGGTCTTCCCCGTCCCCGGTGCGCCCTCGAACAGCACGTCCTGTCCGCGGTCCAGCGCGTTGGCGATCCTGTCCATCGCCTCGCGCTGGTTCGGGTACGGCTCCTCGTACGGGAAGAACCGCAGATGCGGCGACTCTGACACGGGACGAGGTTCGTCGCCATCGGCTAAAAGGGGTCGGGTGCCGGAGCGGAAGTGGTTCGTGCCGTCGCCGCGATCCGCCGCCCGCACCGCCGCACCGCTCTCGCCGCCCGCGACGTACCTGCCTTTTTAAGAACGCGCGGCGAGCATCCGCAGACGAATGTTCGACGAGATCCTCGAGAAGTTCGAGGGGTCACCCAGCCAGCAGGCGGTGATCCGGCTGTTCTTAGAGCGCGGCTTCTCCGTCAACGAGGACGGACGGGTCGTCTCCGGCGGGATCGAGATCCCGTACACCGGGATCGCGCGCGAGCTCGACGTCGACCGGCGCGTCGTGGACTCGACGACCGACGCGATCTTAGCCGACCCGGACCTGAAACGCATCTTCACGAACATCTCGTCGGTCCCGAGCCTGATGGATCTCGCTCCTGTCCTCGATCTCACGGTGCTCACGATCGAGGTCGCGGCCGCCGACGAGGCCGGGATCGTCGCCGAGGTGACCGGCATCCTCGCCGACCACGGCGTCTCGATCCGGCAGGTGCTGAGCGAGGACCCGGAGTTCACCGACGACCCGAAGCTGTACGTGATCACCGACGCCGACCTCTCCGGCGACCTGCTCGTCGAAATCCGAGATCTGGCGTACGTCCGCCGCGTCGGGTTCTGACGCGGTCGCGCCGCGGCGCAACCGCCGACCGATCGGTCGGACCGATCAGTTCCACCGCGTTGTCGAGCCCTCGCCTCCGCCCGAGCCCATTTATACGGTACCGAGCTATTCCGGAGCTCGGTCCGCGCCCGAATTTCACTTTCACTCGGGTGTAAACCAGTCTTTATACGGGATGGCGAACAAGGGACGTGTACATGCCAGAAGACGAACTCGAGGACCTCCCCGGAGTCGGCCCCGCCACCGCAGACAAGCTCGTCGAGAACGGGTTCGAGAGCTACCAGTCGATCGCCGTCGCCAGCCCCGGCGAGATGTCCAACACCGCCGACATCGGCGAGTCGTCCGCCAGCGACATCATCAACGCCGCCCGCGAGGCCGCCGACGTCGGCGGGTTCGAGACGGGCGCGACCGTGCTCGAACGCCGCGAGGAGATCGGGAAGCTCTCGTGGCAGATCGACGAGGTCGACGACCTGCTCGGCGGCGGCATCGAGACGCAGTCGATCACCGAGGTGTACGGCGAGTTCGGGTCCGGTAAGTCGCAGGTGACCCACCAGATGGCCGTCAACGTCCAGCTCTCCAAGGAGAACGGCGGGCTGGAGGGCGGCTGTATCTTCGTCGACACCGAGGACACGTTCCGGCCGGAGCGGATCGACGACATGGTCCGCGGGCTCGACGACGAGATCCTCGCCGACGAGATGGAGCGCCGCGAGATCGAAGGGACGCCGAGCGACGAGGACGCGATGGAGGAGCTCATCGCGGCGTTCCTCGATCAGATCCACGTCGCGAAGGCGTTCAACTCCAATCACCAGATCCTGCTGGCCGAGAAGGCCAAGGAACTGGCGGGCGAACACGAGGAGGGCGAGTGGCCCATCCGGATCGTCTGCGTCGACTCGCTGACGGCCCACTTCCGCGCGGAGTACGTCGGTCGGGGCGAACTGGCCGAGCGACAGCAGAAGCTCAACAAACACCTCCACGACCTGATGCGGATCGGCGACCTGTTCAACACCGCCATCCTCGTCACGAATCAGGTCGCGTCGAACCCCGACTCCTACTTCGGGGACCCGACGCAGGCGATCGGCGGCAACATCCTCGGACACGCCTCCACGTTCCGGATCTACCTCCGGAAGTCGAAGGGTAACAAGCGGATCGTCCGGCTCGTCGACGCGCCGAACCTCGCCGACGGCGAGGCCGTGATGCGCGTGCAGGGCGAGGGACTGAAGCCGGAGTAACTCGTTACGCTTCGCGGGTCGATTGCCCGAATTTGGCGTCAAGACCGCTCGTGGCTGGACCGCGATCGGCGGACATCGCTACCGCTTCGAACGGAATTGACGAAAAAACCGCGGCGGACGAGCGATGTTGTGCGATGTAAATCCCCGGATCGCACGTCGGACAGCAACCCCGGTTGACAAACGTCACTTTCCCCGAAAAACGCCCGAGACGCCTGATATCGGGACAGTCAGGTTGTGTCGGGGATTTCACGGCGATCCGCAGGGAGGCAAGTATTTCCACCGGACACCGCGCACGGCGCTTCGAGGCCCGAAAACGCCTGATCCGGCAGATATTGACGCTCGGTCAATAACACGTTCGTCCGCTTCGAGCGCAAATATTGCTGTAAGTTCCCGGAACATATGACCTTATACAACATTGACCTGTCCTTATATTGAACGTCTCCCGTATCATCAACAGTATTTCTTGCGAAACTCAACTAGAACGTTTATATATTCCCATTCCCCGCTGTGGAAACGTGATTCAGCACATGAACACGAACGAAACGCGCTGTACGACGGACAAACGTTCACACGAGGTGTTCGGAGCGTGACGGCCGGCGTACTCGCCTCGATCGATCCGAGCGTCCTCGCGGAGGGCGTGAACCTGATGTGGGTCGCGGTGGTCTGTTTCCTGATCTTCTTCATGCACGCCGGGTTCGCGATGCTGGAGGCCGGGCAGGTACGCGCGAAGAACGTCGCGAACCAGCTCACGAAGAACCTCCTCACGTGGGGAGTCGGCGTCCTCGTGTACTTCCTGGTCGGCTTCGGGATCGAGGGCGTCGCCGGCGGCGCCGGATTCTCCCCGGCGTCGGCCCTCAGCGACGGCGGTTGGGTCAACAGCTGGCTGTTCGGTGCCGTCTTCGCGATGACGGCGGCGACGATCGTCTCCGGCGCGGTCGCCGGTCGCGCGAAGCTCCGCGCGTACGTGGCGTACACGATCGCCATCTCTGCAGTCATCTACCCGGTCGTCGCGGGCATCACCTGGGGCGGCGGCTTCCTCGGCGGCGCCGGTCTCGGCTTCACCGACTTCGCGGGCGGGATGATCGTCCACGGCGTCGGCGGTATCGCCGGTCTCACCGCGGCGTACATGCTCGGACCGCGTATGGACCGCTACGCCGAGGACGGCTCCACGAACGTCATTCCCGGTCACTCGATGACGTTCGCGGTGCTCGGGACCCTCGTCCTGGCGTTCGGCTGGTACGGGTTCAACGTCGGGACGACCGCGACCGTCTTCTCGGTCACGGAGTCCGGCGAACTCGCGCTCGGCGGCTACTCGGCGGTCGGCCGCGTCTCCCTGACGACGACGCTTGGCATGGGTGCCGGTGCCGTCGGCGCGGCGCTCGGCTCGATGTACCTCACGAAGAAGGTCGACACGCTGTACGTCGCTAACGGCGTGCTGGCGGGGCTCGTCGCCGTCACCGGCACCGCCAACGCGATCACCTGGTGGGGCGCTATCGCGGTCGCGCTGATCTGCGGGCTCCAGCTCCCGCTCGTGTTCGAGTTCGTCTCGGACAAGATGAAGATCGACGACGTGTGCGCAGTGTTCCCGGTTCACGGCTCCGCGGGCGTCATCGGCGTCCTCGCGCTGCCGTTCATCCACGTCGACGGCTTCTCGATGGACCTGCTCGTCTCGCAGGTGATCGGCGTCGTCGTCATCACCGCGTGGACGGTCGTCGCGACCGCCGTGGTGTTCGGCGTGTTCAAGGCGGCGGGTCAGGCCCGCGTCACCTCCCAACACGAGCGCGACGGGCTCGACGTCAGCGAGCACGGCGTCGAGACGTACCCCGAGTTCGGCAAAGCGAACGTCGCGACCGACGGCGGTCCCTCCGTCGTCGACACCACCGACGACTCCCCGCGCGCCGACGGCGGCGAGGAGGCGGGCGCAGAGATCAAGATGGTCACGGCGGTCGTCCGCCCCGACAAGCTCGGGGCCATCAAGCAGGCGCTCGCGGAGATCAACGCGCCCTCGCTCACCGTGACGAACGTCTCCGGCCGCGGCAGCCAGCCCGCGAAGACGGGTCAGTGGCGCGGCGAGGAGTTCACGGTCGACCTCCACCAGAAGGTCAAGATCGAAGTCGTCGTCGCCGACATCCCGGCCGACGAGGTCGCGGAGGCGATCGCCGACGCCGCGAAGACCGGCGAGCCCGGCGACGGCAAGGTGTTCATCATGCCGGTTGAGGACGCGCTGCAGGTCCGCACCGGCACGACCGGTCCGGAGGCGGTGTAGGCTCGGGTCGACGACTTCGACGGGAAGAACCGACGGACTCGAAGGCGGTTTCGACGGACGCTTTTTCGGCGACGCTACGCCAGCCAGCGACGGCGTCGCTCGCGGATCCCCTCGACGCTCCCGCGATTCGCTCACTCCCTCGTCGCCCGGTTCGGCAACAACTTTCACCCTGCCGACCGAACGGCGGGACATGAACCACGAGCGCTCTCGCGGGCTGTACGACCGCGCGCTGTCGGTCATGCCCGGCGGCGTCAACTCTTCCGTCCGGGCGACGATGCCGCACCCGTTCTTCGTCGAGCGCGGCGACGGCGGCCACGTGATCGACGCCGACGGCAACCGCTACGTCGACTGGGTGATGGGGTACGGGCCGCTGCTGTACGGCCACGACCTCCCGGAACCGGTCGAGGCGGCGATCCAGTCGCACGTCGCCGCGGGCCCGATGTACGGCGCGCCCACCGAGATCGAGGTCGAACACGCGGAGTTCGTGGCGCGACACGTCCCGAGCGTGGAGTCGATCCGGTTCGTCAACTCGGGGACCGAGGCGACCGTCTCGGCGGTGCGGCTCGCGCGCGGTCACACCGACCGCGACAAGATCGTCGTCATGCAGGGCGGCTACCACGGGGCGCAGGAGTCGACGCTCGTGGAGGGGTCGGCCGACGACCCGCATCCCTCGACGAAGGGGATCCCGGAAGAGTTCGCGCAGCACACCCTCCCGATTCCCTTCAACGACCTGCAGGCCGCCAAAGAGGTGTTCGCCGAACACGGCGACGACATCGCGGCGGTCCTGGTCGAGCCGATCCTCGCCAACATGGGCATCGTGACCCCGATCGACGGTTACCACGAGACGCTCCGGGACCTCTGTGACGACCACGGGTCGCTTTTGGTCTTCGACGAGGTGATCACCGGATTCCGTGTCGGCGGGCTCGGCTGCGCGCAGTCGAAGTTCGGCGTCACCCCGGACGTGACGACGTTCGGCAAGATCATCGGCGGCGGGTTCCCGGTCGGCGCGATCGGCGGGAAAGCGGAGATCATCGAGGAATTCACGCCCGCGGGCGACGTGTTCCAGTCGGGGACGTTCTCCGGTCACCCCGTGACGATGGCGGCCGGGAAAGCCACCTTGGAGTACGCCGCCGAGAACGACGTGTACGAGCACGTCAACCGGCTCGGGCGGAAACTCCGCGAGGGGATCGCGGAGATCTGCGCGGAGCGCGCGCCCGAGTACACCGTCGTCGGCACCGACTCGATGTTCAAGACGGTCTTCACCCGCGAGGCGCCCGACGACCCGGACGCCTGCTGCGCGGGCGGCTGTCGGCAGGACCCCGACTGCGACCGCTACGACTCGTGTCCGAAGACCGGCGCCGATGTCGCGCGTGCCGCCACCGACCGGTGGGAGCGCGTGTTCTGGCAGGAGATGAAGGACCGCGGGGTGTTCCTCACCGCCAACCAGTTCGAGTGTCAGTTCACCTCCTACGCGCACACGGAGGAGGATGTCGAGGAGACGCTGGCGGCGTACCGAGAAGCGATCTGAGCGATAGCGGGAGTAGGTATAGCGAATTGGTGAAACGGTTGTTTATAAGCTATCGAGCGGTGTCGCTGTCAGGTATTTATACGTCGTCGACGACGCGGTGAAGCCCTCCAAAGCCCCAGCCGCGAGGCGCTTCACGCCACCGCCCCGTTCATTTATAAGCGTTCGTCGCCGTCGCTCTCGCCTTTTTAAATACTGTATCGTCGCCATCGATCTGCAACACCCACTCCCGCCATCAAACAGGTGCGCAACGTCCCGTCCGGTGAAGCGGTGTGGTGCGTGTTTGTGGCGGAGTTGCGGAATATTTTTATACTGAAACGGGACTAGATGCTAGTAATGCGCGCGGAGGCTCGTCTCGACGCCGCTCTCTTCCGAGGCCGACGAGCCCCGCGACCGCGACGAGGCGTCCGACCGCCGCGACCGGCTTCCGGCGCGGCGCGACGACCGGCCCCTTCGGGCCAGTAACTTTTCCCTCGTCGCGTTCGCGCCGTTCCGTTCCGGAGAGTGACAGCTACGTCCCTGCGTAGCGTCGCCGCCGTCATTTTCTTCCAATATCTAAAGCGGTGAATTTAAGGGGTATAGTCCATTTTACTCCGGTAATGGCAACCGTTGCACTCGCGTTCAGTGGGGGACTCGACACGACCGTCTGCGTGCCGCTCCTGAAGGAGGAGTACGGCTACGACGAGGTCATCGGCGTCAACGTCGACGTGGGACAGCCGACCGAGGAATTCGACGAGGCGGAGGAGACCGCCGAGGCACTCGGGCTCGACATCCACGTCGTCGACGCCAAAGAGGAGTTCGCGGACCTGTGTTACGACGCGGTGAAGGCGAACGCGACGTATCAGGGCTACCCGCTCGGCACCGCCCTCGCGCGCCCCGTCATCGCCGAGTCGATTTTGGCCGTCGCCGAGGAGCAGGGCTGTGACGCCATCGCCCACGGCTGCACGGGGAAGGGGAACGACCAGCTCCGGTTCGAGGCGGTCTGGCGCGGCTCCGACCTTGAGGTCATCGCGCCCGTCCGCGAGCTCGGCCTCACTCGCGAGTGGGAGATCGACTACGCCGCCGAGAAGGACCTGCCCGTCGAGGCCGGCGACGGCGGCGTCTGGTCCATCGACGAGAACATCTGGTCGCGCGCGGTCGAGGGCGGCAAGCTGGAGGACCCGAACTACGAGCCGCCGGAGGACATCTACGAGTGGACCGCGGAGCCGGAAGGGGAGACCACCATCGAGGTGACCTTCGAGGAGGGCGTCCCGGTCGCCGTCGACGGCGAGGAGATGGATCCCGTCTCGCTCATTCAGCACCTCAACGAGTACGCCGGCGGCTACGGCATCGGCCGCACCGACGTGATGGAGGACCGCATGCTCGGGCTGAAGGTGCGCGAGAACTACGAGCACCCGGCTGCGACCGTCCTGCTGACGGCCCACCAAGCGCTCGAGGACCTCGTCTTAACCAAGAACGAGCGCTCGTTCAAGAAGGGGATCGAGCAGGAGTGGTCCGAGAAGGCGTATCAGGGGCTCGTGTTCGCGCCCGTCGTCGACGCGCTCGACGCGTTCGTCGACGAGACGCAGGACGTGGTGACGGGGACGGCGACGGTGAAGGTCTCCGGCGGCAACTGCCGCGTCGTCGCCCGTGACTCCGAGTACGCGGTGTACTCCGAGGAGATGGCCTCGTTCAACACCGAGGACGTGGCCGGCATCGCGCAGGAGGACGCCACGGGCGTCGCGAAGTACCACGGGCTGCAGGAGCGCCTCGCCAACGACGTGAAAGCGAGCGTCTCGAAGCCCGAACTGGCTACTGACGGAAGTGGAACCGACGCCGACCACAGCTAAATGACTGACGACGATCCCGGCACGGCCGTCCGCCGCGACCGCTTCAGCGGCGGCCCCGCCCGCGAGTTCCTGTCGAGCCTCGCGGCCGACGAAGCCATTTTCGAGGCCGACCTCGCGGTCGACCGCGCGCACACGGTGATGCTCGCCGAGCGGGGGATCGTCGATAGCGCGGTCGCGGGCGAGATCCTCGGCGCGCTCGACGACGTGGAGGCCGCCGGCCACGGCGAACTCCCCGACGGCGAGGACGTTCACGAGGCGATCGAGACCGCCGTCATCGACCGGATCGGCCCGGACGGCGGTCGGATGCACACCGCCCGCTCGCGCAACGACGAGGTGGCGACCTGCATCCGGTACCGCCTGCGTGAGGACCTGCTCGCGGCCGCCGAGGCCACGCTAACGCTCCGCGAGGCGCTCGTCGACGTGGCGAGCGAGCAGACGGAGACGGTGATGCCCGGCTACACGCACCTCCAGCCGGCCCAGCCGACGACGGTCGCGCACTACCTCCTGTCGTACGAGGGCGGAGTCGCCCGCGACACCGAGCGCCTGCTTGACGCGTACGATCGGGTCAACCGGTCGCCGCTCGGCGCGGCCGCGTTCGCGGGGACGCCCTTCGACATCGACCGCGACCGCACCGCGGAGCTGCTGGGGTTCGACGGGACGGTCCGGAACTCGACGGACGCGGCCTCCGCGCGCGACTTCCTCGCGGAGGGGTCGACCGCGTGCGCGACGCTCGCGACGACGCTGTCGGGGCTCGCGGAGGACCTCATCCTCTTCTCCAACAAGGGGTTCGTGGAGCTGTCGGACGCGTACTCCTCTACCTCCTCGATCATGCCCCAGAAGAAGAACCCGGACACGCTGGAGCTGACCCGCGGCGTCGCCGGCGACGCGATCGGCGAGGCGACGGGCACGCTGAGCCTGCTCAAGGGGCTCCCCCGCGCGTACAACCGCGACCTCCAGCGCGCCCACGCGGGCGTGTTCGAGATCGCGAACGACGTGCGCGAGGCGACCGAGGTCGCCGCGGGCGCGGTCGCGACCGCCGACTGGGACGAGGCGACCCTCGCGGACGCCGCGGGAGAGGGGTTCTCGACGGCGACCGGCGTCGCCGACCTGCTCGCGATGGGCGGAATGCCCTTCCGGACCGCTCACGAGATCGTCGCGACGGCCGCCGAGACGGTCTCGGACGACGACTCGCCGGAGGCGGCGGCCGCAAAAGTTGACGAGGCCACTCGAAAGGTGACGGGCGAGCCCCTCTCGGCGCACGTGAACCGCGAGGACGTGGAGTCCGCGCTCGATCCGGCCGCCAGCGTCGCGAGCCGCGACTCCGCCGGCGGGCCCGCCCCCGAGGCGGTCGCCGACGAGCTGGCGACCGCGGAGGCGGGGATCGAAGACGACGCCGCCGCGCTCGCCGACGAGCGGGAGTCGCTCGCGGCGGCGGCGGAGCAGCTTGACGCGGAGGTGGACTCGTATGCGTAAGTCGACGACGACTGCCGCGGATCGACGGCTGCACCGGCTGCGACGACCCCGGCCGCCGCGACGACCACCGCGATCACCGCGACGACCGGCGCCGTCGACGGTCGACCCGCGACCGCCGACGACGCCGCCGTCCCCGCGAGGGGACACACTAACTACTGAAATCTGACATCAGATTTCACACGGCGGTTGTACGGCCGATTTTCGTCCGTTAGCTGATAGTCCATTTATTGTAAACTAGATTACAAGTTCGAAGGGTTTATGCGGGTTCACGGTCGAGTAGGAGGCACGATGACGAGCGACACTGACCCAGTGATGGCAGAGGACCCGATCACGGGCGAGGAGATCGAGCTTCCGGCCGACGTCGAGGTCGGCGAGATCATCGACAGCCCGGTCACCGGGACCGAGCTGGAGGTCATCTCGCTGGACCCCGTCGTGTTGGAGGAGGCCCCCGAACTCGAGGAGGACTGGGGCGAGTAGATGGCGACGACCGCCACGACCGCGACACGCGAGTGGTCGACATGCAAATAGCGATCCTCTACTCGCGGATCCGGAAAGACGAGAAGCTGCTGCTCGGCGAGCTCCGCGAGCGCGGCCACGAGGTCACCAAGATCGACGTCCGCAAGGAGCGGTTCGGGCTCGAATCGACGACCGCGAACGTCGCCGACCTCGATCTGGTCGTCGACCGCTGTCTGTCGACCAGCCGGTCGCTGTACGCGACCAAGTTCCTCGACAGCTACGGCGTCCCGGTGGTGAACTCCCCCGAGACGGGCGATATCTGCGCCGACAAGGCGAAGAACTCGCTCGCGCTCGCGGAGGCGGAGGTTCCCACCCCGGCGACGGAGGTCGCGTTCACGAAAGAGGCCGCGATGGAGGCCATCGAGGCGTTCGGCTACCCCTGCGTGCTCAAGCCCGTCGTCGGCTCGTGGGGCCGGCTGATGGCGAAGATCGACACGCGGAACGCCGCGGAGGCGATCTTAGAGCACAAGGAGACGCTCGGCCACTACGAGCACAAGGTGTTCTACATCCAGGAGTTCGTCGACAAGCCCGGCCGCGACATCCGCGTGCTGGCGGTCGACGGCGAGCCGGTCGCCGCGATGACCCGGTCGTCGGACCACTGGCTCACGAACGCCGCGAAGGGCGGCGAGACGAAGTCGTTCGACCTCGACGACCGCGCGCTCGATCTGGTCGAGCGCGCCTCGGATGCCGTCGGCGGCGGCATGCTCGGCGTCGACCTGATGGAGGTGGGCGGCACCGGGTCCGGCGAGTACACCGTTCACGAGGTGAACCACACGGTCGAGTTCAAGGCGCTCGACTCGGCCACCGACGTCGACGTGCCCGCGAAGGTCGTCGACTGGCTGGAGGCGAAGGCGGCCGCGGCGGCCGACGGCGAGGGGGTCACGGTATGAGCGCCGGCGACGCGGCCGACGCGGCGACCACCGACGAGACGTACACCGCCAGCGTCGTCGGCGGCACCGGCTTCACCGGCGGCGAGCTGTTGCGGATCCTCTCGGGACACCCCGAGTTCGACGTGGTGCAGGCCACGTCGCGGTCGGCCGACAACATGACGGTCGGTCGCTCGCACCCGAACCTGCGCGGGCTCGACCTGCGCTTCTCGGACCCCGACGATCTGGAGTCCGTCGACGTGCTGTTCTCGGCGACGCCACACGGCGTCTCGATGGGCCGGATCGACGAGTACTTCGAGGCCGCCGACACGGTCGTCGACCTCTCGGCCGACTTCCGCCTGCCCGAGGCGGAGCTGTACGACGAGTGGTACGACGGCCACGAGTCGCCCGAGTACTTAGAGCGCGCGGAGTACGCGCTCCCCGAGCTCAACCGCGAGAACCTCCCCGGCGCCGACCTGATAGCCGGCGGCGGCTGCAACGCGACCGCGACGATCCTCGGTCTGAAGCCCCTCGTCGACGCCGGCGCGCTCGGTCCCGAGACCGGCGAGGTCGTCGTCGACGTGAAGGTGGGCTCCTCGGAGGGGGGCGCCGGCGGCGGCGCGGCCTCCTCGCATCCGGAGCGCTCGGGCGTCGTGCGCCCGTACGCGCCCACGAGCCACCGTCACGAGGCGGAGATCGGGGCGTACCTCGGCCTCGACGTCTCCTTCACCGTCCACGCGGTCGAGATGGTGCGCGGCGCGAGCGCGACCTGCCACGTCTTCCCCGACGAGCCCGTCTCGAAGGCGGACCTGTGGCAGGCGTACCGCGGCGCCTACGCCGACGAGCCGTTCATGCGGATCGTCTCCGGCGGGGGCGGCGTCTACCGCTACCCCGAGCCGAAGGCGGTCGCCGGCACCAACCACGGTGAGGTCGGCTTCGAGCTCGACCCCGGCAACCGGCGTATCGTCGTCTTCTCCGCGATAGACAACATGATGAAGGGCTCCGCTGGCCAGGCGGTCCACGCGGCGAACGTCGTCCTCGGACTGCCCGAAGACGCCGGTCTGGAGTTCCAGGGGCTTCACCCCGTGGGATCGCCATGAGCGGGGAGCGGTCCGACGCCGGCGGCGCGCGCGCCGACGGCACGGCTACCGATGAACCGCCCGTCGTCGTCAAGATCGGCGGCGCGAAGGCAGTCGACCCGGCCGGCGCGGTCGGCGACGTCGCCCACCTCGCCGCCAACGGGCGCGAGGTCGTGGTCGTCCACGGCGGCTCGACGGTCGTCGACGAGGTCATCGAGCGGCTCGGCATGGAGCCCGAGTACGTCGAGTCCGCCTCCGGCGTCACCGGTCGGTTCACCGACGCGGAGACGATGGAGGCGTTCACGATGGCGATGGCCGGCAAGCTCAACACCGAGCTGACGGCGCAGTTCCGCGAGGCCGGCGTCGACGCGGTCGGGCTGAGCGGCGTCGATGGCGGGCTCCTCTCCGGGCCCCGCAAGTCGGCGGTCCGGGTTATCGAGGACGGCAAGAAGAAGATCCGCCGCGGCGAGCACTCCGGGCGGATCGAGTCGGTGAATGCTGACCTCCTCTCCGGTCTCCTCGCCGACGGCTACACCCCGGTCGTCTCGCCCCCGATGGAGGGGAAAGAGAGCGACGGCGGCGTCACGCCCGTCAACACCGACGCGGACCGGGCGGCCGCCGCGGTCGCCGGGGCGCTCGGCGCCGACCTCGTCCTGCTGACGGACGTGGCCGGCGTGTACGCGGACCCCGACGACTCCGACACGCTGATCGAGTCGGCGGCGACGCCCGAGGAATTCGACTCGGTCGAGGACGCCGCCGAGGGGTTCATGGGCAAGAAAGTGATGGCGGCCAAGGAGGCGCTTTCGGGCGGCTCCGGGCGCGTCGTCGTCGCCGACGCCAACGTCCGCGACCCGATCGTCGCCGCGCTCGGCGGCGCGGGGACGACGATCGAACGCTCCGCAGTTGCGGAACAGGCCGAAACGGAGGGAGAGACCGCATGAGCGGCTTCGTCTTCTCCGAGAAGCCGATCGAGATCGCTTCCGGCGACGGCGCGACCCTCACCGATACCAACGGGACCGAGTACCTCGACTTCGGCGCGAGCTACGCGTGCACTCCGGTCGGTCACTGCCACCCCGAGGTCGTCGACGCCGCGACGAGCCAGCTTGAGGAGCTCATGTACGTGCAGGCGTCGTACCCGCACACGGCGCGGACGGCGCTGTACGAGCAGCTCTCCGCGGCCGGACCGGGTGACGTCGACGAGGTCTGGCTCTGTAACTCCGGGACCGAGGCCAACGAGGCCGCCCTGAAGTTCGCCCGGCACGCGACCGGTCGCGAGAAGATAATCGCGACGACGCAGGGGTTCCACGGCCGGACGATGGGCGCGCTCGCGACCACCTGGAAGCAGAAGTACAAGCAGGGGTTCGAGCCGCTCGCCGGCGGCGTGGAGTTCGTCGAGTACGGCGACGCCGACGCGATGCGCGAGGCGGTCGACGACGAGACCGCCGCGGTGATCTTAGAGCCCCTGCAGGGCGAGGGCGGGATCAACCCCGCCGCCACCGAGTACCTGCGGACGGTCCGGGAAGTGACCGAAGAGGAGGGCGCCGCGATGGTCCTCGACGAGATCCAGACCGGGCTCGGTCGCACCGGAACGCTCTGGGCCGCCGAGAAGCACGATGTGGTGCCCGACGTGCTCACGACCGCGAAGGGGCTCGCCAGCGGGCTCCCGATCGGCGCGACGCTGTGTCGCGACTGGGTCGCGGAGGACGCCGGCAACCACGGGTCGACGTTCTCCGGCGGCCCCGTCGTCTCCGCGGCCGCGGGAGCGACCCTCGACGTGATCGAGCGCGAGGGCCTCCCCGAGCACGCCGCCGAGACGGGGGCGTACATCCGCGACCAGATCGACGAGCGCCTCGGCGACGACGTCCGCGACGTGCGCGGCGACGGCCTGATGATCGGAATCGAAGTGAAGCGCGGCTCGAACCGCCTGCTGCGCGATCTGGCGATCGACCATCAGGTGCTCGCGCTGCCAGCGGGCCGCACCGTGTTGCGTCTGCTCCCGCCGCTGACGATCGAGCGCGAACACGCCGACGCGGTCGTCGACGCGCTCGCCGAGGTGATCGGGTGATGTCGACCGGGAAGGAGCGCGAATCGGAGCAATCCACCGCGGACGAGTCGACATCCGCGCCCGGGACCGACGTGGTCGCCGGCGGCGGCTACCCCGAGGCCTGCGACACGCCGGCCCGGAAGCTGCTGTACGACATGGTCTCGATCCCCTCGCCCTCGGGCGAGGAGGAGCAGGCCGCGAAGCGCCTCGTCGACTTCTTCGAGGCGAACGGCCGGGAGGCGTGGATCGACGAGGTCGGCAACGTCCGCGCGCCCGCCAGCGACGCCGTCCTGCTGACCTCGCACATCGACACCGTTCCGGGCGACATCCCGGTCGAGGTGAAGCCGGCGGCCGAGGACGAGGCGGTCGGCGAGCCGGGCGAGCCCGTCCTCTGGGGGCGCGGGACCGTGGACGCCACCGGCCCGCTCGTCGCGATGGCGGTCGCGGCGGTCAAGACCGGCGTCTCGTTCGTCGGCGTCGCCGGCGAGGAGACGAACTCGCGGGGCGCCCGCCACCTCGTCGAGGACCGCGACGCGCCCGAGGCCGTGGTGAACGGCGAGCCCTCCGGCTGGGACGGCGTCACCCTCGGCTACCGCGGCTTCCTCGCGGGGACGTACGTGAACACGAGCGAGTCCGGCCACACCTCGCGGCCGGAGCCGAACGCGATCCAGCACGCGATCGACTGGTGGCACAGCGTCGAGGAGACGTTCGACCCCACCGACGACGACACGCCCGTCTTCGAGCAGGTGACGACGAAGCCCGTCTCGGTCGACGGCGGGCTCACCGACGACGGGCTGGCGGTCGAGGCGACGATGGACGTGCAGCTCCGCGTCCCCCCGAACCGGACGGTCGACGAGATCCACGAGCTGGCCGAGACGGAGCTGTTCACCGGCTCGGTCCACTGGAAGGAGCCGATCCCGCCGGTGATGGAGAGCCCGCGGACGGAGCTGGCGCGGGCGTTCCGCGTCGCGATCCGCGGCGCCGGCGGCGACGTGCGGCTGCTGCGCAAGACTGGCACGAGCGACATGAACCTCTTCGCGGCCGCGTGGGACTGCCCGATGGTCACCTACGGCCCCGGAGACTCGGACCTCGACCACGCCCCCGACGAGCGGCTCCCCCTCTCCGAGCTGGACCGCGCGACAGCGGTGTTGAGCGACGTCTGCCGGGACCGACCGTAGGCGTCACGGCACCGACCGTGACGCCGCCTCCTTCTGAGCCGATCCGCTTCGCTTCCGACGACTGACCTCACTGCTGTCACACTACCGCACCGCCGACACCACCGCTCACCGACACCACACGCACCACAGTACCATGCCACTCGCCACCGACGACTTCCTCGATATCGACGACGTGACGCCGGCCGAACTGGACGCCCTGCTCGACCGCGCAGCCGCCATGAAGGCGGGCGAGACCGACCCCCGACTCGGGGACGCGACGCTCGGGATGATCTTCGAGAAGCCCTCGACCCGCACCCGCGTCTCCTTCGAGACGGGGATGACGCGACTGGGCGGCCACGCGATGTTTCTCGGTCCGGACGACATCCAACTGGGCCACGGCGAGCCGCTTCGCGACACCGCGCGCGTGCTCGGCCGGTACGTCGACGGGGTGATGGCCCGGCTGTTCGATCACGAGGATGTCGAGACCCTCGCCGCTAACGCCGACTGCCCCGTGATCAACGGACTCACCGACGAGGCACACCCCTGCCAGACGCTCGCCGACCTCCTCACGATCCGCGAGACGGTCGGCGAGGACGCCACGGTCGCGTGGGTCGGCGACGGGAACAACGTCGGGCAGTCGTTCGTTGTCGGCGCCGCGATGGCCGGGATCGACGTGGAGGTCGCGACTCCCGCGGCGTACGGGATGAACCCCGCGGTCTTCGACCGCGCCGCGGAGTTCGGCGCCGACGTGGAGCCCACCACGGACCCCGAGGCCGCGATCGACGGCGCCGACGTCGTCTACACCGACGTGTGGATCTCGATGGGGCAGGAGGACGAGCGTGAGGAGAAACTGGCCGCGTTCGAGGGGTTCCAGGTGAATCAGGAGCTGCTCGCCGGCACCGACGCGAAGGTGATGCACTGCCTGCCCGCGCACCGCGGCGAGGAGATCACGGACGACGTGTTGGAGTCGGACCGCGCCTTGGTGTGGGACCAAGCCGAAAACCGGATGCACGCGCAGAACGCGTTGCTCGTCGAGCTGCTCGGCGGGGAGTGAGGGCGGAGCGGGAATCGGTCGAATCTCGCTATTTATAAACAGATTTGCGGTGGCGCGTGCCTCCGAGCGGCCGACAGGCCGCGAGGAGCACCGCGCGAGGGACGCGGTGAGCGCTCGGAGAGCGCGAACCGCGAGGCTGGGGAGGCGTGAGGTGCGGGGCGGGGTGGGACTCAAAGGGGCAGTCGCGAGGACGAAGGTGGCCGCAGCAAGCACCGCAGCGAGGGAGCGCAAGCGACTGAGCGAGGCGCACAGCAAGGCCCCCGAGTCGTCGCGACTGGGGCTTTGGAGGTGTTCGCCGTCGATCCGCAGACAACTACTTATAAGCGATCGACTGGGACTTTGAAGGAGTCCGACGTCGATCCGTCATCAACCATTTATAAACGATCGATCAGAACGCAAGTGACGTTCGCTGCGACGACGGATCGCTTATAAAACACCGATCCGCGATCTAGTTCCCGGTCCAGCGCAGCACCGCCAGCGTCCCTTCGTACAGCACGATCATCGTCAGCGTCACGATGATCGGCGCCATCCCGGTCGGGTCGGGGCTGAAGAGGAACGCGATCCCGAGGAACGACCCCCAGAAGATCAGCCGCTTCGCCTCCAGCCACTGCCGGGTGACGAGGTTCATCATGATCGCGAGCATGATGAAAAGCGGGATCTGGAAGACGATCGCCATGAACGCGAGCATGATGACGATCAGGTTGAACGTCTCCGCGAGCCCGAAGGCGATCGTCGCGGCGTCGGAGGTGTAGGTGGTGAAGTACGAGAAGATCGCGGGCAACACGAGGAAGTGCGCGAACGCGATCCCCACCCCGCCGAGGATCAGGCTCGTGGGGACCGCCGCGAGGTAGTAGCGCCGCTCGTTGTCGTACAGGCCGGGCTTCATGAACCGGTAGGTCTGGTAGACGAACGCCGGGAGGCCGACGACGACGCCGGCGAGCCCGGCGACCTTCAGCCGCGTGAGCGGGAGTTCGAGGGGGCCGTACAGCCGCGGGCGGTTCTCCATCGGCGCGGGGATGTGGTAGCTCCAGAAGTAGTTGATGAGATCCGTCGACTCGGTGACGACGACCAGCGTCGCCAGCCCGCCGATGGCGAAGACGACGGCGAGCCGCCGCATCATCTCCTCGATGTGAGCCGCAAGCGGCATCTCCTCGTCCGTCTCGGGCGCCTCCAACCCCGAGAACTCCTCGTCGCTTCCGGCGGCCGCTCCCCCGGCGATGCCCCCGTCCTCGGCGGTCGGCGCGTCGGCCTCGTCGTCCTCGGTGTCCGCGTTGTCCGCGTCGCCCGTATCCTCGCCCGCGTCGTCCTCGCTCGCGTCATCGCTCACGCCGACCTCGGAGGTGACCTCGGGAGTTACCTCCGGCTCGACGGGGGCCGAGTCGTCGCCGTCCTCGCTCCCGTCGCCGTCGGATCGGCGGCCTGCAGTGGCGTCGCCGTCCGTCTCCGCCGCCTCGCCGGAGTCGGCGCCGGCGCTGTCGACCGTCCCGTCGTCGGCGACCGAGTCGTCCTCGGGGGCCGAGGGCTCGTCACGCGACCGGTCCGAGTCGTCCATTCACTTCTTCTAGGCAACCGGGTGACTATAGGCCTTTTCGGATAGCGGCGAGCGCCGCCCCCGGTGCGCGGACGCGAACGCGGTCGAAAAGGTTGATAACGGCGACGGACTTCCGGTCCCGTATGGCGAGTGCCCTCGACGAGGATACCCAGCAGTCGCTCGCGGAGGGACGCGAGTCGGCGAAGGCCTTCCTCCGGTCGATTCAGAAAGACCTCCAGAAGGTGTTCGTCGTCTTCCTGGCGGGATTCCTCGCGACGTTCTGGGCGCTCCGCGTGTACATCTGGGACGCTCTCAGAACCGTCACCGAATCGAACATGTCGCCGGCGGTCGCCGCCGAGACGGACGTGATCGCGACGACCCCGTTCGAGGTGATCCTCCTGCAGGCGAAGATCGGGCTGATCGTCGGCGTGATCTTCGCGATTCCGCCCTTCATCTACGTTTCTCGCGACGAGCTCCGCGCCCGCGGGGCGTGGCCGCAGTCGCGGATCCCGCGCTGGAAGCTCGCCGGGATCTTCCTCCTCGGAGCCGGACTCTTCACCGTGGGCGTCGCCTACGGGATCTACGCCTTCTTCCCGATCATGTTCTCCTTCCTAGCCGGCTTCGGGCTGGAGGCCGGGCTCCAGCCGACCTACGGGATCGTGATGTGGACGGAGTTCATCGTCTTCCTCTCGCTGTCCTTCGGGCTCGCCGGCCAGATGCCGCTTCTCATCACCGGGCTCTCCTACTCCGGGATCGTCCAGTACGAGACGTTCCGCGACAAGTGGCGCTACGCGGTCGTCGCCATCTTCGTCTTCGGCGCCGTCTTCTCCCCGCCGGACCCGTTCACGCAGCTGATGTGGGCGTTCCCGCTCATCGTCCTCTACGGCTTCAGCCTCTACCTCGCGAAGCTCGTCGTCACGGCCAAGCGAAGCTCCGACCGCATCGACGTGCTCGGCGCGGCCCGGAACCACTGGAACGTCGTGGGCGGCGCGGCCGTCCTCGGCGGCGGGCTCGTCTACGCCTTCTACGAGTACGGCGGCCGGACCGCGTTCAACGACCTCCTCCGGCTCGCCAACAGCGACTGGCGCTTCCTCGAACCCGGCGCCGGGCTCGGCGTCGACCCCGCGACGGCGGCCGGGATCTACGCCGCCGCCTGGGCGCTCGCGTTCGTCGCCGTCGCGACGCTGTGGGCCGTTTACGCCGACCTCGACACGACGAGCGCGGGCTACCAGTACGGCGACCCCGCCGCCATCGACGTGAGCGAACTCGACGCGCCCGGCGTCCGCGCCGCCCCGGACGACGCGTTCGCGGAGATGGACGAAGAGGAGTCGCTGGCGCTCGCGCAGGCCGCGATCGACGACGACGACCCGGAGAAGGCGCAGGCGATCCTCGACCGGTTCGACGCGGTGCATGAGGACGACGGCGAGGACGGTGACGGTGAGGCGGCCTCCGGCGCCGACGCGGCGGGGACTGGAGGTGGCGGGGCGGGCGGCTCCGGCGGTTCCGGCGGCGACGGACTGGTCGGTACCGTTCAGGACCGCACCTCTCGCGCCAGCTCCACGTTCCTCTCGGAGCTCACCGACGGCGACGAGGACGAGGCGGAAGACGACATCGGCGGCTACTACACGGACCTCAAGTTCATCTTCGACTCGCTGCGGTCGCGGTCGTTCCGCCTCGTCGCCGTCTTCGGCGGCGTGATGGCGGCCGCGTTCACGTGGCTGTACCTCGGTGGACTCGGGACGGTTCGCAACGATCTGGAGTCCCGCGTCCCCGCCGAGATCGAGGGCGGGATCAACATCATCACCCTCCACCCGGTCGAGGCGCTGATATTCATGGTGAAGTTCTCCGTCCTGCTCGGGATCATCGCTGTGTTCCCGGTCGTGCTCTACTACGCGTGGCCCGCCCTGCGGGAACGCGGCTTCGTCGCCGGGCGCATCTACCAGGTGTACCTCTGGGCGGGAGCGCTGCTCGCCGGGCTGATCGGCGGCTTCGCGCTCGGCTACGCGTACATCGCGCCCGGCCTCATCGGGTGGCTCGTCACCGACGCGCGGCTCGCCGATATGATCATCACCTATCAGGTGGGCGATTTCTTCTGGCTCGTCATCTACACGACGATCGGGATCGGGTTCCTCGCGGACATCCCGATCGCGATGGTCCTACTGAACAACGCCGGCGTCCCCTACCGGGTCTTCTGGAACCGCTGGCGCGAGGTCACCGTGGGGATCATGCTGTTCGCGGCGGTGTTCACCCCCGCCGACGTGATCACGATGATCCTCGCGACCCTCCCGGTGATGGCGGCGTACGGCGTCGGCATCGGCGTCCTGTTCGTCGTCACCTTCGGCGGCCGGCGGAACCTCTCGCCGCCCTCGGAGTTCGTCGGGCGCTGACGAGCGCCGAGATCGATTTGGGTCCTCTCCCCCTACCAGCGCCGCAGACCGCCGAGACCGACGGGTATTCCCGCGCGCGCACGCAATAGGGGGACAAGATGAGCAAGGACTACATCGAGGTCCGCGGCGCCGAGGAGCACAACCTCAAGGACCTCGACGTCCGGATCCCGCGCGAGGAGTTCACCGTCGTCACCGGGCTCTCCGGGTCGGGGAAGTCGTCGCTCGCGTTCGACACCGTCTACGCCGAGGGACAGCGCCGGTACATCGAGTCGCTGTCGGCGTACGCCCGCAACTTCCTCGGCCAGATGGACAAACCGCAGGTGGAGTCGGTCGAGGGGCTCTCGCCCGCGATCTCCATCGACCAGAAGAACGCCGCGAACAACCCCCGCTCGACCGTGGGGACCGTCACCGAACTGCACGACTACCTCCGGCTGTTGTACGCCCGGATCGGCACCCAATACGACCCCGTCACCGGCGAGGAGGTCGGCGAGCAGTCGGCACAGGACATGGTGAACCAGATCCTCGAACTGCCCGAGGGGACCCGCGCGAAGGTCGCCGCGCCGGTCGTCCGCGACCAGAAGGGCGCCTTCGAGGAACTGTTCGAGGAGCTGGTGAGCGACGGCTACGCGCGCGTCGAGGTCGACGGCGAGCCGATCGACCTGACCTTGGACGACCCGGACCTCGACGAGAACTACGACCACACGATCGACGTGATCGTCGACCGCGTGACCGTCTCGCCCGACGCTCGCTCGCGGATCACGGACTCGGTAGAGACCGCCTTGGAGGAGGCCGACGGCGCGCTCAAGCTGATCGTCCCCGACCCGCCAGAAGACGTGCCGTTCGCGTCGAACGCGCGTTCGACCGGGTCGCTCGCGGCCGACGCCGAGAGCGACGACCGGCTCGTCGTCGAGTTCTCCGAGGAGCTCGGTAACCCCAACTCCGACGTGCAGTTCTCCGCGATCGAGACGCGCTCGTTCTCCTTCAACAGCCCCTACGGCGCCTGTCCCGAGTGCGAGGGGATCGGCTCGACGAAGGAGGTCGACGAGGACCTCGTTATCGAGGACCCGTCGAAACCCCTCAAACACGTCTTCGAGCCGTGGAGCTACGACCGCACCTACTACTCCCGCCAGCTCGACAACGTCGCCGATCACTTCGGCGTCTCGCTGGACACGCCCTTCGAGGAGCTGGACGAGTCGATCCGGCGGCAGTTCCTCTACGGCACCGACGACCTCGTCCACTTCGAGTGGACGACGAAGAACGGCACCCGCGAGAAGACCGAGCGCTTCGAGGGCGTCATCCCGAATCTGGAGCGCCGCCACGTCGAGACGGATTCCGAACGCGCCCGCGACCACATCGAGGAGTACATGGCCGTGACGACGTGCCCCGAGTGCGAGGGCACCCGCCTGAAAGAGCAGTCGCGACACGTCCTCGTGGGAGACACCGCGATCACCGAGGTGAACGAGCTGTCGATCGCCGAGGCGCGCGAGCACTTCGAGGGGATGGAAGCAGAGCTGAACGAGCGCGACACGACGATCGCGACGGAGATCCTCAAGGAGATCCGCGCGCGGCTCGGCTTCATGGAGGAGGTCGGTCTCGATTATATCACGCTCGACCGCGAGGCGTCGACGCTTTCGGGCGGCGAGAGCCAGCGCATCCGGCTCGCGACGCAGGTGGGTTCGGGGCTCGTGGGCGTGCTGTACGTGCTCGACGAGCCGTCGATCGGGCTCCACCAGCGCGACAACGACCGCCTGCTGAACACCCTCGCGGGGCTCCGTGACCTCGGAAACACCCTGATCGTCGTCGAGCACGACGAGGAGACGATGCGCCGCGCCGACGAGATCATCGACATGGGGCCGGGCCCCGGAAAGCGGGGCGGCGAAGTGGTCGCGCAGGGCGACTTCGACGACATCGTCGCGGCCGACGACTCGATCACCGCCGACTACCTCTCGGGGCGCAAGGAGATTCCGGTGCCCGAGGAGCGCCGCAACCCGGACGGCGAGCTGACGGTGCGAGGCGCGCGCCAGCACAACCTGAAGGACTTGGACGTGCCGATCCCGCTCGGCACGCTCACGACCGTGACCGGCGTCTCCGGGTCCGGGAAATCGACGCTCGTCAACGACGTGCTTTATAAGGGACTCGTCCGCGAGATGAACGACAACACCTCGGTCGACCCCGGCGAGCACGACGCGATCGACGGGATGGAGGGGATCGAGACGGTCCGGCTCATCGACCAGTCGCCGATCGGCCGGACGCCGCGCTCGAACCCCGCGACGTACACCGACGTGTTCGACTACGTCCGCGAGCTGTTCGCGGAGACCAAGCTCTCCAAGCGCCGCGGCTACGAGAAGGGCCGGTTCTCCTTCAACGTGAAGGGCGGGCGCTGCGAGGAGTGCGGCGGGCAGGGGACCGTCAAGATCGAGATGAACTTCCTCTCGGACGTGTACGTCCCCTGCGAGGAGTGCGGCGGCGCGCGCTACAACGACGAGACGCTCGACGTCACGTATAAAGGCGCGACCATCTCCGACGTGCTCGACATGAGCGTCGACGAGGCGTACGACTTCTTCGAGAGCCACCAAGGGCTCCAGCGCCGCCTGAAGCTCTTAAAAGACGTGGGGCTCGGCTACATGGAGCTGGGCCAGCCCTCCACCACGCTCTCCGGCGGCGAGGCGCAGCGCGTGAAGCTCGCCGAGGAGCTCGGCAAGAAGGCGACCGGCGACACGCTCTACCTGCTCGACGAGCCGACGACGGGGCTCCACAAGGAGGACGAGCGAAAGCTGATCGATGTGCTCCACCGCCTCGTCGACGGCGGCAACACCGTGGTCGTCATCGAACACGAGCTCGATCTGGTGAAAAACGCCGACCGCGTGATCGATCTGGGTCCCGAGGGCGGCGACGGCGGCGGCGAACTCGTCGCCAGCGGGACTCCGGAAGCGGTGGCCCGCGAGGAGGAGTCGCACACCGGTCGGTATCTCCGCGACATGCTCCCCGACGTGGATCTGGAGGGGCCGCGCGACGACCGCCGGAAGCCGGCGGTGGCCGACGACGACTGAGTCTCGGTCTCGAACCCACCTCGAACTCAGAACTTCTCCAGTAAGCCGTCGTAGAACTCCCCGCCGCGGTCGCCGGCGAGCTTCTCGACGATGAGTTCCGGCGTCGACCGCGCGAGGTGGCCCTTGCGCGGCGAGCGGTTCACTCGGAGTTCGCCGTCGACGAGTCCGGCGGCCTCGATCCCGTCGACGGCGACCGCGAAGTCGGCGGCGTCCCGGATCTCTCGGGCCAGGTGAGAGACGAAGACGGCGGTGGTGTCCTGATCGTCGAGCGCTTCGAGGATGCCCGCGATGATCTTCGCGGAGGCACCCGGCTCCGTGATCGACTCCAGCTCGTCGACCAGTACGAGCCGGCCGTCCGCGCCCTCGACGAGGTCGCCGAAGTCCCGGAGGGTCGCCTCGAACGCGCCCGCGTCGAGGGTCCCCTGCGACTTGGCGTAGTAGTGGACCTCCTCGAAGCGCTCGACGGTCGCCGACTCGGCGGGGACGGGCATCCCCATCTGCGCGAGGACGACGACGAGCGCGACCAGATCGAGGGTGGAGGTCTTCCCGCCGGAGTTGACTCCTGAGAGGAGCGTCGCACCCGACACCGCGTAGTCGATCGGCTCCACGTCCTCGAAGTCCACGTCGAGGAGGGGCGAGCGACCGCCCTCGATCCGGAAGCCCGAGTCGGACGACTCCGCCCCGACCACCTCGGGCATCGCGCAGTCGAAGTCGCGCGCGAACCGCGCGATCGCCAGCTCCACGTCGAGTTCGAGGGCGTCGCGCACGAGCTCTTCGACGGGCTCGCGGAGGTCGCCGAGGTCGCTCGCGAGTTCCGCCTTCAGCCGGGCGGCCCGGCGGTCGCGCGCCGCCGAGAGCTCGGTGCGGAGCCGCGAGACCGCGCTCTCGTCGTGCTCGACCGGGAAGGAGGGGTCGCCGCCGAAGACTCGCTCCGCGAGCCCCGCCTCCTCGGGCTCCAGGCGGAGCGCGTCCGCGAGGTGCTCGCGGGCGCGGGCCAGCGCCTCATCGTACTCGTCGGCGAGCTCGCGGTCCAAGAGCGAGTCGACGCGAGCGCCCTGCTCGACGAGGGAGAGGAAGTCGGTCCCCTCGATGGTCACGTCGCGCTCGCGGATCGCCTCCCGGAGCCGGTCGTCGGCGACCGACTCCGCGGTCGACACCGCGGCGTCCAGATCGTCGACGGCGGCCGTCAGCCGTTCCAGCTCTTCGTCGCCCACAACCGTCCCGTCGTCGTCGAGCCGCGCCAGCGCGTCGCGGAGGCGGTCGGGGTCGGCCGCGGGGTCGCCGTCGGCGACGGGGCCGCCCGCCGCCGCGGCCGCCTCGTGAACCGCCGCGGCCGCCTCCAGCCGCTCGCGGTTCGCGGCGAAGAAGGCGAGCAGTCGCTCGGGGACGGTCTCGGCGGGCTCGTCGAGGGCGTTCGGGCGGACGTGCACGTCGCCCTCGACGTCGAGCCCGGCGAACTCTTCGTCCAACACGATCACGGTCGCGTACGACCGCGCGAGCTCGGAGATGTCGCGGGCCTCCTCGACGGTCTCGACCGACAGTTCCGGGACCGCCGACTCGGCGCGCGCGAGCGTCTCGGCGTCGGCCGTCGCGAGACAGCGGTCACGCACGCGGACCGTCGGCGGGTCGGCCAGCGGTTCGACCCCGGAGAGCGCCTCGCGGACCGCGGGGTCGGGGTCGCGCTCTGTCGCCGCCGCGACGAACGACTGCGCCTCGTCGATCCGCGAGGCCGAGGCGCTCGGGTAGAACGTCTCCAGCCGCTTCGCGGCGTAGTCGGTGACGGTGCGCTCGCGCAGCAGGTCGATCGCCTCCCGGTACACCTCGCGGGCGCGGTCGGTCGCCAGTACGCGCCCGTCGTCGCCGTGTCGTCGGCGGATCGCGCCGCGCGCGATGCGGGCCGCGCGGGCCTCGTTGACTCCGGGGGCGCGGGCGATCGCGGCCACGTCGCCGGATTCGACGGTCGCGACCGGATCATCGAGTTCGCGCAGCGACGCGGCCGTCTTCGCGCCGACGCCGGGGATCGCCTCTAACTCCATCTGTCCGCGGGTATCGCGGCAACGCGCAAAAGGATAGGGGGTCCCGGCGTATCACATCCCCCGCCCCTCGCCGCGGCCGACGCGCTTTTTCCCGCCGGCCGCGAATCCGGGGCCATGAGCCAGCACACCCTCGCCGCCGACGGGAGTGACCTCGCCCCCGAGACGGCGGCGAAAGCGGCGGCCGCCCGCGACGCGCTCGCCGAGCGCGACGGGGTCCTCGTCGCCTTCTCCGGCGGGGTCGACTCCTCGGTCGTCGCGGCGCTCGCACGCGACGCGCTCGGCGACGACGCGGTCGCATGCACGGCGCGGAGCGAGACCCTCCCGGCCGCGGAGCTCGACGACGCGACGCGCGTCGCCGGCGAGATCGGAATCTCCCACGAGACGGTCACCTTCTCGGAACTCGACGACCCGAACTTCGTCGCCAACGACGGCGACCGCTGTTACCACTGCCGGACGATGCGGCTCGGCCGGATGTACGAGACGGCTCAGGAACTCGGGATCGGAACCGTCTGCGACGGGACCAACGCCGACGACTCCGGCGAGGGACACCGCCCCGGCCTCCGCGCGGTCGAGGAGCTGGACGTGTTCTCGCCGCTTCTGGACGCGGAGATCACGAAAGACGAGGTCCGGGAGATCGCCGAGGCGTACGACCTGTCGGTCGCGGACAAGCCGTCGATGGCGTGTCTCTCGTCGCGGATCCCGACCGGACTGGAGGTGACCGAAGAGCGCCTGACCCGCGTCGAGAAGGCCGAGCGGGTGCTTCGTGAGTGGGGGTTCGAGGGGTTCCGCGTCCGCGACCACGACGGGCTCGCGCGCGTCGAGATCGCCCCCGACGAGCTGGAGCGCGCGCTCGACCCGGCGTTCGCCGACGCGGTCCACGAGCACCTCACCGACGTGGGGTTCGAGTACGTCACCCTCGACATGGCCGGCTACCGGACCGGGAGCGTGAGTCCCGGCGGCGACGGGAGCGAGGGACAGGGAGAAGCGGCGGAAAGCGACGGCGAGGCGAACGTCGATCTCGGCCGGCAGTACCCCCGCTGAGCCCGCCGGTGGAGCGGAACTGTCCGCCCGACCGTCCCGAGCCGTTATCACCCGAGAGAACCCGACGCGAACGTTTATGAGGCGTGTTGGTCAAACGACAGCTATGAGCGAGGCGAAGACGCTTGCGGTCATCGCCGGCGGCGTCGGCGGCGCGGTCGGCGCGTTCGTCGGGGTCGCGATTGGCGGGAGCGCGCTCTCGGTAGCGCTGACGACGAGTGTCGTCGCCCTGGTGGTCGGCGTGGCGGTGATCGCCAGCGCCGTCATCGCCGGCGACGTGGAGTTCTTCGCGAGCGCCGACGGGGAGTGACTCGCCACTTCGCGAGCGACTTTGTCGACGCCTTCTGTCGGTGATCCGTTCTGGCCCGACTGCGGCTACTCTCCGACCGGTGGTGAGTCAGATCGGGAGTAGGTGTTGCAGATCGGTGGTGGCGATCCAGTATTTAAATAATCGTGAGCGCTAGCGACGATCACTTATAAAGAACGATGTGGTCGGCGCGCCCCGGTGAGCGGCCGCCATCGGCGGCCGCGAATCGCGAGGGACCGAAGGTCCCTCTGGCAGCCGGCGGCGAAGCCGCCGGCGACGCCGGTGCGAGGGAGTCGCTGGCGGCGGCAGCCGCCAGCGACGAGGCTGGGGAGGTGTGAGGTGCTGTGCGGTTGCGGTGCGGGGCGGGACTCAAAGGGGCAGCCGCGCTCGGCGAACCCCAGCGATGCAAGGACCGCAGGGAGGGAGCGTTAGCGACCGACTGAGGACCGCAGCGAGCTGTGGGAGCCGAGCGCGGCTGGGGCTTTGGAAGTGTTCACTCTAGCACTGTCGCTCGCCTATAAATAGCCGACAGCAACACCACTCGATCACGTATAAACAACCACTCCACCATCTCGCTATACCCACTCCCGCTATCAATCAAGACGCACGTTCAGCGACCAGCGATGGCGGATCTCAGAACAGACCGGGACCGCTCTCGGTCCCCTGTCGGCGGCCGCTGATAATGTTCGGGGTGCCACCGGTCTGGATGATGTTGAACGCGGTCATCAGGTCCGTGCGGGAGATGATCCCGACGAGCTCCTCGTTCCGGTCGACGACCGGGAGCCGGCCGACGCCGTTCTCCTGCATCGTCTGGAGCGCGGTCATCGCGTCGGCCTCGGGACCGACGCCGACGATGTCGGTCTCCATCACGTCCCCGACGTTGTAGGCGTCCCGCTCGACCTCCCGGACCGATCGGGCGTCCTCAAGAGTCACCATCCCGACGAGGTTGCCCCCCTGAACCACGGGGTAGCCGGTGTGGCGCTCCTCGAACATCCGGCTCACCAGCTCCGCGACCGAGGTGTCTTCGGTGACGGTGTGGAGGTCCTCGCGACGGGTCATCACGTCGCTGACGGTGACGTCTTGGAAGGCGGCCTTCAGCGTCGTCTGCTGGGCCTCGCCGGAGGCGGCCATGTAGATGAAGAAGGCCAACACGATCAGCAGGAGCTGGAAGGTGAACAGCCCGATCAGTCCCATGAGGAACGCGAACACCTTGCCGATCCCGGCGGCGCGCTGGGTCGCCTGCGCGTGCGGCTGGTTCCGCGCGAGGAGCGCCCGGAGGACGCGTCCGCCGTCCATCGGGAAGGCGGGGAGCATGTTGAACACCGCGAGCACGACGTTCAACAGCGCGAGGTAGCCGAAGACGAACAGCACGGCGTTCGAGCCGACCGGCGCGAGCGCGAACACGCCGAAACAGACGAGCCCGACCGCGACGCTGACGACCGGGCCCGCGATCGCGATCCAGAACTCGTGTTTCCAGTCCTCGGGGAACTCGGTGAAGCTGGCGAGCCCGCCGAGCAGCCACAGGGTGATCGACTCGATCTCGTAGCCGTACCGCATGGCGACGATCGAGTGCCCGAACTCGTGGAGGAGGACGCCGCCGAACAGCCCGAGCGCGGCCGCCAGCCCGAGCGCCCACGGCGTGAGTCCTTCGGTGAGTGCACCCGGGGTGATGATCTCGGCACCGAGCGCCATGTTCATCGTCTCGGCGATCATTCCGACCTGCGAGCCGATGAGATAGGCGAAAAGCGGCAGTACGATCAGAAACGTCCAGTTGAGCCGGACCGGAATCCCCAGAACCGTCCCGATCTTGATTCCACGCATGTCCGCGAGTTAGACGGGTGGGCGGTTAAACGTCCGGGCGACGGCGACGGAGCGGCAGCGGGGCGACGGGCGCCGTCGTTTATAAGATGTCGGCCGGCGATCGGTCGGTATGCGAGACACCACCGACGACGCGGCGACCGCGGGACCGGCTCCTGTCCTGAAGCGCGGCGACGAGATCGAGTACGAATCGGTCGACGCCGCCGACGGGCTCCGGAAGGGCGTCCTCCTCGACGAGTCGGACGGCGCCCCGAACTTCGCGATGCGGCGGTTCGAACTTGCTCCCGGCGCCGCGGTCCCGCGCCACACGAACGCGGTCGAACACGAGCAGTACGTGCTCGCCGGCGAGTACGTCGTCGGAATCGGCGAGGAAGAGCGCGTCGTCGCCCCCGGCGACGCCCTTCTCATTCCGGCGGGCGTCGAACACTGGTACCGGAACGAGAGCGAGGAGCCGGGGGCGTTCATCTGCGCGGTGCCGAACGGCGACGACGAGATCGAACTGGTCGAGTAGCCGTCTCGCTCCCGCCGCTCACTCGATCGTCCCGACGCGGTCCGCGACGTAGCCGAACTGGTCGCGGTAGCCGTACGGCGACAGCAACACGGGGTAGAAGGGTTCGTCGGCGCGGAGCTGCTCGTCGTCGGCGGCCGCGAACGGCTCCCCGGCCTCGACGCGCTCGAAGTTGCGCGCGAACACCTCGTACACCTCGGCGTCCGGCTTGGGGATCCGTTCGCGGAGCCGGAACACCGCCACGTCCTCGCGCCCGCCGGCGTCGATCACGTCTTCGGCGCCTGGAGCGGGGGTGACGCCGGTCGCTGCCAAGAAGGCTCGCGAGAGCCAGTAGGCGTTGTCGGCGGCGCCGTCCGACCCCTGCAGGCCGGCCTCCACCTCCAGCGTGTGCGGGTGTTCGATGAGCCGCCCCTCGGTGAACGCGTCGGTCTGGATCACGGCGTCGACCGGGAGGTGCGGGGCGACCGCGCGGGCGACCTCGTCCATCGAGTCGACGACAGCGAACGGCTCGGCGTACGACTGCGTCGAGTGGATCGCGAGCGTGGTACAGCCGTCGAGCGCGTCGAGCACCTCGGCGGCGAGCCGCTCCTCGTGCGCCTCCGCGTCGGGATCGCCGGGGAACGACCGGTTGAGGTCGGCGTCGAGGTAGCGGACCTCGGCGTCGAGGGCCTCCTCGTTGGCGAGAATCAGCCGGACCGGGCGCTCAACGTCGAGGTCGGCGTCGAGGAGCCGTCGGACTGCGCGGGCGCCGCAGGGCTCGTCGCCGTGGATCGCGCCGACGACCGCGACCTCCGGCTCCCCCTCGCCCAGATCGTGAACGTCCATACGACCGAAAGGAGGCCCGCCGATAAGTGGCGTTCGGATCGCGGACACCCCGGACGGTGTCGCTAGTGCGGCTCAGTGCTCCTCGTCGATTCGCTCCGCGTACTCGTAGTCGGCCGGATACGCCTCGGGGCGGGCGCCGTCGATGGCGATTTTCCACCCGTCGATGGCGGTCGGGTCGTCGAGCGCGGCCCGAAGCGTCGCCCGGACATCGTCGAGGTCGACCCCGTAGAAGTCGCCCGGGAGCCCGCGGAGGTACTCCAGTGCGGTCTCGAACAGCGACCGCATCCCGTCGTCGTTCCCGAAGTCGACGCGCTTGTACGCGCCCGCCGCGACCTGCACCATCCCGTGGAGGAAGGCGCTCTCGGCGGTGCCGCTGCCGTAGTTGTACCACTCAGATTCGAAGCAGTCGTGCGACTCGTGGTACTCGCCGGCGTTGAACAGCCGGACGCCGTGCTCGGTCGCCCGCCGGAGCGTGGCGTGCTCCCAGTGGCCGCCGGCGATCCGGGTGTCGGCGGCGGGGTCGTCGTCCGCCGTGCCCTCGCTCACGGCGCCCTCCTCAGCGCCGCCCTCGCCCGTCGCCTGCCACCCGGTCGGGTTCCCAAGCGGCGGGGCGACGCCGGGATCGCGGGTGTGCTCGTCCATGGGCACGGGTCGCGCCCCCAGCGACCTAACCGTTTCGCGGGGAAGAGGAAGCGGCGACCCTTCGCGGCGGTCGGCCCAGTCGGATCGAACGCTTCTTTCCCCCGCCCGGCGTCGACTCGGGCAATGGACGCCGGCCTCCTCTCCGCGATCGGTGCCGCGGTCGTCTGGGGGACCTACATCTTCGTGCTCAAGCTCTCCTTCTCCGGATATCCGCCCGCCGGGCTCACGGTGCTGATCAACGTCTCGGCGATCGCGTGGTTCCTCCCGGTCACCGTCGCGACGAACGACTTCGCTGCCGGCGGAATCGGAGCTATTGCCCAAGCGGCGGTCGGCGTGGACCCCGCTGCCGTCGCCGTCGTCGCCGGGACCGCGGCGGCGACCGCGGCCGCCTTCGTGCTCTTCCTCCGGGCGATCGACGAGGGCGACGTGTCGTACGTGACGCCGATCAACAAGGTCGTCCCGATGTTCGTGCTCCCGCTGGAGGTTCTGCTGCTCGGCGAGGTGCTCGCGCCGATACAGGTGGCCGGGGTCGTCGTCGCCACCGCGGCCGTGTACGTCGCCAACTACGAACCGGGAGACCTGCTCGCGCCGCTGGTTGGTGCCGTCCGCTCGCGGCCGGCCCAGCTCGCGCTGGTGAGCGCGGCGTGCTACGCCGTCGCCGACCTCGGAAAACGGGTGGCGCTCCAGGAGCTCGCGATCCCCGGGACGCTGTGGGTGCCCCTGTTGCTCGCCGGCGTGACGCTCGTGTTGTTCCCGGGCGCGCTCCGGAACCCGCCGAGCGTGACGCGCGACGACGCGCCGAAGTTCGTCGCCGGCGGCGCCCTGGTCGCGCTCGGCGAGCACCTGACCACGGTCGCGTTCGCGGCGCTACCCGCGAGTGTCGCCTCTCCCGTGATCAACACGCAGGCGATCGTCGCCGTCGTGCTCGGCGGGGTGATCCTCGGCGAGCGCTACTTCCGGCTCCGGCTCGTCGCGGCCCTACTCGCGGTCGTCGGCGTCGGGATGATCGCGCTGTGAGGCCGGGACGGCCAGGGTGGGTCCGCAGGCGAGTCGCGAAGGACGCGAGACGACCCCCAAAACACCTTACGTGGGGAACCGAAGCGTCTCCATGAACCGCGACGCGGATCCCGGTCAGAGATATGCCGAGTCGATCGTTTCCGCGCTCGGCGACGGCGCCTACGTCCTCGACGCGGACCGGAACCGCGTGTTCGTCAACGACCGGCTCCGGGAGGTGACGGAGTTCGGCGACGAGATTCTCCTCGGGAAACACCCCGAGCGCGTGGTCGCTGAGGGGTACTGGGACGAATCGACCGGCGAGTGCTTCCGCGCCGCCGCGGAGCCCGTGCTCGCGGGCGAGTCCGCCGACGAGCGCGTCCAGTTGACGACGACGCTCGGCGACGGGTCGACGGTCACGACCGAGACGCGGCTCACGCCGCTGACCGAGAACCTCGACGGAAGTTCCGAAGGTGACGACGGTCCCAACTGCGAGGTGGTCGGCGCCGTCGGCGTGATCCGCGACGTGACGGAGCGCGTCGAGCGCGAACGCGAACTGGCGCGGCTCAACGAGCGGCTCGAACGCATCGCGGGGTTCCTCTCGCACGACCTCAAGAACCCGCTCTCCGTCGCGCGCGGGTACCTGACGCTGGCCCGAGACACCGAGGACCTCGACCGGCTCGACCCCGCCGAGGACGCGCTCGACCGGATCGAGGCGCTGATCGACGAGGCGCTCGTGATGGCTAGGGAGCCCGCGGCGATCGAGGTCGATCTCGAAGCGGTCGATCTCGACGCGCTCGCGACCGACTGCTGGGAGTCGGGCGACTTCGGCGACCCGCCGGCTGGCGCGACGCTCGTCGTCGAAGATCCCGGCCCGGTCGCGGCCGATCGAGACCTACTCCGTCGGGCGATCGGGAACCTGCTCGGGAACGCGTTCGACCACGCCGGGGACGCGCCCGAGATCCGGGTCGGCGTCGACGACCGCGGGATCTACGTCGCCGACGACGGGCCGGGGATTCCGGCGGACGAGCGCGGCGACGTGACCGAGTTCGGCGTCTCGAACGACGGCGGCACGGGGATCGGGCTCGCCATCGTCGAGCGCGTCGCGGCCGCACACGGGTGGGCGCTGGAGATCGGCGAGTCGCCCGGTGGCGGCTTCGAGGCTCGCCTCGTCGGCGCGGAACCGACGAGATAAAGGGCTGGGGTGTCGAACTCACGGCCGCGTGCGAGGGTAGCCAAGCCCGGAAACGGCGGCGGATTCAAGCTCCGCTCCTGTAGAGGTCCGTGGGTTCAAATCCCTCCCCTCGCATGAGCGCGTCCACAACGCGCGAATGCACAACGAGGGCGGGATTTGAATCAGGGAGCGCCTCTGGCGCGACCGTGGTTCAAATCCCTCCCCTCGCATCGCCGGGGTCCACCCCCGTGATGCGGAAGACGCTCTCGGAGCGCTCTTCCCTCGCAAAACTTCACTCGAACTCGCCCAGCGTCGGCTATTTATAAACGGGATCGAGAGTGGCGACTAGTCATCTCGATCGCTGAGTCCAACCACACGATGCGGTGGCGCGCCTCCGAGTGGCCGCCTCTGGCGGCCACGAGGAGTCCGCGAGGGAGTCGCTGGCGCCTTATAAGGCGCCAGCGACGAGGCTGGGGAGGCGAGAGGTGCGGTCGCGGTGCGGGCTGGGGCTTTGGAGGTGTCACCGCGGATCCACTGCCAGTAACCATTTATAAGCGATCGCCCCCGCACACACCCGGCCAACGCCACGACCGCCAGCCCGACGCCGATCGCGGACTCGATCGCGGCGAAAACGCGGACCGCTCCCGACACCGATCACGTCGCGCCCACCACTCTACGCGTCCCCGCCCAAACGTCACGAACGTCCACCCGAAACGAAGGGTCCGAAACGGTTTTGCCGGCCCCTGACGGACGGTCGATATGCCAACGGATCCCGACACCGGGTACGACCCCTCGCTGGGTCGGAAGTTCGTGTTCGTCACGGGCGGGGTGATGTCCGGACTGGGCAAGGGTATCACCGCCGCCAGCACCGGGCGTCTTCTCGCGAACGCGGGCTTCGACGTCACCGCCGTGAAGGTGGACCCCTATCTCAACGTCGACGCCGGGACGATGAACCCGTACGAGCACGGTGAGGTGTACGTCCTCAAGGACGGCGGCGAGGTCGACCTCGACTTGGGCAACTACGAGCGCTTCCTCGGCACCGACATGACGTTCGACCACAACGTCACCACGGGGAAGACCTACCAGCACGTCATCGAGCGCGAACGCGCCGGCGACTACCTCGGCAAGACCGTCCAGATCATCCCGCACGTCACCGACGACATCAAGCGGCGCATCCGGGAGGCCGCCGAGGGGAGCGACGTCTGTCTGATCGAGATCGGCGGGACGGTCGGGGACATCGAGTCGATGCCCTTCCTCGAAGCGCTCCGGCAGTTCGCCCACGAGGAGGACGACGAGGACATCCTCTTCACCCACGTCACCTTGGTCCCCTACTCGAAGAACGGCGAGCAGAAGACGAAGCCGACCCAGCACTCGGTGAAGGAGCTGCGGTCGATCGGCCTCCAGCCCGACATCCTGGTCGGGCGCTCCGAGGACCGGCTGGAGCCGGAGACGAAGGAGAAGATCGCCTTATTCTGCGACGTTCCCACCGACGCCGTCTTCTCGAACCCCGACGTCGAGGACATCTACCACGTCCCGCTGATGGTCGAAGACGAGGGGCTCGACGAGCACGTGATGGAGCGGCTCGGGCTCGCCGACGAGGCGCTCCCGAAGGCGGAGCGGTCCACGGAGTGGCGCGAGCTGGTCACCCGCGACCGGGAGGAGGAGATCGACGTTGCGCTCGTCGGCAAGTACGCCTTAGAGGACGCGTACATGTCGATCCACGAGGCGCTGAAACACGCCGGGATCCACACCCAGACCGAGGTGAACGTGCTGTGGGTCGACGCCGACGAGACGACGGACCGCCACGAGGAGCGTCTCGCCGAGGCGGACGCCGTTGTCGTCCCCGGCGGCTTCGGCTCCCGCGGTACGGACGGGAAGATCGAGGCGGTCCGGTACGCCCGCGAGAACGACGTGCCCTTCCTCGGGCTCTGCCTCGGCTTCCAGATGGCGGTCGTCGAGCACGCGCGCAACGTGCTCGGCCTCCAAGACGCCCACTCCGCGGAGATCGATCCCGACACTCCCCACCCGGTCATCGATCTTCTCCCCGATCAGTACGAAACCGAAGACATGGGCGGCACGATGCGGCTCGGCGCCCACGAGACCGACATTCAACCCGACACGCTCGCGGCGCGGGTGTACGACGCCGACTCCTGTACCGAGCGCCATCGCCACCGCTACGAGGTGAATCCCGAGTACATCGACGAGCTGGAGGCCGACGGCCTCACGTTCTCTGGCCGGGCAGACAACCGGATGGAGATCTTAGAGCGTCCGGACCACCCGTTCTTCTTCGGCACGCAGGCGCACCCCGAATTCCGGTCGCGGCCGGACCGCGCGAGTCCCCCGTTCGTCGCGCTCGTCGAGGCGGCGCTGGGATCGACGGACACAACCGAGCGGAACGCGGACGTGAGGCTATAGATGGTCGAGACGGAGGAATTCATCGCGGAAGCGAAAGCGGAGATCAGGGAGGCGATCGGCGACGCGAACGCCGTGATCGCCCTGTCGGGCGGCGTCGACTCCTCGGTCGCGGCGACGCTCGCGTACGAGGCGGTGGGCGACCAGCTCACCCCCGTCTACGTCGACACGGGACTGATGCGGAAAGGGGAGACAACGGAGATCCGCGACACCTTCGACTTCATGGAGTCGCTGCGCGTGATCGAGGCGCAGGAACGCTTCTTCGACCGGCTCGCGGGCGTCACCGACCCCGAGGAGAAGCGCCACGTGATCGGCGAGGGGTTCATCGACGAGTTCGAGACGGTCGCCCGCGACGTGGGCGCCGACTACCTCGTGCAGGGGACGATCTACCCCGACCGCATCGAGTCAGAGGGGAACATCAAGTCGCACCACAACGTCGGCGGGCTCCCCGATGTCGTCGACTTCGAGGGGATCGTCGAGCCCGTCCGCGACCTCTACAAGGACGAGGTCCGCGAGGTCGCCCGCGCGCTCGGCCTCGAGGAGATCATCTCCGAGCGCATGCCGTTCCCCGGTCCCGGGCTCGCCGTCCGGATCGTCGGCGAGGTCACCCCTGAGAAGGCCGCGGTCGCCCGCGAGGCGACCCACGTCGTCGAGGAGGAGCTGGAGGAGTACGACCCGTGGCAGGCGTTCGCCGCGGTGCTCGGGAAGGCCACCGGTGTCAAGGGCGACAACCGCGTGCACGGCTGGGTCGTCGCCGTTCGCTCGGTCGAGAGCCGCGACGGGATGACCGCTCGGGCGCAGGAGCTCGACTGGAGCACCCTCCAGCGCATCCAGAGCCGGATCACGGGCGAGAACGAGGACGTGGCCCGCGTCGTCTACGACGTGACCCACAAACCGCCCGCGACGATCGAGTACGAGTGATGACGGACCAATCTATCGCCGTCGTCGCCGGCTCCGACGAGCACGGGCTCGGCGAGGAGCTCGCGGACCTCGGCGTCGAGATCCGTCGCATCGAGGGGCTCGTCACCGCCGACACGCTCTCCGAGGCCGGGATCGCCGAAGCTGCCTACTTCGTCCTCACCGACGTGGAGGAGGCGACCGGCATTCCGATCGCCAAGGAGCTGAACCCGGACGTCCTCGCGGTGACGTACGCGGAACGGTCGCTGCCGGAGTTCGTCGCCGGCGTCGCCGACCTCGCGATCGACCCGGCCCTGATGGACGCCGCGACCGTCGCCGAAGAGCTGGTCGACGGCGCCGCCGACCGGGCGGAGTAGGCGCGTCCAAGCGGCCGACTCTCTCCCCGAAACTGGTCGATGAGACGCCTCTCCCGTGAGATCCGCCGAGGGCTATCCGGTCGCCTCCGCGACGCGTCCGGTGTCCGCCTTTCGGTGCCGTCTCCGACGGTCACAGCCCTCGACCTGTCGCTGAATCACGACCGTCACTGCCGGTTCCGACGCTTCGGCACCGCTGAGTGTAGTTATTTATCCTTAGGATCCCTTCTGGTCGTATGCTCGATTACTTCGACATGGAGTCGACCCTGTCCGAGGAGGAGCGGCTGCTCGTCGACTCCGCTCGGTCGTTCATCGACGGGGAGATCGACGACATCGGTCACCACTGGATCGAGGGCACGTTCCCGACCGATCTCATCCCGAAGATGGGCGAGATGGGATTTTACGCCCCGAACTTGGAGGGGTACGGCCTGCCGGGCGTCAGCGAGACCGCCTACGGTCTGCTGATGCGCGAGCTGGAGGCGTGTGACTCCGGGCTTCGGTCGATGGCGAGTGTCCAGGGCGCGCTGGTGATGTACCCGATCTACGCGTTCGGCAGCGACGCGCAGAAGGAGGAGTGGCTCCCGAAGCTCGGCACCGGCGAGGCCGTCGGCTGCTTCGGGCTCACCGAGCCGGAGCACGGCTCGAACCCCTCCGCGATGGAGACGATGGCCGAGCCGGACGGCGACGAGTACGTCCTCAACGGCTCGAAGTCGTGGATCACGAACTCTCCGATCGCGGACGTCGCCGTCGTCTGGGCCAAGGACCACGGCGCGGCAGACACCCCTGTCCGCGGGTTCCTCGTCGAGACCGACCGCGACGGCGTCACCACAAACAAGATCGACGAGAAGCTCAGCCTGCGCGCGTCGATCACGGGCGAGATCAGCCTCCAGAACGTCCGCGTTCCGAAGGAGAACCGGCTGCCCGGGGTCGAGGGGATGAAGGGCCCGCTGTCGTGCCTGACGCAGGCCCGCTACGGCATCGCGTGGGGCGCGGTCGGCGCGGCGGCGGACTGCTTCGAGGTCGCCTGCGAGTACGCCACCGACCGCGAGCAGTTCGGGAAGCCGATCGGCGGCTTCCAGATGCAACAGCAGAAGCTCGCGGAGATGGCGACGCAGATCACGCTGGCGCAGCTCCTCGCGCACCGGCTCGCGGAGCTCAAAGAGGCCGGCGAGATGCGGCCGCAACACGTCTCGATGGCCAAGCGCAACAACGTCCGCACCGCCCGCGACCAGTCGCGGATCGCCCGCGAGATGCTCGGCGGCAACGGGATCACGGCCGACTACTCGCCGATGCGTCACATGACGAACATGGAGACGGTGTACACCTACGAGGGCACCCACGACATCCACACGCTGATCCTCGGCGAGGACCTCACCGGGATCCCGGCGTACCAGTAGCGCCGCCGGTCTCCCCCCTCTCCCGCCCCCGCCGCTCTGCCGGGCTACCTGCCCTCTCACCCCGTCGCCCCGGCCGGTCTCCGCAAAACGCGGTGACGCGACGACGGGTAGTGCCTCTCCCGGAGTTCGGTCGGTCAGGCCGTTTCCATTTCGCGCTCTAGGTCGCGGAGCCGCTCGATCCGGTTCTCCGTCGAGGGGTGCGTCGAGGCGATCTTGCCGACGAATCCCGCCTTGATCGGGATGATGAAGAACGCGTTCATCTCCGCCTCCTCGCGCAGGTCCTCCTTCGGCACGCGGTCCATCCGGCCGTCGATCGTCATCAGCGCGGACGCGAGCGCGCCGGGTTTCCCCGTGATCAGCGCCGCGCCGCGGTCGGCGGAGTACTCGCGGTACCGCGAGAGCGCGCGGATGAGCAGGAACGAAATCACCCACACGACGATGGAGACGAGGATCGCGACGATGACGGGCGCGCCCTGGCGGTTGTCGCCGCTGAACAGCCACCCCCACCGCACGATGAAGAAGGCGATGGTCGAGAGGAACGACGCGATGGTCATCACCATCACGTCGCGGTTCTTCACGTGGGCGAGCTCGTGTGCGAGCACGCCGTCGAGCTCGTCGTCGTCGAGCGCCCGGAGCAGTCCGGTCGTCACGGCGACGGTCGCGTTCTTCTTGTTCCGGCCGGTCGCGAACGCGTTCGGTACCTGCGTGTCGGCGACCGCGATCGTCGGCTTCGGGAGGTCGGCCTGCTGGCTCAGCCGCTCGACCCGGCGGTGGAGGTCCGGGTACTCGTCGGCGCTCACCTCGCGGGCGCCCATGCTCCGGAGCGCCAGTTTGTCGCTGAAGAAGTACTGGGCGATCGAGAACCCGCCGAGCATGATCAGCGGGAACAGGAAGTCACCGAAATACACGGTCAGCGCGCCGACGAACACGACGTAGAGGGCGAAGAGGAGGAACATCGTGAACGCCATCCGTCCACGGAGTCCCCAGTCGGTCTTCCATTCCATACCCGTATTTTACCGCTCGCCCGATTAAAGGCTGCCGGGAGCGGGGGATCGGCCGACGACGGAGCGCTTTTCCCCCGCCCTAGCCACCCGCACGCATGGAAACGGTTCTCGTCACCGGCGGCCGCGGCGCCTCCGGGCGCTGGGTCGTCGACCGGCTCGCGGGCGACTACGAGGTCGTCGTTGTCGACTACGAGCGCCCCGGTCCGGACGCCGACCCGGCCCCGCACGTCTCGTTCCGCGCCGCCGACCTCGCCGACCGCGGCGAGGCGCTCGACACCGTCCACGCCGTCGACCCCGACGCCGTCGTCCACTGGGCCGCGATCCCCGTCGCCGGCACCCACCCCGACGGCCGGGTGTTCGAGACGAACGTCGGCGCCGCGAAGAACGTCCTCGACGCCGCCGGCCGCGCGGACGCCCGGATCGTGCAGGCCTCGAGCGACGGCGCGTACGGCTTCTTCTTCGCCGACCCGACGCCGTTCCCCGACGAACTCCCGATCACCGAGGAGCACCCCCTCCGGCCCGAGGACCCCTACGGGCTCTCGAAGGTGACCGCGGAGGCGGCCGCGGGAGCGGTCGCTCGCCGCGATGACGTTCCGGCGGTCTCGATCCGACCCTCGTGGATCCAGTTCCCCGGCGAGTACGCCTGTCGGAGCGACGGCTACGTCGACGACCTCGACGCGGGCGCCGGCAACTTCTGGTCGTACGTCGACGCCCGCGACGGCGCCGACCTCGTCGCCGCCGCGCTCGCGGGCACGGCGGGGTCGGACCCGGCCGTCCCGTCCGGAACCCACGAGGCCGTCAACTGCGTCGCGGCCGACAACGCGCTCGGTCGCCCCCTGCTCGACCTGCTGCGCGAGTCGTACGGCGAAATTCCGGACGACTGCGCGGTCGACGGGAGCGCGCTCGCCGAGGGCGACGACCGAGGCGCCTACGCGATCGAGAAGGCGAAGCGGCTGTTCGGGTGGAAACCGAGCCGGTCGTGGCGGAAGGCGGCGGCCGCGGACGTTCCCGAGCCGACGCTGTTCGAGCGATAGACAGCGGGGAAAGTCACTTATAAACGCTCAGTGCGGCGGCGAAGCCGCCGGCGACTGGGCCGTTGGAAATGGTCGCCGCAGAGTCATCGGCCACGCAACCCCAGCATCTCCCGGTTTTCCGCCGGCGTCGATACGGGTCGACCCAGCTCCTCGGCGATCCGCGCCGCTCGCGCCACCAGCTGTTCGTTCGTCGCCAGTTCGCCTTTCTCGTAGTACCGGTTGTCCTCAAGTCCGACGCGGACGTGGCCCCCGAGGAGGATCGACTGCGTCGTCAGCGGGAGCTGGTGCGGCCCGAACCCGATCACGTTGAACTCGACGCCCTCGGGCAGTATCTCGACCCGGTTCATCAGGTTTCGTGGATGCGGCGGCGACGTGGTCCCGCCGCCGAACAGGAAGTTGAGGTACGGCGGGTCCGCCAGATCGTCGAGGATCGCCAGCGACTCGTTGAGGTGGCCGTCGTTGAACACCTCCAGTTCGGGCTTGATCCCGCGCTCCCGCATCTCCGCGTGCAGCGACGCCACCAGTCCGCGGGTGTTCTCCGAGGTGAGCCGCTCGTAGCGGTTGAGCGGTCCCATGTCGAGCGACGCCATCTCGGGAGCCGGGTCAGTCCGGAGTGGCTCGTGTCGGAGGGCGTCCGGCGCGCCCGTCCCGCCGGTGGAGTGCTGGAGGACGGCGTCGTCGGTGGCGTCGCGGACCGCGTCGGCGACTTCCTGAAAGCGCTCGGTCGAGAAGGCGCGCTCGCCGTCGTCGCGGCGTGCGTGCAGGTGGAGGACGCTCGCGCCCGCGTCCTCGCAGGCGGCCGCGGCCGCCGCGATCTCCTCGGGGGTCTCCGGGAGGTCCGGGTGCGCCTCTTTCCCGTGGACGCCGCCCGTCAGCGCCGCGGTGATGACGACCGGCTTCCCGTCGCGGTAGTCGTCGTAGGTCATCGGTCGGCGTCGACGGTCTCGCTCTCGTCAGACGACTCCGACGCCGGCTCCGTCTCCGATCCCGCCTCCGATTCGACGTAGAACTCGCAGTCCGCCGCCGGATCGAGGCCGTACCGCGCGTTACAGATGTCGGCGCGCATGGGCTGGACGAACGACTCCGTCACGGTACAGAACGCGCGGGGCTCGTCGAACGACCGCCCCTCGCCCGCCTCGCGATACGCCAAGTGTGGACACGACTCAGCCATAGCGGACGGAGGCGGGCGAGCGGCTTGAAACCACGCGTCGGGGCGGGAGAGGCCCGTCCTGACCGACGGTGTTTAACCGAACGCCCGAAAAGGGAGCGACATGGAGCCAGTCGACGACTGGCAGGCGGCGATCGCGGAGGCCGGGGAGCTCACCGGCCCGATCGCCGCGGCCGTCGTCGACGAACACGGCGACCGCGGGCAGCGCGCCATCGAGGCGGTCGGCGAGGGGCGCGTGAAGCGTTACCGCGATTTCACCGTCGTCGTCGGCCACGACGACGAGTACGTCGTCGAAGACGGCGAGTGCAACTGCGCGGACGCGACGTACAACCTCGACGCCGACGACCCTTCCGAGCGCTGCTGGCACGCGATCGCGGTCGACGTGGCGGACGCGGTCGGCGCTGTCGACCACCACGACATGTGGTACTCGGAGGTCCGGGAATTCTTGTGAGCCGGGGGTGAGGGGTCGCCGAATACACCGAACCAGCCGCCGCTCACCCGGATGAGCGGCCGATATGCCGGATACGACGGCCGCCCAGTCGAAAACGTTTCAATGGCGGCCGGTCTCCCCTACGGTATGGCGGACTGTCCACTCGCCGACGACTGCCCCAGTTTCGACGAACGAATCGAGGGGATGGGGTGTCAACACTACGGCAACAAGGGGGGCGCGGAGTGGTGTAACCACTACGACATGCCCATTTACGAGCTGAAACAGCAGCCGGTCCAGCCCGGTGAGGAAGTCGTCGTCGAGGTCGACGACATCCACGAGAGCGGCGCCGGCGTGGGGCGTACCGACGACGGCTTCATCGTCCTCGTCGACGGCCTGCTCCCCCCGGCGCGCGCCGAGGTCCGGATCCACCGGGTGAAGTCGAGCCACGCGACCGCGGAAGAGGTCGTCGAGCGCCTCCCCGACGATCCGGAGGCGGACGAGGGCGCGGAGGGCGACGGCGACGACACCGACGACACCGGCGAGACCGACGCGGATGCCGACGAAGAAGACGAGGAGGGCGATCGCCGCCGCGACCGCCCCGACCGCGAGCGGCTCGGCAGCCGCGAGAACTTCTGGGGCAAGTAGGCCGCATCCCGGAGACGGCCCCACCCCACGGACAGTCCGGACGTTACCGATCCGCCGCCGCCGCCCCAGGTCCCGTTCCGTTCTCCTCCTTTCCGACCCCCACCGAAACCCCCGTTTTTTGAGCGCGCATCCCCTGACATCGTGTATGGTCGCAGACGACGGGGCTCCCGGATCCGATCCCGACACCGTGCCTGACCCCGACGACGTCGACGCCGCGACGCTGTTGGAGCGCGCGGGATTCGACGCGGACGAGAGCGTCCTCACCCACCGGCAGGCCGAGGTGCTGGCTCTTCGGGAGCGGGGGCTCCGCCAGTCCGACATCGCGGACCGGCTCGGCACCTCTCGCGCGAACGTCTCCAGCGTCGAGGCCAGTGCCCGCGACAACGTGGCGAGCGCCCGCGAGACGGTCGCGTTCGCGGAGGCGCTCGCAGCGCCGGTCCGCGTCGAGATCGAGGCGGGGACCGATCTCTACGACGCGCCGAAGCGTGTGTACGACGCCTGCGACGAGGCGGGCGTGAAGGTGAACCAGACCGCGCCCGACCTGATGAAGACGATCGGCGACCGCGCGGGCGACGCGGTCCGCGGACGCGAGGTGCGCGACCGGCTCTTCGTCACCGTCGACGCGAACGGACAGATCCGAGTGCGGCAGCCCTGATCCGGTAGCGGAACCCTCTCTCCGACCGCAGATCACTCTTCCAGTCGCTCGGCCACGCCCACGAGCGTCGCGCCCGCGGTCACGGTCGCCTCGCGGGCGATCGAGTAGACGATCCCGTCGCGGTCGGCCGCGGCGGTCTGGAGCGGCTCGAACGTCGCGGGGTCGTGAACGACGCCGAGCCGGTCGCCCGCTTCGACCTCGTCGCCGATCGACAGGCCCCGATCCGGGGTGAACAGCCCGGAGTCCGCGGCCTCGACGCGCCCGAGGTGGTTCCGCGCAACCGTGCCGTTCCACGGCGCGGGGTTGTCCGACAGGAGCCCCTCGTGCCGGAGCACGCCGATCATCCCCCTGACGCCGATATCGACCGCCCCGGGGACGATCTCGCGGCTGTGCGCGAGTTCGGGGGTAATCGTCGGGACCCCCTCGCGGGTGGCGGCGACGCGGAGTTTGCCCGCGAAGCCGCGCTCGGACCATTCGGCGTCCGCCTCGTCTCCCGCCGCTTCCGCGAGCAGGAGGTCGGTGCCGAACGCCTCCGCGAGGCCTCGGCAGGCCGCGTCGTCGCGCATGTACACCGCGTGAGTGAGCATCGCGGGCGACCCGGTGTGGAGGTCGACCACCGCGTCCGCCGCGCTCGCGAAGGTCCAGAGGCTGGCCGCCATTCGCTCGTGGAGGGTCCCGTCGGCGTCGCCGGGCCAGCAGCGGTTCATGTTCGAGTGGATCGCGTCGAGCGACTCCGGCGTGGTGTACGAGACGCGGTCGAAGGTGAGCGGGTCGGCGACCGGGACGGTGACGAGGGTGCCTTCGAGCTCCGCGTCGACCGCGTCCTCGCCAGCCGCGCCCTCGCCGGCCTCAGCCAGCCGCTCGTGGAGCCGTCGGAGGACCGCCGTCCCGTTCACCTCCCGGCCGTGCTGGGCCGCCTGCGCGTAGACGACCGGGCCGCCGTCGGCGGGAACTCCGAGTTCGGGCCCGTCCGGGCCGTCGACGAGACGCCCCTCGCCGTAGACGTGAACGGTCGTGCGGATCCGGACTCCCGAGGGGAGCCGCGCGAGAACGAGGTCGCGAGCGTCGTGCATACCGGAGCGTCGCGCCTGACGTGCTTATATATCGGGGCGGGCGTGGGTCGATCACGGACGCTAAGTCGGTGGGCCGTCGATCCCGACCCGAGATGCGGGTCACCCTCCTCGGCACCGGCGACACGACCGGGACGCCGACCGTCGGCTGCGACTGCGACACCTGCGCCGCGGCGCGCGAGCGGGGGGTGTCGCGCTCGCGATTCTCGGTCCACGTCGCCAACGAGCGCACGGGCGAGTCGCTGCTCGTCGACTTCAGCCCCGACTTCCGGAGCCAGTTCCTCGACAACGACGTCTCGGTGCCCGACGCCGGGCTCGTGACGCACATCCACTTCGACCACCTCGACGGGCTCGGCAACGTCTATCGAATCGTCGACGGGCTCCCGGTCCACGCGCCGTCGGAGACCGACCCTGCCACCGACGAGAGCGTCGCGGAGACGATCCGCGACAAGTACGACTACCTCGAAGATCGGATCGGCGTCCACTCCCGCGACCCGTTCGAGCCCTTCGAGACGTGCGGGTTCGAGGTCCGGTTCGTCCCTGTCGACCACCCGCCGCTGCTCTGTTTCGGCGTCGTGATCGAGGACCCTGAGACGGGAGCCAAGCTCTCGCTGACGGGCGACACGAGCTACGACATCCCGGAGCGGTCCCGCGAGGCGCTCGCTGATCCGGACCTTCTGCTCGCCGACGCCATCGTCCCGGCGTCGCTCTGCGAGCACCACCCGATCGGCGGGCGTCACGAGGGGCCCGACGGCGTGCCCCGCACGTTCGGTTCGAAACACATGACTCGGGAGGGCGCGCTCGCGCTCGCCGACGAGCTGAACGCCGAGCGCACCCGGCTCGTCCACCTCGCGCACTACTACCCGCCCGACGAGGCGTTCGAGGAGCCGCTGGCGGTGGACGGCGAGGAGTACGAGCTGTAGCCGGCGATCGGCAGCGCGGGGCGTTCGAGCTGTGTCCTTTTGTCTCGGTAGCACGTACCACAGGCGAGATGGGTGCGCGATCCCTGATCGGCGAGGCGCTCGACCGGTTCGAGCCGCCGCCGCGCGCGGTCGACTGGTCGCTGTTCGCGTTCGTTGTCGCCGAGGCGGCGACGGGGCTGGTCTCCTTTACCGTCAGCGTTCCCGAAGGATGGCCGCTCTTCTGGTTCCACCGTGCGCTCGGAATCGGAATTATCGCCCTGCTCGCGTGGAAGCTCGCGCGGGTCCGCCACCGGCTCACGGACCCCGGCCTCTGGCAGCCGTCGACCGCGCTGTCCGTCCTGACGCTCGTCGCCGCGCTCGGTGCGCTCGCGACCGGAATCGCGTGGGTGTTCGGGCTCGACGTGCGGCTCTCGTACTGGACGCTCCTCTCCGTCCACGTCGGGTTCGGGCTCGCCTTGGTCCCGCTCGTGGCCGCGCACGCAGCGACCCGGTTCCGGCCCTCCCGGCGGGTCGACTTCGAGCGCCGCCGAACCGCGGTCCGATACACCGTCCTGCTGGCCGCGGGGGCGGCGACGTACCGCCTCCAGCAGGGCGTCAACGACCTGCTCGACATCGCCGGCGCAGATCGGCGATTCACCGGGTCGCAGCCGCGGGAGGGTGAGGGGAACGCCGCGTTCCCGATCACCTCGTGGGTCGCCGACGACCCCGCCCCGATCGACCGGGACGACTATCGGCTGACGGTTGACGGACTCGTGAGCGAGCCGGTCGATCTGACCGCCGACGAACTCGCCGCCGGCCACGAAACCGAGGCGCTGCTCGACTGCACCAGCGGGTGGTACACGGTTCAGGAGTGGGGCGGGACCCGCGTCGGCGACCTGCTCGACGCGGCCGGGGGAACCGACGCCGATGCGGCCTACGTCCGGTTCACGTCGGTGACGGGCTACCGCTGGAGCCTCCCGCTCGACGAGGCCGAGGACGTGCTGCTCGCGACCCACGTCGGCGGCGAGCGACTGAGCCACGGCCACGGCGCGCCCGCGCGGCTGGTCGCGCCCGATCGCCGGGGGTTCCAGTGGGTGAAGTGGGTGACGTGCGTGGAGGTCCGGGCGGAGTACGATCTCGGCCAGTGGGTCGTGACGCTGGTGAGCGGGTTCGACTGAGCCTCCTCAGACGAAATCGACGTCGAGAGCGTCACGGATCCCGTCGACGTCGAAGTCGGTGTCCGACACGGCGAGCCGTTCGTCCTGTGCGACGGCGGCCCCCGCGATGAAAGCGTCGCGGGCCGCGAGGGGATCTCCCCGATCACGGAGCGCATCCTGAAGTACCGCCGCTTCACGAGCGACTGCCGCCGACGTGTCGATCACATCTATCCAGTCCAGCGCCTCGTCGACCGCGCCGAGGTCTGTCGATCCCGACTTGAACACCTCTCCTTGATACACTTCGAACAGCACGAGCGGCGGTGCGACCGCACGCTCGTCGGCGTGAGACTCGACGTATTCGACGGCGGGGGACCGTCCCGCGAGGTAATCGATGAGGACGCTACTGTCGTATAGGGTCACCGCGAGTCGACCCCGCGTTTCATCTCCCGGCGTTTCTCTCGGGCGCGCTCAGGCGCGTCACTTCCCTCCCACAGACCGGCCCCGGACCGGATCTCCTCGCGGCGCTCGCGAAGCAACCGCGTCAGCAGATCGTCGAAGGTCTCGTCGTCGCCTTTCAGCGACGCGAGCGCGGCGTGTGTCTCCTCGTCGACGCGGATGCTCTTGCTCATGTCTTCTCGTATACTACCTCGTATACATGATCCTTTCGCCGCTGTTTCCGTTCGTACCGTCGATCGAAGCTACTCGTACTCGCTCCCGACGACCTCGCGGATGCGCTCCGCGGTCACCGGGCCGACGCCGTCGACCTCCAGTAAGTCGTCCTCGGGTGCGGTCATCACGGCCTCCACGGTGCCGAAGTGCTCCAGCAGGGTGCGCGCGGTGACCGGCCCGATGTCGGCGATGGAGGAGACGACGTACTCCTGTTGTTCCGCGCGGGTCTTCGTCGTCTTCTCGCCGTGGACGCTCACCTCGCGGTCGCGCGTCTCCTGCTCTCGCTTGGCGATGGTCGCGAGCAGTTCGGTGGTGTCTTCCTCGCCCTCGGTGCGGAGGACGCTCACGTCGAAGTCGACGGCGAGCGACGCGAGCGCGCCGCGAATCGCGTTCGGGTCGATGTCGCGCTGGCCGTAGAGGTTCGTCCCCTCGACGACCATCACGGGGCGGGCGTACGCCCGCGAGAGCTCGCCGACCTGCTCGAACATCGACCGATCGGAGTCGAGCATCGAGTCGACGAAGTCCGCCGCCGACTTGCGCTCGACGGCGACGCGGTCGGAGAGCACGTAGTCGCCGACCGCGAGCGTCTCCAGCCGGGTGACGAGCCCGTCGCGCGTCGAGAGGTCCTTCGCGATGGTGGAGTCGAGCTCGCGCTGGTCGACGACGACCTCGACGCCCTCGTCGACGCCGGCGGTGGCGACGACAGCGTCGTCGTCGCTGTCGGTGTCGTTCGCTTCGACCTCGTCGCTCGCCTCGTCAGCATCGTCGCTCGTCCTGCTCCCGTTTTGTGCCTCTTCCGCGAAGTCGGTGAGACCGGCGTCGCCGGTGTCGTCGGTGTCGTCGCTGTCGTCAGCGTCGGCGCTATTCTCGTCGCTGTCGGGCGAGCTCTCGTCGGCTTTCGCACCGACATCGTCCTCGGCAGATCCCCCAGAGAACGCGTCGAGGCCGGCCTGCCCGTCGTCGCCAACGGTTTCTTCGATGTCGTCGGTGGCCTCCTTCAGCTCGGTCAGCTGGCTGGCCATCTTCTTCTCGCGGCGGCGCGAGATCCAGAAGAACGCCTCGTCGCGGGTGTCCTCGGCCATCAGGACGACGACCTTCCCCTCGGCCTGCCGGCCGGTCCGGCCCTTGCGCTGGATCGAGCGGATCGCGGTCGGAACCGGCTCGTAGAAGCAGACCAGATCGACCTCGGGCACGTCGAGCCCCTCCTCCGCGACCGACGTTGAGACGAGCACCTCGAACTTGCCGGCCTTGAACTCGTCGAGCGTCTCCTGTTGTTGCTTCTGGCTCATCCCGTCGGATCCCTCCTTGTCGCCCTGCCCGACGAACTTGCGGACGTCGAAGCTGGCGGAGAGGAACTCCACGAGCGCCTCGGCGGTGTCGCGGGACTCCGTGAACAGGATGGCGCGCTCGCCCTCGTTGATCCCGAGGGTTTCGGCCAAGAGGATCCGGGCCTTCGAGAACTTCGGGTGGAGCCCGTCGAACGACTCGGCCTTCCGCATCGCTTCTCTCACTTTGGGGTCCGCGACCATGCGCTGGCTCGCCTTCGAGGCGCCCGACGACCGGGCGGCCTCGCGCTGGCGCTCGAAGTAGCGCCGGACGGACTCGACCGACTGCGTCTCGACCAGTTCGGTCGCGCGGCGGAGCTTCATCACCTCGGCGTGGGTGCTCATCCCCTTGTACCCGTCCGACTGGTCGTTGTCCATCATCTGCTTCAGCTGCCCCCGCATCTTGTTGAGGTCCTTCTGCGAGAGGTCGGGGTTCGTCGTGTTCGTCACGCCCAGCGACTTCAGCTTCTCCAGCCGGTCGGTGATCACCTCGTTGAGCGCGTCGCGGATGTCTAATACCTCGTCGGGGAGCGTCACCTGCTCCCACTGCACGTCGGTGTCGTGGGTGTACTCGTCGACGTCGGCGTCCGCCTCGGTCATCACCTCGACGTTCGCGAGCCCGAGGTTCTCGCAGACCGTCTCGATCTCCTCGGTGTCGCCGCCGGGCGAGGCCGACATCCCCGTGACGAGCGGGTCGGCCGCGTCGGCATGGTAGCGCTCCGCGATGTAGACGTACGCGTAGTCGCCCGTCGCGCGGTGGCACTCGTCGAAAGTGCAGTGGGTCACGTCGCGAAGCGAGATCCGGTTGCCGACGAGATCGTTCTCGACGACCTGCGGGGTCGCGATCACGATCCGCGCGTCGTCCCAGAGCGCGGCGCGGTCGTCCGGCTTCACGTCGCCGGTGAACACGACGATATCGTCGTCCGGAATCTGTAGCGCCTCGCGGTAGAAGTCGGCGTGCTGCTGGACAAGGGGTTTGGTGGGGGCCAAGAAGAGCGCCTTCCCGCCCGCCTCGTTGAGACGCTCGGCGGTGACGAGCAGGCTGACCGTCGTCTTGCCGAGGCCGGTCGGGAGACAGACGAGGGTGTGTTCGTCGGCGGCGGCGTCGGCCAGCTGGAGCTGGTAGCGGCGTCGCTGGAGGAAGTCGTCGACGAGCAGGGGTCTATCGATGCCGGCGGCCTCGGTCGCCATCGACGGCTCTTGGCCGGCACCGGCCTAAAGCCTTCGCGAAGCGGGGTGAAAGTTAACAGTCGCCGGACCGCTCCTCTCGGGCCTCTCGAACCTCGTCCGGGACATTCTCGTCGACCAGCTGTGCCCACTCGACGAGTCGTTCTCCGGATGGTGTCTGCGCACTCATTAGGCGACGGATCTCAGTGGTACGTATTAACAGTTATCCCGATTCCACACGAGTTATCAAAAATCATATATTAGGCGGGGCGTCGCGGCGGGGATTGCGTCGGACGTCCGGCGTCGGGCGTCGGCGGCGATTCGCATCGGTACGAGGCGCCCCGACCTACCGCGACTCGCACGCTTTTTACCGCTCACGCGCCTCGGGTCGGCATGAGCAAACTCGACGAGTTCCTCGCCGGCGAGCGGCTCGACGACGTGGTCTTCTACCTGAGCGACGCGTATCTCGACGACGACTCCCGGCTCCGGAACGTCGGCACCGAGACCGACGGCGGGGTCCGGCTGATCCTCGACGGCGAGACCGGTCGCTCCGCGTTCGAGGCCGGCACGGGCATGGGAGCGATGGAGTTCGCGAAGACGGCCATGGGCGCCGAAGGGGAGATCGCCCGTGCGCTCGACGACGGGGCGTGCCCCGTCGCCGAGGAGACCCCCGACGACGACCACGAAGTCCAGTTCGTCTTCGCGTTCGCGGAGGCACAAAACGAGGAGGTCGGCGGCCTCTACGCCGAGGGCGACGTGGTTCACGCGTACGCCCACTGCACCTGCGGCGAGAGTTACTCGCACAAGTGGGTCGTCGGCGACCGCGACGACTGAGAGCGGATTCTCTCCGGACGAGGTCCTACTCCCCCTCGGGCGCGTCGTCTTCCGGCACCGATCCCTCGACGAGCGACTGGTCGGCGTACCGCTCCCGGAGGTCCTTCTTCGAGAACTTGCCGGTCGCGGTCTTCGGCACCTCGTCGATGAACTCCACCGCGTCGGGCACCCACCACTTCGGGTACTCCTCGCGGAGCCCGGCCTCGATCTCCTCGACTAAGGCGTCGCGGTCGACGCTGTCGGCCGCGACGACGAACGCGACGGGGCGCTCTTGCCAGCGCTCGTGCGGGACGCCGACTACGGTCGCCTCGCTGACGCCGTCATAGGCCATGATCGCGTTCTCCAGTTCGACGCTGGAGATCCACTCGCCGCCCGACTTGATCACGTCTTTCGTCCGGTCGACGAGCTGGAGGTAGCCGTCCTCGTCGACGGTGACCACGTCGCCGGTCTTCAGCCAGCCGTCCTCGAACCCCTCCTCGCTGGCGTCGGGGCGCGCGAAGTACTCCTGAGTCACCCACGGGCCGCGGATCCGGAGCTCGCCGAACGCCTCGCCGTCCCACGGGATCTCCTCGCCGTCCTCGTCGATCACCTCGAACTCCAGCCCGGGGACGACGAGCCCCTGTTTCGAGCGCTTGTCGACCTGCGTCTCGTAGTCGGCGTCCCGTAGGTCGTTCGTGAGATGCGAGACGGTGCCGATCGGCGACAGCTCGGTCATCCCCCACGCGTGGAGCACCTCGACCCCGCGGTCGTCGTACCACTCGATCAGCGACTGCGGCGCGGCCGCGCCGCCGACGATCACGGTGTCGAGCGTCGAGAGGTCGACGTCGTTCCCCTCCGTGACGTACTCCTGGAGCCCGAGCCACACCGTCGGCACGCCCGCGGAGACCGTCACGCCCTCCTCCTCGATGAGGGCGGCGAGGTCGGCTGGGTCGGGCGAGGGACCGGGGTAGACGTGTTTCGCGCCCGCTGCGGTCGCGGTGAACGGCATCCCCCACGCGTTGACGTGGAACATGGGGACGACAGGCATGACCACGTCGGAGTCCTCCATCGGGATCCCCTGCGGCGTCTGGGAGGCCATCGTGTGGCTCCACAGCATCGACTGGGTGTACTCGACGCCCTTCGGCTTCCCCGTGGTGCCGGAGGTGTAACAGAGCCCGGCGGGCTGGTCGCCGTCGAGGTCCGGCCAGTCGTAGTCGGTCGAGTGGCCGGCGATGAACTCCTCGTAGGGTGTCGCGTCGAGCGCGTCGATCTCATCGGATCCCATGGAGACGAAGTCGACGTCGTCGAACTCCGCTGCTCCCTCCGCAGCGCCAGCGAGCTTCGGCGCCAGCGACGCGTCGACGAAGATTATCTCGTCGGCGGCGTCCTCGACGATGTACTGGATGTGCTCGTCGGGTAGGAGCGGGTTGATCGTGTGAAGCTGCGCACCGGTGTTCGGGACGCCGAAGTACGTCTCGAAGTGGCGCGTGTGGTTCCAGCAGAACGTCGCGATCCGGTCACCGCGGTCGATCCCGTACTCGTCTAGGGCGTTCGCGAGCTGTGCGGTTCGGTCGGCGTACTCGGAATAGGTGTGTCGCGTGCGCCCCTCGTGAGTCCGGGAGACGATCTCGGTGTCGCCGTACAGTTTTTCCGCGCGCCACAGGAACGGTCGCAGGGTCTGGGAGTGTCCACCGGGCATACCTCACACACCACGGAGCCGAGAACTATGAACGTTGTCATGGTTGATCGTTATAGTTGTGTCAGAGAGACCTCGACGGCTCACCTGCTCACTCATAAACAGCCGATACCGGATCGACGGTGAAGGCACCAAAGCCCCACCCGCTCGCTTATAAACGGTTGATTCCGGATCGACGGCGAACACCTCCAAAGCCCCAGCCGTGAGGATGACGCACGCTCGCTGCGCTCCTCGTCACTCGCTGCGCTCGTTCCTGTGGTGCTTACGTCGCCTGCGCCATCCTCACGGCAGCGAGGCGCTTCGCGCCTCTGGCAGCCGGCGGCGAAGCCGCCGGCGACTGCCCCTTTGAGTCCCACCCGTCCGCAACCGCACAGCACCTCACGCCTCCCCAGCCTCGCGGTTCGCGCTCTGCGAGCGCTCACCGCGTCCCTCGCGCGACGCTCTCGCCGGCGGCTTCGCCGCCGGCTGTCAGAGAGACCTTCGGTCTCTCTCTACTCGCGCCCTTATCAGGGCGCTCGGAGGCGCGCGGGGCGAGAGCGAAGCTCTCGCTTGCAGCCGGCGCGTAGCGCCGGCGACGCCACCGCACATCGGCTCTTTTTAAAAGCGTCAGCTATCTTTAAAAGCGTCAGCTATCCCTTAAAAAGGCTCGCGTGGACCGGCGCGTGGTCTGACTCGGGACGCACGGACTCGTCTCGGTCGCCGCCGCTGTCGTCGGAGACCGCCCGCCCCTCGACCCCCTCCGCGAGGAAGTCGCGGAGGGGCGGCCCGACGTGTTCGGGCTCGACGAGGAACGCGTCGTGGCCGTGGTCGGAGTCGATCACGTGGTGGGCGACCGGGGCGTCGCCGGCGCGGAACGCGTCGGCGAGCGACGACGACTGCTCGACGGTGAAGTGCCAGTCGGCGGTGAAGCTCAACAGGAGCGCCTCCCCGTCGAAGGCGCCGAGCGCGTCGGCGTCGGTGCCGTGTCCCGCCGCGAGGTCGTACTCGTCCATCGCGCGCGTGAGGTAGAGGTAGCTGTTGGCGTCGAACCGCTGGCTGAACCCCTCGGCCTGATAGTCGAGATACGACTCCACCTCGCGGTAGGGGAAGAAGGCCGCCGTCGGCTCCGGCGGGAGCCCGAGGTCGCCCTCCTCGCGCGTCAGCGAGTCGCGACCGGCGGAGCGTCGCCCGAACTTCCGCTCCATCGACGCCTTCGAGAGGTACATGATGTGGCCGATTTGGCGGGCCAAGGCGAGCCCCTCGTCGGGCGAGGGACGGTCCTCGCCGTAGTAGTCGCCCCCGTTCCAGTTCGAGTCCGCGCGGATCGCCCGCCGAGCGACCGCGTCGAGCGCGAGGCACTGCGCGTCGAGGCGCCCCGCGGTCGCGATGGCGACCACCCGGTCGACGTCGTCCGGGTAGCGCTTCGCCCACTCCAGGGCGTTCATCCCGCCGACGCTCCCGCCGACGACGGCCCGGAGCCGGCCCACGCCGAGGTGGTCCAGCAGGCGGCGCTGCGCGCGCGCCCAGTCCTCGACCTGCACCGGCGGGAAGGAGGTTCCCCACCGGTCGTGATCGGGCTCGTCGGGGAGGTCGAGGTCGGCGGGGCGCTCGCTCGTCGGGCCAGTGGTGCCGTAACAGGAGCCGGGGACGTTCGCGCAGACGACGTAGTACTCGGTCGTGTCGATTGCCTTCCCCGGGCCGACGATGTCGTCCCACCACGCGCGGGCCTGCCCGGCCTGTCCGGCCCCGCGAGTCTCCTCGTCGCGCTCCGGGGCGGGCGACCGGGCGACGTTCTGGCTGCCGGTGAGCGCGTGACACACCAACACGACGTTGTCGCCGTCGAACTCGCCGTGGGTCTCGTAGGCGACTTCCAGGTCGGGGACCGACTGCCCGCACTCGAAGGTGAACTCGCCGAGCGAGGCGACGCCGTGGTCTGTCGGGACGGCGCTCATCGGTTCACGCCCCTCCCCCGTTCGCCGGCTCCTCGGTTTCGGCTCGCTCCGTCGCGGCGCGCTCGCCCGCGGTCAGTCCCGCGTCGAGGTCGGCGATCACGTCGTCCGCGTCCTCGATCCCGACGGAGAGCCGGAGCATCTCCGGGTAGACGCCGGCGAGGCGCTGTTGGGTCTCGTCCATCTGCGCGTGCGTGGTCGACGCCGGGTGGATGACGAGCGTCTTCGCGTCCCCGATGTTCGCGAGGAAGCTCGTCAGGTCGACCGCCTCGCAGAACGTCTTGGCGGCCTCGTAGCCGCCGTCGACCCCGAAGGTGACCATCCCGCCGTAGCCGTCGAGGTACTCGGCGGCGTTGCCGTGGCTCTCGTGGTCCTCGAAGCCGGGGTACGCCACCCAGTCGACCCGGTCGTCGTCGCGGAGGAACTCGGCGACGCTCCGGGCGTTCTCGCAGTGGCGCTCCATCCGGAGCGGGAGCGTGTTGAGCCCCTGGATCGTCTGCCACGCGTCGAAGGGCGACTGCTGGCCGCCGGTCGGCCGGACCCCGCGCTGGCGGGCGACGTTGGCGAAAGCGGCGTCGCCGAACTGCTCGACGAAGTCGATCGGGTAGGCCGGCGACTGGCCGTCGAGCTCGTCGTAGTCGGCGTCGGGATGGTCCCACGGGAACTGCCCGCCGTCGACGACGACGCCGCCGACCGTCGTCCCGTTGCCCGTGATCCACTTCGTCGTCGACTCCCAGACGATGTCGGCGCCGTGCTCGAACGGGCGACAGAGATAGGGGGTCGCGAACGTGTTGTCGACCACAAGCGGGACCGCGTGGTCGTGGGCGATCTCGGCGAGCCGCTCGAAGTCGGGCGTGACGAGCGAGGGGTTGGCGACCGTCTCCACATGGACGAACGCGGTGTCCTCGTCGATGACGTCCGCGTACGCCTCGTCGTCGAGGGTGTCGACGAGCCGCGCCTCGATCCCGCGGCGGTTCGCGATGCTCGTGAGGTACGCGGCCGTGCCGCCGTACATCTCGGAGCTGGCGACGATGTTGTCGCCCGCGCTCGCGAGCACCGTCGTTATCGTGTCGAGTGCGGCCATCCCCGAGCCGGTCGCGACGGCGTCGGACCCGCCCGAGAGGTCGGCGATCCGGTCTTCGAGGACGCTCACCGTCGGGTTTGAGAGCCGGGAGTAGACGTGCCCCTCCGCCCGGAGCGCGTACAGCTCCGCCGCCGTGTCCGCGTCGTCGAAGACGTAGGAGGTCGTCTGGTGGATCGGGGTCGCGCGCGACCCGGTCGCCGGATCGGCCTCGGCGCCGGCGTGGAGACTCCGGGTGTTGAACCCACGTGTCATGTGTGTAGTGCATATATCTACAAATATCTATAACCGTCAGTTACGGCAAGTGATGCCTCGGCCTGCGTCGAAGTGCCGGAGGAGGGGCACGCGGCGGGCCCCACCGGGTGGTCGGCCGAAGCGTGAGTTTATCCCCGGTCGGGAGCCAACGACCGGTAATGGCAGTCGCCGACCCTCCCGTGCCGGAGCTCACTGCGCGCGCGAACGCCTGCGCCGACCGGCTCCGCGCCGCGGACCGAGTGCTGCTCGCGTCCCACATCGACGCCGACGGGCTTACCAGCGGCGCGATCGCCTCGACGGCGCTTGAACGGGCCGGGATCGACCACGAGGTCGTCTTCGAGAAGCAGCTCGACGCCGAGTCGATCGCGGGGATCGCCGCCCGCGAGTTCGACGTGGTGCTGTTCACCGACTTCGGCTCCGGCCAGCTCGACTCCATCGCCGAGCACGAGGACCGCGGCGACTTCGTCCCCGTGATCGCCGACCACCACCAGCCGGGCGATCGCGACACGGAGTTTCACCTCAACCCGCTGCTCGAAGGGATAAACGGCGCGAGCGAGTTGTCGGGGGCGGGCGCGAGCTACGTGCTCGCCCGCGCGCTGGAGGGGCCAGACGGCGACAACCGCGACCTCGCCGCGCTGGCGGTGGTCGGGGCCGTGGGCGACATGCAGGACTCCGACGGCGGGCTCGTCGGCGCCAACGAGGCGATCGTCGCCGACGGCGTCGACGCGGGCGTCATCGAGGCGCAGACCGATCTGGACCTGTACGGCAGGCAGACGCGCCCGCTCCCGAAGCTGCTGGAGTACGCCTCCGACGTGAAGATCCCGGGCGTCTCGAACGACGAGGCGGGCGCAATCGCCTTCCTCACCGACCTCGACGTCGACGTGAAACGCGACGGAGAGTGGCGGCGCTGGGTCGACCTTGACGGCGAGGAACGACAAATTCTCGCCTCCGGCCTGATGCGCCGCGCCGTCGCCTCCGGTGTCCCCGCCGACCGGATCGAGGCGCTCGTCGGCACCTCCTACACCCTCGTCGACGAGGAGCCGGGCACCGAGCTGCGGGACGTGAGCGAGTTCTCCACCCTCCTCAACGCCACCGCCCGGTACGAGCGGGCCGACGTGGGGCTCGCGGTGTGTCTCGGCGACCGCGGCGATGCCCTCGCCGAGGCGCGCCGGCTCCTGCGGAACCACCGCAAGAACCTCTCGGAGGGGTTACAGTGGGTGAAAAACGAGGGCGTCACCGAGGAGGAGAACCTCCAGTGGTTCGACGCCGGCTCGCGGATCCGCGAGACGATCGTCGGCATCGTGGCGGGGATGGCGCTCGGCTCGCCCGCCCTCGACCGCTCGAAACCCGTGATCGCGTTCGCCGAGGAGAACGCGGAGGAGCTGAAGGTGTCCTCGCGGGGGTCGCACGCCCTCGTGCGGCAGGGCCTCGACCTCTCGGCGGTGATGCGCGAGGCGAGTCAGGCGGTCGGCGGCGACGGCGGCGGCCACGACGTGGCCGCGGGCGCGACCATCCCGACGGAGGAGCGCGATACGTTCGTCGCCGAGGCGGACCGGCTGGTCGGCGAACAGCTCTCGTAAGGGGGCTTCCGCGCACCGGTTCGCTTACTCACCGACTGTTCACTGTCCGACCGTCCGCCGGACCCAGCCCGACGACCCGGTCGGCGACGGGTCCGACGGCTCTCGAAGCTGCCGGGTCCCCTCGCCGTCGACCGCGCGGACGACGACCTCGTGCGCGCCGTCGGGGTCGAAGACGTGGCGCCACTGCCGCCAGACGTCGGCGTCGGGGAGCGGGTCCGAGAGCGTCGCGTCGGTCCACAAGTCGCCGCCGTCGGTCGACACCTCGACCCGCTCGATCCCGCGCGTCCCGGCGTAGGCGTGGCCGGCCAGCTCGACCCGGCCGTCGTCGAGCTCCGTGATCCCCTCGTCCCAGAGCTTGGCGACCGTCTTCACCTCGCCGGTCCCCTTCCAGCCGCGTTCCTCCCAGTAGCCGTCCGCCTCGACGTTCAGAAGCTCGATCTCCGAGAGCCACTTCACGTTCGTCTCGCCCCAGTGTCCCGGGATCAGCACCCGAACCGGGTGGCCGTGGCCGAGAGGTAGCTCCTTCCCGTTCATCCCCCACGCGAGGAAGCCGTCGGCGAGCACGTCGACCGGGAACTGGACGTAGTACCCGTCCTCGCCGCGCAACATTGCGCAGTCGCACTCGCCCCGCGGGTCGACGGATTCCAGCAGCGGCCGGATCGGGGTCCCTGTCCAGACGGCGTTGTCCAGCTTGCGGCCGTTGAGATCCTCGCCGACGCACCGCAGCGTTACCGCCCGGTGTTCGACGGGCCGGTCGGTCAGCTCGTCGAAGGTGACCGTCCGTTCTGAGCCGGTCTCGCCGGTGAACGTCAGCGACCACTCGGCCGCGGTGACCGCCGGGTCGAACTCCGCGATATCGACGTTGTAGAACTCCCCGATCGGACTCACCATGCCGAGCAGATTGTCGCTCGCGACCGCCAGCGAGGCCGATTCGACCTCCCGAAGCCGCGCGGTCGCGCCCTCCGACCGCGGGGCGTCGGCGAGCGGCTCGTCGTCCGTCGCGAGCGACCGCCGACCGACGATCGCCGCGGCGACGAGACCGAGCGCTCCCGCGACTCCCCCGAGCGTCCGGCGACGCACCGCGTCGACGGCACCGGACGACACGCCCGAAACGGGGGAGTCGTCTCCAGACGCCGGACCGGTCGAAGTCAGAGGAAGCCCGCCGATCACGACGACGGCCGCCACGGGAAGCGCCACGCCCAACGCCTGCACCGGACTTCGGGTCAGACCGGCGGCGAGGAGCCACGATCCGGCGCCCGCGGCCGCGGCGCCGACCGAGGAGCGATCGACGCGCGCGGAGAGTCGGAGGCCGGCGAACGCGACCGCACCGAACAGCCCGATCACGGCCGCGAACGCCATGGCGATGTGGATCAGGTGCCCCGCGTCGCCGACGGTCTCGATCGCGAGGGTCACGATCGAACCGGGGGTCAGGTTCACGATGGCCTGGTCGACGGGCCGGACGACGAACGACGGCGTCCACCCCGTGACGAGGTACGAGCCGGCCACCGCGGCCGTCCCGGCCGCCGCCGCGAGAAGCATCTCTCGGTGTTCGGTAACGTCGATCATGATCTACGTCGGGGTTGTAGCCACTTGAACAACGTCCTCGGCGGCCAGGTGCCCGTGGCCGTCGTTCCGGTCGCCGACTGCGGTCTCCGCGATCTGTCGGTATCGACGGAAACGGTGACGGGAGAGTAAATGAGTCGGCGGCGGAGAGACGAACGAAACAGCGGTGAAGCGATCTGCGGTGGCGGGGAAAAATCGGAGCGATCGGCGCCGCGTCAGGCCTCGCCGAGGTCGCGGAACATCGCGCGGTAGTCGTCGGACGACAGCGACTCGCCGAGCTCGTCGATGTCGGCGTCGAGCGTTTCGAGCCGCTCGACGAGCTCGGCGTACGCCTCGTTACCCTCGCGCTGGGCCGCGGGCTTCTGGGCGTTGAGCACCGCGCGCTTGCTCGCCAGCGCCGCGGCCTCTTGGATCAGGTCGTCGTACTCGCTGCGGGTCAACAGCGTGTCGATCGCCGCCAGCAGCTTCGAGCGGCTGACGGGCTTGGTGAGGTAGAGGTCGAACCCCATATCGATGATGTCGAAGTCGGGCTCGACGGCGGTGACCATCGCGACGCGGCAGTCGTAGCCGGCCTCGCGAATGTGGTCGAGCACGTCGTCGCCGCTCCCGTCGGGGAGGCGCCGGTCGAGCAACACCACGTCGACCGCGCCGTCGACCCGATCGATCGCGTCGGCGGCGGTCTCGGCGAGCTCGACGTCGTACCGCTCTTCGAGGAAGCCGGCGTACAGCGCGGCGATGTCGGGCTCGTCTTCGACGACGAGGACCGAGGGGTCGTTCACCGCCGATCACCGTCGGGGGCGACGGGAGACGCTTCACCGGGCATACAGGAAGGGGCGGCGTGTCGAGGAATAAACCTGTCGGCGTCCGTGCGGTCGATGCGTCGGATCGTCTTTTATGTACTCCCGTCGCCAACAAGGGGACGAATGTCAGAACTCGTCTCCACCGGGGTCGAGGGACTCGACTCGATCCTCTCCGGCGGAATCACGGAGCGATCGACGGTCCTCGTCTCCGGCAACCCCGGTACCGGCAAGAGTATCTTCGGAATCCAGTACCTCCACCACGGCGCCACCGAACACGACGAGCGCGGCGTGTACGTCTCCTTCGAGGAGGACGAAGCGGACATCCGCGGCGCCGCGGAGTCGATCGGGCTGGAGGGGTTCGACGACCTCGTCGACAGCGGCGACATCGTCATCCTCGACAAACGCGAGATGCTGCGCGAGACCGACTTCTCGACGGCGGTCGACAAGCTCCTCGACACGCTCGAAGACGGGGACTTCGACCGGCTGGTCCTCGACTCGCTGTCGATGTTCCAGCTCTTCTTCGACGCCGAACAGGAGAAGCGGACGTACCTGCTGAAGTTCTCGGACATCCTCAAGGCCAACGGGCTGACCTCCCTGCTTATCAACGAGCAGGGCGCGGTGTTCCCCGACACCGAGGTCGGACTGGAGAACTTCCTCACCGACGGGAACATCTACTTCATCCAGACGCCGACCGACTCCGGCGTCAACCGGTACGTCTGGGTGGCGAAGATGCGGAAACAGGACATCGACACCGACATTTTCCCGATGGAGATCGGCGAGGGTGGGATCACCGTCCACGAACGAGCCGGCGGGTTCTCGATGATGGGACGGTCCGAGGAACCCTCGTTCTAACGCTCGGCGAGAAAGACGACGAGAAGGCGGAGCGGGGGCGAGCGCGAACCGGGCGAAGAACGGGATAGCGGGGACGAATGCGAACTGCTACTGTCCGGACGAGAGATCGCGCCACACGTCGTCGAGGCGGTTCTTCACCGCGGAGCGCTCCTCGACCTCCACGGTGAGCCCGTCGCGGAAGTCGACCTCGACGCCGTCGACCTTCCGGCGGTACACCTTCACGCGGCGGTGCTCGTCCGAGAGCGGGCGGTCGTGAAGCTCCAAGAGGTCCGCCTCCTCCAGCTCGTTAATCCGGCGGTAACACGTCGCGATCGGCACGTCGAGCTCGTCGCTGAGGTCCTGCGCGGACTTCGCGTCACCGGTCGCAGTCAGGATGTCCGTGTTGTACTTGTTGCCGAGCACCGTGATCAAGTCGTCCCCCACCATTCACGTTATCGCTGTTGATTTTTAGGGCTTAAAAGGGTACCGGTGATCGCTACCTGTCGAGATTCCGGTTCGGGACGCCGTCGTACAGCGTGTTGGGCGCTCGGCGCCGGCAGTTATTCGCGGGTGTTATCGCCGGTGATAGCCGCCACCGCAGATTTATAAGCCGACTCCGGTCACGGTGGGTATGGAGCTCATCGAGGCGCTGTATCTCGTGACGACCACCGTGTTGGCGGGCGCGAGCGCGACGCTGCTCGCGTTCGCGGTCTCCGCGTACCGGTCCTCGGGCCGGACGGCGATGGCGTACCTCGCGGTCGGATTCGCGCTCGTCGTGCTCGCCGCCGTCGCGACGCCCGTCGCGGCCTTCCGGACCTCGTTCGCGAACCCGCAGGCGTTGCTGCTCGTCAACACCGGGCTGCTGGCTGCGTCGATGGCACTGGTCGCCGGGAGCCTCGCGGTGTACGAGCCCGGCACGCAGGAGTTCGTGATCCCCGACTCGGAGCTGGCGCGGATTCAGGACCGCTGAGGCGAGGCGGAATCTCGCGGAGCGATCGGAGCCTACGGCGCGAGCGTAGCGAGTCTGAGACGAACTTTTCCCGACGATCGCACGCGAGAGCGTCGCGGATTCGCGTCCCCAGCGCGATCGATCTGACTCAGGGATACGGCGCACTCACAGATCCAGAACCGATAATTCGATCGCGATATCGTTAATGTATTCAGAAACTAGTATCCAAAAACAAATCCGAAAATCGGAAGACGGCAGCGTTTTATCAGTTCAAATAATCGGCACGGAGTCTTTAATAGGGAAATCGTACTCCCTAGCGATAACGCCCGCCGGGCAGGCCGGGGGCCGACGCAACACACAATGTTCGAAACAATACTGGACGAGGAAGAGCGCGGTCAAGTGGGGATCGGGACCCTCATCGTGTTCATCGCGATGGTGCTGGTGGCGGCGATCGCCGCCGGCGTCCTGATCAACACCGCCGGGTTCCTTCAGACGCAGGCGGAAGCAACGGGTCAAGAGAGTACGAGTCAGGTGAGCGACCGGCTACAGGTCGTGAGTCAGTCAGGTACATTCAATCAGAGCACCGGGCAGATGTCAAACCTAAGCTTTGTCGTCGCTCAGTCACCTGGCTCCGATAACATCGATCTTAGTGAAACTTCGATAGAGATGATCGGAGCTGACGGGCAGGAATCGTTCCAAATCGGCGATGAAGACAACGCGACAATCGATATCTTCACTAACGACGACTTGAGCGTTGTTCTGACGGACAACAGCGAACGCGCCCAGATTAACATCCTACTTGACGACCCTATCGACGATAGTGATGAAATCGGGTACGAACTCCAAGAAGGAGATAGGCTCAGTGTTACCTTTACGGCTCCAAGTGGAGCGTCGACCACCTCTGAGATCCGCGTGCCTAGTACCGTCGTTGAGGACTCGGTGAGGCTATAACCATGTTCGAATCAATCACTAACACCGAAGAACGCGGCCAAGTGGGTATCGGAACTCTCATCGTGTTCATCGCGATGGTGCTGGTGGCAGCAATCGCCGCTGGTGTGCTGATCAACACGGCCGGATTCCTTCAGTCGCAGGCAGAGGCAACGGGTCAGGAGAGTACCGATCTCGTCTCCGAGCGTATCGACGTGACGAGTTCGGTGGGTATCGTCACCGGTACCGCTGACGACGGTGAGTTGGCAGAGATTCGGATCACTGTCGCAGGATCGCCAGGTGCCGACGAGATCGATCTGAGTGAATCGACAATTCAGGCTGTCGGTCCAAACGGACAAGCAAATCTGGTGTTTGCTAACACCAGCGCCAGCCCCGGCGGAGTTGGCGGTGCAGACGCTGTCGCTACAGATATTCCTGACGATCACTTCGGAGTCCGTAACAGCACCGGAGACTTCGTAGACGACCCAGTGATCAACGATGAGGAGCAGTTCACTATCGTGCTCAATCCGGAGATTGAACCGTTCGGTAGTTCGACCGACCCGTTCGGCGAAAGCGAGCAGTCGTCGATCGATATTGTGTCGCCCTCGTCTGCGACGACATCCGTGGAGCTTCGTGCCCCGGACCTCTTCAGCAATAACGACGAAGCGGTCCGGCTCTAACGAGCTTCGAATAGCCCCCTAACCACGTCCCCGGCGGAACCGCTCCGCCCGGAACACCTATTTTCTCGCGCGTCCACGGCTACGTCATGAGTGACCACGACGCACCGGCGGCCGACTCGGACGCGATGCCGGCCGATCCCGACGAGCTCGACTTCACCGACGACGAGAGCGTCGTCGAGATCGGGGAGAGCCGGTACGTCGTCGGGACGAACGGCCGGCCCAACATCCGCCGGGCGCAGCCGGACCAGCGTCCCGGAGACGACACCGGCTTCACGTCCGCCGACCCGGCGAACCCGGAGGAGCGACGACCGCCGGATCCGGGCGGCGGAGGTGCCGGAGGCGGAGCCGGAACTGACGCACCTCGCGGTGCGGGCGGCCAACCGCAGGCCGGGAACGCCGGCCGGCCGCAGGGAGGAGCTGGGCAACCGCAAAACGGCGGTGCGGGTCGATCGCAGGAGACCCGCGCGCAAGGGGGCGCTCCCGCGAACCCCCAACAAGGTGCAGCCAATCTCCAACAAGGTGCGGCCAACTCCCAACAAGGCCGCGGCGCCCCCGAGGTCGACCGCCAGTCGGTGAGTCGGTGGCTGGCGAGCTCCTTCGACGACGACGGGTTCACTTACGGGATCGACGCGACGCTCCACGTCGACGGCGACACCACCCGCCAGCGGATGGTCTCAAACGACGTGACGGCGACGTTCGACTCGCTCGTGACGTGGTTCGCGTCCAACGCGGGGCCGAGCTCGCCCACGCCGGAAGCGCTCGGGCTCCTGCTCGTCGCCTCGGAGACGACCGTCGACGTCCCGCCGGTGGCGATCAAGCGCTTCGCCGCGAGCCAGGGACTCACGGCGAGCGACAGCATCGGCGACCTCGTACGCGCCGCGGAGGAGGCCGACGGGTTCCGGATCGAATAGCGGGAGTACGCGAACTACTGTGGTGGAGCGGTTGTTTATAAGTCGAGTTTGTGTGTTGCCGGCGGCTGTTTATACGTGATCGACGATGGAGCGACGGTGAACACCTCCAAAGCCCCAGCCGCTGAGGACGATGCACGCTCGCTGCGCGCTTCAGTCGCTCGCGTTGCTCGCTCCCTGTAGTGCTTGCGTCGCCTGCGTCGTCCTCAGCGGCTGCCCCTTTGAGTCCCACCCCGCAACCGCACAGCACCACCGGAAGACGTTCCTGCTCGCTCACTTCGTTCGCTGTGCGGGCTGCGACTCCCGTGCTCCCGTTCGCTCCCTCCGGTCGCTCACGGGACCGCACCTCATGCCTCCCCAGCCTCGTCGGCCGGCGCTTATAAGCGCCGGCCGACTCCCTCGCGCGGTGCTCCTCGCGCCCGATGGGCGCTCGGAGGCGCACGCCACCGCCGTTCATTTATAAGTAATTGTCGCCGTCGCTCTCAAGCGTTAAATATTGAATCGCTTATAAAAGAACCAGCAGCGCGACGCCGAGCAGCGCGAACACCGCGTACAGCCCGGCCATCACCTCCCGTTTCAGCGGGCTCCCGAGCGGCTCCGCGGTCAGGCGACGGATCGGCGGGAGGATCGCGATCCCGCCGAGAATGAGGGGAAAGGCGCCGACCTGCGGGACCAGCGTGAGTGCGACGACGATCGTCCCGTAGCCGAGCACGTAACAGCCGCGACGCCAGAGCTGCTCGCGGTCGGTGAGCTCTTCGGTCGGGATGAACCGGGAGCCGTCGTCTCCGTCGCTTCCGTCGCTCCCGCCCCCTTCGGCCCCGGAGTCGGCCGCCACCTGCTGGGCCTGCCGCTGCACGTACTCGTCGAGCTCTTCGGCGGCGTCCTCCGTCTGCGGGGCGCCGCACTCGACGCAGTAACGGGCCTCGTCGTCGAGCGACGAGTCGCACCGGGGACAGGTCTTCATCGTAGTGTGTACGGCAGACGGTCCGGATTAATTCTTCGGAAGACCGTCGCCCGCCCGTCCCCGACTTTCGGATTCTCTCCCCCCGCCGGTCCGAATCGGTTATCAACCGTAATATTCGAAGGCGTACGTTTTAATCCGTCACTCCCGCACGTCGACGCAGATGGACCCGCTGCAGCGGTATCGACCTCGCGAAACGAGCGCCGACGGGTCCGGCCCGTCCGACCGGTCTCCGCCCCGCTCTCGATCGCGTGACCATGTCTGAGCGCGCCGGCGGAGCGCCGCTCCTCTTGCTGCTGGTCGTGCTGTGCGCCCTCGCCTCGGGGACCGCCGCGGGGGCGGGTCACGGGCTCGACCGCGCCGACGAGACGGTGCCCCTCCACGCGGCGGGCGCGGACGGCTTCCACACGATCGACGACGCGGACCGGAACCTCAGCTCGGGCGGGACGTTCTGGCAGGGACAGACGGTCGCGTTCGACGATCCGAACGGGACCGTCGAGGGCGATCGGTTGCACCTCCGAGAGTACGACGAGGAGACCGACGAACCGGGGACGCTCGTCCGCGAGTTCGAGGTCGACGGTCCGGTTCGGATAGACACGGCGAAGCTCAGCGGGACGTACGTCCTCGTCCCGGCGGGACAGCGGACAAAGGCGGTCGTGGTCGACAACGGGACGATCACCGGAACCACCGACATGGAGGCGGCGGCACCGTTCGAGGTGCTCGTACAGACGCTCGACGCGCGGTTGGTGGGGAGCGGCACCGGCAACGGGACCGTCGAGACGGACCTCGAACTGGAGCTGACGTCCAACCGCGCCCGGTACAACGTGAACGTCACCGCCCCGGACCTGACGTTCGACGATCTCGAGTCGGCGTTCATCCGCGATCGCCTGCTCAGGGATCAGAACGCGCCGCACGCCGACCGACCGCCGATCGAACGCCGCGCCGACGGCTACGGGATGTACGCGGACGACGACGTGATCGTCCTGCGCGGATTCGCCGACGGGCGGCTCCGGTCGGACTTCGGCGAGGCCGAGTCGGTCCCCCGCGCCGTCACCGTCGAGGTGGCCGACACGGGCGTCACGGACACCGCGGAGATATCGGCGCGCGGCATCGAGACCGGTCCGTTCGAGATAACCGAGGTCACCGCGCCGGGGTCGGTCGACCCGGGGTCGACCGTGACGCTCTCCGCCACGGTCCGGAACCGGTGGAGTGCGACGACCGAGCGGGAGGTGACGTTCCGGCTCGGCGACGGGGGACAGACCGCGATCGAACCGTCTCTCCCCGGCGGCGCGTCGACCACCGTCTCCACGACCCTCTCGGCGCCGACCGAGCCCGGGGAGTACGAGTTCGTCGTCGACACCGACGGCGACTCGGCGAACGGGACGATCACGGTGACTGACCCGAACGGCGACGGCGCGTCGGACGGCGAAGAGTCGGACGGCGACGGCGGCGACGGCGGCGACGAGGATGGCGGGGAGAGCGATGGGGACGGCGACGGGAACGACGAGGACGGCAGCGACGGAGACGACGACGGTCCCATCGCGATCGACGTCGACCTCCGGCTGGGGGCGGGAGCGCTGCTCACCCTCCTGTCCGGGGCCGGAGTCGTCGCGTGGCGGCGTCGCTGAGGGGCGAGAGATCCGGTCGCCCCGATTATAGCGGGCGAGAACTGCACCCGATATGTTAAATTCTCCCGTTCGATACCTCGCCGTATCCGATGGATCTCGTCACGTTGACCGGCGGCGCCCCCGGTCCCCGCCGCCGCCTGCTGGTCGTTGGACTGCTGTTGTGCTGTGCCGTCGGCCTGGCGGCGACGGCCCCGTCGGGCGCGGCGCAGTCCGGCGCCAACGGCACTATCGAAGGAACCGTCACCAACGCCGCCGGCGAGCCGATCGCCGGCGCGACGGTGACGGTCGAGGGCCACTCAGGCCTGACGGACACGACCGACGAAAGCGGGGCCTACGAGATCGACGACCTCCCGTACGACGAACAGGGGTTGGAGATAACTCACGACAAGTACGAGAAGCTGGACACCGACGTCGCGGTGTCGACGACGAACTCTCCGGTGACGGAGGACGTCACCCTGACGCGAAAGACGGGAACACTGACCGGAACGATCGCGGGCGAGTCCGGTCCGATGGGGGGCGATCCGCTCCCCGAGGTCACCGTCACGGTACGACACGACAACGAGACGGACCGGAAAATAATGGCAGCCACTGGGGCGGACTACTGGGACGTCGAGACCAACGAGACCGGCGAATATAACATGACTCAGGTCCCGACGGGAGATGTCACGGTCACCGCGACTCAGGACGGGTTCGACCCGAAAGAAGCGGATGTGGCCGTCCGGAACAATGAGACGGCCACCCGAAACATCGATCTGGCTCCCGTCCTCACGACCGTCAACGGGACGGTCACCAACACCGAGGGGGAACCGATCGCGGGCGCGACGGTTTCCGTCGACGCGGACACCGGCATCTGGCCCGGCATCGGTCAGGACGACCTGACGACGGAAACCGACGAGGACGGGACCTACGAGATACTCAAGGTCCCGTCGACGACGACTGGCGGGCAGCGCGACATCGTGGCCAGCGCCGACACGTTCCAGACGGAGACGATGTCGCAGCCGATCTCCAGCGAGGACGGGCTGACGAAGAACATCTCTCTCACCCACGTGGATAACGACATCACGGGACGCGTCACCGGCCCGCACGGAAACGGGCTGCATAACGTGTCGGTCCGGATCGAGGGCAGCGTGGACCGCAGTGCGCCGACCGGCCCGGACGGGCGGTACCGGCTCTCGGACGTTCCGTTCGGGACGCACACGGTCGTCGCGGAGCACGCCGACTACGAGACCCGGAGTCACTCCGTGGAGGTCGGGCAGACGGGCGAACCGGCGACCGAGCGTGACTTCGACCTGACCCGCGCGACCGACGTGCGACTGTCGGTGGACGACGTGTGGACGGACCTCGGACAGGCCACGGAGACGGTGACGGTCCAGTACACGTTCGACGAGGAGGTTGAAGACGAGGTGAACGTCGCGGTCGAGGGGCCGTCGTCGACGATCGATGACAGGACGGTGACCGTCGGCCACGAGCCGGAGTCGTCGTACACGGAGACGTTCCAGCTGCCGGCCCGGAGCGAGATCGACGACGGCGACTACACCGCCGAAGTCAGCGCCCTCGGCGAGAACGCCTCGTCGTCGTTCGCGGTGTCGAACGCCTTCGAGAGCGGCGCCGTCGAGTTCTCGCAGGACCGGTACCAGTCGCCCGCGGGCGACTTCGTCGTGGTCGACGTCACGATGGACGACTCGCTTGACGAGGCGTACCTCCTCGTCGGCGGCGACCGGGAGTCGGGGGAGCGCAGCCTCCAGAACCACCTCGACGTCCTGCACGTGACGGGCGACGCGTCGTTCGTGATCAACACCCGCCTCGTCGGCACCGACGCTCCCTCCGAGGACGTGTACATCCCGGTCTCCGACGGCGAGGTGACGAGCTACGCGCACAGCATCGGCGCCGCGAACGACTCGGACGACGAGGGCGTGGACCCGGAGGGGACGTTCTCCGACGTGACGTTCCAGAACCACCGCGGCACCGAGGTGGCGGACACGCTCGCCGAGTTCCGCGACGAGGTCGGGCTCACCGCGCGCGGGAGCCCCCTTCAGGCCGGCCGGTACCGCCTCGTCGCCGGCGCGACCGGAACCGTGATGCTCCGCGACGACGACGTCCCCGGCTTCCGGCACCCGGTCGACCGGTCGAACCTCGTCCTCACGCAGCCGGAGCTCGGCGAGGTGAACACGTACGTCCTCCCGCCCGGCCCGGCCGATCGACTGGACCGGTTCGACGAGGAGTCGGGGCCGATGGGGCTCGGCGACATCGGGGCGCTCCGCGCCGACGCCACCGAGACCGACACGATCGCCCGCGGCGACCGGATCCTCGTCGAGGTGCGCGGGAGCGGGACCTTCGGCGCGCTTCTGGCGGGAGACACCGAACACCCCGCGATCAACGAGAACGCCGACTCCGGGGAGGGCGCGCCCGGGAACATCGACACCGAGCAGTTCGCGACGCTGCTCGAACGCCACGAGGGCGTCCACGCGGAGCTCACCCATCAGTCGCTCGGCGCGCCGAACAACCCGGGATCGACGCTTCGGTTCACCGACGTCGCCAGCAGCGACCTCTACATACTCCCGGACGACAGCGCGTTCCAGTGGGAGAACGGCGACGCCGTCGGCGACGACCCCGTCGTCGGCGGTCTCTACTTCGTGATCGACACCCGCGGGTCGGACCCGTTCGACAACCAGCCCCGCGACGGCGACGAGCTCGCCTTCGAGATGGCGTACGAGTCCCCCGAGGACGAGCGGTATCAGTTCGAGGACTACTCGCTCGCCGACGGGGAGCAGCCCGACCCGTTCAACCGAACCATGGAGGAGACCGACGGCCTCGAACACTACCCGTACTTCGGCGACGGCGACACGACGGTGCGGACGAACGACTCGTTCGTCTTCGAGGACCCGTACGTCGAGTACCGCCAGACGGGCCTCGACAGGGAGCTGATGGTCCCGTCGAGCCAAGACGGAGTGATCGCTGGCAACACGAACATCGCTCCCAACTCGGATGTCACGGTCCAGCTGATCGCGAGCGACCGCCCCGAACCGACGACGATCACTGTCGAAGACGTCACCATCGGCGAGGACGGCGGCTTCGAGGTCGTTCACGACTTCTCCGAGCTGGAGCCGGGCGAACGCGTCGAGGTCGAGTTCTACACTCCCGAACGGCTCGTCGGGAACAGGCTGCTGGACAAACGCGGCGCGATCGTGGTCGACGACCTCGACGAGCCGGCCTACTTCGAGGTCAGCAACCTCACGGCGGAGACGACGGTCGCCCAGGGCGAGCGTCTGGACTCGATAGCGGGCGAGGTCACCAACACGGGCGAGATCGCCGACCGGCAGATGGTCGAGTTCGCCATCGACGGCGAGACCGTGACGGAGATGTCGACGACGCTTGACAGCACGGAGTCGACGACGCTCGACCTCTCCGACCGGTTCGTCGTCCTCCCTCCGGGCCAGTACGAATACGCCCTCCGGACCGACAACGACGAGGAAACCGGGCAGCTGACCGTCACGGAGGGGGACGGCGAGAACGTCACCATGACCGATCGGGACAACGGAACCGCCCAGACGGTGAGCGCGTCTCCGGGCGACAGTGACGCCGCGGACTCGGAGCCCGACGCCGGGGACGACTCGAACGGCGGTGAGGACGGTCCGGACGGCGACGACGACGCGCCGGCGACGTTCCTGCCCTTCGGCATCGGGACGCGGGAGACGTTCGGGGGAACGGTCCTCGTGGGCTCGACGTATCTCCTCGGTCACTGGGTCTGAGCGCGGCCCGCCTCACCGGTTTCGCTCTCGTCCGATCGGTTCTCAGCGCTGAGAACCGCGGGGGAGTCGTTAAGTGAACGCTGTCCCGCCTTTCGAGTAACCATGGCAACGCGCGTGCTTATCGCGGACGACTCGGAGTTCATGCGGAACCTGCTCCGGGAGATCCTCGAAGGGGAGTTCGAGATCGTCGGCGAGGCGGAAAACGGCGTGGAAGCGGTCAACATGTACGAAGAACACGGGCCCGATCTCGTGATGATGGACATCGTGATGCCGATCCGGGACGGCATCGAGGCGACGACGGAGATCCTCGAAGAGAACCCGGAAGCGACGGTGATCATGTGTACCAGCGTCGGGCAGGAGGAGAAGATGAAGGCGGCCATCAAGGCCGGCGCCGAGGGGTACATCACGAAGCCGTTCCAGAAGCCGAACGTGCTCGACGCCATCGGATCGGCGGTATAATGCGCGTCGACGTCCGGGCGCTCGGCGCCTGCAACCGGCTGGCGGAGCGAGGGGCCGGGCAGGCCGCCGGCGCGCTCACCGACCTGACCGGCACGGATCTCTCCGTGGAGGTCACGGGCGCAAGCGTCGCCAGCGGCGAGGACCTCGCCGAGGCGTTCGCCGGCCGGGAGTCGATCGGCGTGAGCGTCGGGCTCCGGGGCGGGTTGGAGGGCGAGGCGGTCCTCGCGTTCGACGCGGACAACGTCGACGCCCTGCTCTCGCTGTTACCGGGCGGGTCGTCGATGGGACGCAGCGCGGTGACCGAGGTCGGCAACATCGCGCTCGGCGGGTTCCTCGACGGCTGGGCGAACTACCTCGGGAAAGCGATCGACATGACGCCGCCCCGGTACTTCGAGGCCGACGGCGCCGCCGTCCTCCCCGACGGGGCGCTCGCCGGCGACGGGGTGTTCCTCTTCGAGAGCCGACTGGACGCGACGACGACGGATCTGGACTTCTCGATCTACATGCTTCCCGACTCCGGGCAGTTCCGCGACCTCATCGTGGGCAAGACCGCGCCGGCCGCCGCGCCGGGCGCGGACGGCGGGGCGGGCAAGGACGGCGCCGACAGCACCGCGGTCCCCTACGAGTCGCTGTCGACGTTCGCGTCGCTGGCGAAGCGCGGCTCCGCGAACGCCGCCGACAACATCGCGATGATGACGGGCCTCGACACGAGCGTCGACGTGAGCCGGCTGCGGTTCGTGCCGCTCGCCGACGTGCCCGCGGAGGTCGGCGTCGAGCCGCACGCGGGGACCGTCTTCGAGTTACAGGGGGAGCCGAGCGGCTACCTCGCGATCCTCTTCGAGGAGGAGTCCGCGGAGAAGATCGCGGCCTCGATGCTCCCCAGCGAGCCGGACGAGCCGCTGGGTGGGATGGCCGAGAACGCGCTCTGCGAGCTCGGCAACGTGATGACGAGCGGATTCATCGACGGCTGGGCGAACGTGCTCGGCACCTCGATCACCCACTCGCCGCCGGAGTTCGTCCACGACATCGGCTCGGCCACGATCAGCCCGCTGGTCGCGAAGCTGAGCCGGCGGCAGGACTACGGGTTCGTGATCGACGCCGCGATCCAGACGGAGGGCGTGGAGACGCGGTGCGACGTGTACGCGCTCCCGGACGAGCGCGAACTGGCGCGGGCGCTCGACCGTCTCTCGGAGCCGTGAGCAACCCGCCGTCGTCTCGCGAACGAGCGCCCCCCGGCGGCTCCGGGACCTCCGACGGCTCTGAGCCCCCCGACGCCGGTCGGATCAAGGTCGGCGTCAGCGATCTGTCGATCACGACCGGCGGAGAGACGCTGACGACGAGCGGCCTCGGTTCGTGCGTCGCCGTGGCGCTCGTCGATCGGTCGGCCGGCGTCCGGGGGCTGTTACACGCGATGCTGCCGAACGGCTCCGAAACCGACACCGGCATCGAGCGCCCGGGAAAGTACGTCGACACGGGTATCGAGACGCTGATCGGGGAGCTGGAGGCTGCGGGCGCGTCTCCCGGCCGGCTCGAAGCGCGCGTCGCCGGGGGCGCGGAGATGCTCGACCTCACGGACGCGGTCGGACCGAGGAACGTCGCGCGCGCCGAGCAGTGTCTCGACGCCGCCGGGATTCCGGTGGTCGAGCGCGCCGTCGGCGACGGCGTCGGTCGGACCGTCCGGTTCAGGGCGGACGGGCGGCTTGTCGTTCGAGCGGCCGACGGGTTCGAGCGGACGCTTTGAGCGGGTTCCGCTCGGACGGTGCCGCGGTATCACTGGAACCCCGCCGAACGGATGTCTTCTCACGGCTGATATTTTGAGGGGTGAATTGAAGTGTGTTCTGGGGGTGGTACACGGTAATGGGCCTCGAACTACCGGTGTGGGGAGCTCCAACGGCCGCATGGATAGTCGCCACGCTGGGGCTCGTCGGTGCGAGCGTCCTCGACAGATTCCTCGACGATGACGGCTCCGACGACGACGATTCCGGGGGCATGGGCGGCGACGACGACCCCTTCGGCGGCGGAGGGATGGGCGGCGGTGGCGGCGGAATGGGCGGTGGCGGCGGAATGGGCGGCGGCGGCGACGACTTCGACGACTTCGACGGGATGGACGAGTGGGACGACGAGTTCGACGACGACGGCGGCGGTGGTGGGGCGGACACCGACGAACTCGAAAATCGGCTCGACGATCTGGAGAACGAGGTCGCCTCGCTCTCGTCGACCGTCTCGACCGTCCGCTCGGAGAACGAGGAGATCTCGGCCGCCGTCGACGACATCGAGGAGGACGTGCGGAACCTCCTCGACATCTACGAGATGGTCACCCGCGGCATCAACCCGTTCGTCGACGACTCCAGCGGCTTCGACGGGGTCGACGGCGGCGGCGAGGGCTCGTTCGGCCTCTTCGACGACGAGGAGGAGAACGCGGGCGACGACGACCTCGACGAAGACGTCGCGAACGCGGACGCCGACGGGTTCTTCGACGACGACCTGCTCGACGACGACCTCGAGGACGAGGACGACGACGAGTTCGCCGAGCTGGACGAGGAACCGGGCGACGAGCACACGGACGACGGCGACCCCGCCGACGCCGCGTCCGAGACCGCGGCGGCGGACGACGGAGACGACATGAACGACGATGGAAAGAGCTTCAGCGAGCTGAAAGAGGAGTACGACGCCGGGGAGGCCGACTGGGCCGACGAGGACGGCGCCGAAACGGACGCCGACGGGCCCGCGGACGAGGACCCGTTCGACGACGGGGACGACTCCTTCGAGGAGGACCTCGGCGACGAGCCGGACCCGTTCGACGACGGCCCCGACGACGGCGTCGACTTCGACGACGGGATGGACTCGTTCGACGAGGACCCCGTCGACGACGACCCGGCGACGAACGGCCACGAGCCCGAGCCGGAACCCGAACCGGAGCCCGACCGCTCGCGCGGCCCCCAGCCCGGCGGCGACCCCGCCGAGGCGAACGGCGACGGCTTCGAGTACGTCCAGCAGGACGAGCTCTCGGGGACCCGCGGCAAGCCGTATCTCACGGAGCTGCCCGGCGATTACGTCGGAGACCTCCTCGTGATGGAGTGGCTGGAGTTCCTCGTCTCCGAGAGCGACGTCACCGACGCGGTGCGCGCGATCAACTACTACGAGCGCATCGAGTGGATCGCCCCCGAGGCGGCCGCGCGGCTCCGCGACTTCCTCTCCGGGTTCGGCACGATCGACCGCAACCTCGTCGACCGGCCGGGGACCGACCGGCTGGTCCGCGAGCACCACACCCGCAGCCTCCGGTACGTGACCCAGCTCAACGGGACGAGCGGTCACCTGCTGCTGCTCGACCGCTGGGACGACCTCGCCGGCGGCTCGCTGGTCGGCGGCGGCCCGCCGCGGGGGGGGTCGGGTCGCGGTGGACGCGGCGGATACGGGCGACGCGAGGGCGGACGCGACCGCCGCGCGCCCGACCGCTCCGACGATCGCCGCGAGGGGCGCGCGAGCGAGAACGGTCACAGGGGCGACGCGGAGCGACGGGACGGTCACGGGGAACGCCGCGACGACCGGGACGACCGCCGCGGCTCCGAGGGGTGCGAGCGCAACGGCGGCTCCCCGCGGCCGATGAACGACCCGAACCCGCGTTCCGACCGCGCCGACCCGGCCGACGGAGGGTGGGGCGATGGGCGTTAGCGTCTCCGCGTCGACGGCGATCATCGTCGCGGGGCTGTTCTTCGCGTTCACGACGTTCTACCCCGTCGCGGCCAACGGGTTCGACCGCGTCACCGACGCGCAACACGGGATGAACGAGCGCGCGCTCGAACGGCAGAACACGGCGTTCGCGGTGTCGAACGCGACGTACGACGGCACGACGCTCACCGTCAACGCGACTAACAACGGCTCCGTCGGCCTCGTCGCAGGCGACGCGACGCTGGTCGTCGGCAACGAGTACGTCGACGTGGGCGGAGCCAACGCGGCCACGACTGTCGACGGCAACGGCGACACCGAACTGTGGCTCGGCGGGGAGACGCTGAGCATCGAGGTCGCGCAGACCGACACGAACATCGAGGACGGCACCCGCGTCGTCCTCGTCGTCGAGTCCGGGGTTCGCGACACGGCGGAGGTGAGCGCGTAGATGGCCAGCGTTCCCGTCTCGCACCTCATCCTGTTCATCGCGAGCCTCGTGATCGCGGCCGGCGTGGTCGGCACGATCACCACCGGAGTCGATCGCGTGAGCGCGGCGGTCGACGACGCCGGGCTGGACGCGACCGAGACGCTCCGGACCGACGTGACGATCATCTCCGACGCGAACGCGGGGGTGTACGACGCCACCGAGGAGAACGTGACCCTCTTAATAAAGAACACCGGCACCTATCGACTCGCGCCCGACGGCTCGGACCTCGACGTCGTCTTCGACGGCCAGTACGTCGGGCCGAGCGCGATCAACGGCAAGCTCGTCTCCGCCGACGCGGGCGCGGCGTGGAGCCGGGGCGACGTGTTGCGGCTCACGATCGACACGGGACAGCTCGCCGACGGCGACCACCGGGTGTTCGTCACCGTCAACGGCGACGAAGAGCTGTTCCAGTTCCGCGTGGAAGGGGGGAGCTAACCGTGCCCCACGACAACCTCCTCTCCTTGGGCCTCGGCGAGCGCGACCGACTGAACAAGGAGCTCGGCGGGGGGATCCCCCGCGGGAGCATTGTCCTCATGGAGGGCGACTACGGCGCCGGCAAGAGCGCCATCTCCCAGCGGTTCGCCTACGGGCTCGTCGAGGAGGGCGCGTCGGTGACGATGATGTCGACCGAGCTCACCGTCCGCGGATTCATCGACCAGATGCACTCGCTGGAGTACGACATGGTGAAGCCGCTCCTCCAGGAGGAGATGCTCTTCCTCCACGCCGATTTCGACTCCGGCGGGGCGTTCTCCGACGACGACGGGGAGCGCAAGGAGCTGCTCAAGCGGCTGATGAACGCGGAGGCGATGTGGAACTCCGACGTCGTCTTCCTCGACACGTTCGACGCCATCTTCCGGAACGACCCCACCTTCGAGGCGCTCGTTCGGAAGAACGAGGAGCGACAGGCCGCCCTGGAGATCATCTCCTTCTTCCGGGAGATCATCTCGCAGGGGAAGGTGGTGGTGCTCACGGTCGACCCCTCGGCCGTCGACGACGACGCGATCGGCCCGTTCCGGTCCATCGCCGACGTGTTCCTCCAGCTGGAGATGATCGAGGTCGGGAACGACATCCGCCGGCAGATCAACGTGAAGCGGTTCGCGGGAATGGGCGAACAGGTCGGCGACACGATCGGGTTCTCGGTGCGCTCGGGGACCGGAATCGTCATCGAGAGCCGGAGCGTCGCCTGAACCCATGGACGAGTCGACGCACAGCCGTCCCGGCGACCGGGACGCGACCGACCCGACAGGAGACACGGAGTAGACCATGACCGAACACGGCACAGCGAAACCGTCGGACGAGCTCCGGAAGGCGGCCATGCGGCGGCCACACCTCCGCGAGCACCTGCGGGAGTTCAAACAGATCACCGGGGAGTTCCCGCAGTTCATCGAGGAGCCGAAAGACGAGTACGAGTCGAACCGCCCCAACGTCATCTACCCCGTCGGCGGACCGATCTACAGCCACATCTACGGCGACCTCGGGCAGGACACCAAGTACTACGCCATCGAGCCGGAGGTGTCCGGGCCGCAGGCGGAAGTCTTGAACGAGGTGAAAAACCGGCTCCTCACGGTGAGCGGTCAGCACAGCGCCCCGGACTCGGAGGCCGAGTACGACGACCTCATCGAGGAGCTGTTGGAGGAGGTCACGCACGTCGACGAGCAGAACCAGGGGTTCCGCGGCAGCCTCTCGAAGGTGCTCAACATGGGAAAGCTGTCGGTCACCGAGGAGACCTACGAGAGCATCCGCTATCGGCTCAACCGCGACATCGTCGGACTCGGCCCGCTCGAACCGGTGATGCGTGACACGGCCAACGAGGACATTCACGTCATCGGTCCGAAGGAGTGTCACGTCGATCACGGCACCTTCGGCATGTTGGAGACGACCGTCGACTTCGGCACGCCGCAGGAGTTCGACAACTGGCTGCGCAACATGGGCGAGCGGATCGGCGACCCCCTCTCCGACTCCGACCCCATCGTCGACTCCACGCTCCCGGACGGCTCGCGTATCAACATCATCTACTCCGACGACGTGTCGCTGAAGGGCTCCTCGCTCACGATCCGGCAGGGCGAGGAGGTGCCGCTGTCGATCAACCAGATCACCAACTGGGGGACGCTCTCGCCGCAGCTGGCGGCGTACCTCTGGCTCTGTCTGGAGAACGAGCAGACGGTGTTCGTGGTCGGGGAGACGGCGTCCGGGAAGACGACGACGCTGAACGCCATCCTCTCGTACATCCCGGACGACTCGAAAATCTACACCGCGGAGGACACCGCCGAGGTCATCCCGCCGCACAGCACCTGGCAGCAGCTGTTGACCCGCGAGGGCGGCGGCGAGGGCTCCTCGGACGTGGACATGTTCGACCTGGTCGCCGCCGCGCTGCGGTCGCGCCCCGACTACATCATCGTGGGTGAGGTGCGTGGCGCCGAGGGGCGCATGGCGTTCCAGGCGGCCCAGACGGGGCACCCGGTCATGCTGACGTTCCACGCGTCCGACATCGTCTCGATGATCCAGCGGTTCACCTCCGAGCCGATCAACGTCCCGGAGACGTTCATGGACAACGCCGACGTGGCGCTGTTCCAGAACCGGGTGAAACAGGGCGACGACGTGCTCCGCCGGGTGACGAGCGTCCAGGAGATCGAGGGGTACTCCAAGGAGATGGAGGGCGTCGTCACCCGCGAGGTGTTCAGCTGGGACCCCGTCGAAGACGAGATCGTCTTCCAGGGGATGAACAACTCCTACGTGCTCGAAGAGCAGATCGCGACGCTTCTGGGGTACGCCGACACCCGCGATATCTACGACGACTTGGAGTTCCGCGCGGAGCTTATCGAGCGGATGATCCAAGAGGACATCCTCGGCTACCACGAGGTCAACGACGCGATCAACTCCTTCCAGCGCGACGGCGTCGAGGGGCTCCCCTTCGACATGCACCGGAACGTCAGATAGCCATGGCGGTGAAGGAGGTCGGCAACGGGCTCGCGACGGCCGCGCAGCTGACCTCGGCCGTGATGGAGTCGTACGACAAGCTCGACATCTCGAAGCGGAAGTACGTCGGGCTCGTGCTGGTTCCGTCGGTCCTCGTCTTCCTCGCGAGCGTCGTCGGGCTGTTCGTCCTTCCCCTGCCGCTCGCGGCACGGATTCCCGTCCCGATGTTCGGCGGGCTCGTGTTGGTGGCCGCGGTCATCTACCCGAAGATCTACCTCTCCAGCTTAGAGAACAAGATCGACAACCAACTGCATCTCGTGATGACCCACATGACTGTGCTGTCGACGACGAACATCGACCGCATGGAGGTGTTCCGAACCCTAGCGAAAGAGGAGGAGTACGGCGTCGCCGCCGAGGAGATCAACCGGGTCGTCCACCTCGTCGACACCTGGAACCAGAGCCTCGACGACGCGTGTCGCCGGCGGGCCGAGGAGGTCCCCTCCGACGCGATGGCCGACTTCTTCGATCGACTCGGCTACACGATGGGCGCGGGCCAGTCGCTAGAGGAGTTCCTCGTCTCGGAGCAGGACGTCATGCTCGCGAAGTACGAGACGCTCTACGAGTCCTCGCTGTCGAACCTGGAGGTGATGAAGGACCTGTACATGTCGATGATCCTCTCGATGACGTTCGCGCTAGTGTTCGCGATCGTCCTCCCGATTCTCACCGGGAACGACCCGACCGCGACGGTGTCGGCCGTCATCGTCCTCTTCGTCTTCGTTCAGCTCGGCTTCTACGCGATGATCCGCGCGACCTCGCCGTACGACCCGATCTGGTACCACCCCGACGAGCGCGCCCCCGGCGACCTGAAGCTGTGGGCGTCGCTCGGGATCGGCGGCGGGCTCTCCTTCCTCATTATCGGGATCACGGCCGCCGGGATGTTCGGGTACGGTCCCGGGCTTCCGGGACTGCTCTTCTTTATCGACGATGTGCGACTCCCGCTGTACCTCGCGGTGCCGATCTCTCCCCTCTTTATCACCGGGGTCGTGCTCAGACAGGAGGAACAGATGATCACGGCCCGCGACGGCGAGTTCCCCTCCTTCGTCCGGGCGCTCGGCGCCACCGAGAGCGCCAAGCAGTCGACGACGACAGACGTGTTGACCACGCTGCGCGACAAGAACTTCGGCGACCTCTCGCCGGCGATCGAACGGCTCTACCGCCGACTTAACATGCGGATCAGCACCGAGGGCGCGTGGGAGGAGTTCACCTACGACACGCGGTCGTACCTCATCCAGAAGTTCTCGGAGATGTACCTCGTCGGTCGGCGGATGGGCGGCGACCCGAAGATGCTCGGCGAGCTGATATCGAAGAACATGAACGCCGTCAACCAGCTCCGCGAGCAGCGCCGGCAGGCGGCGATGACTTTCATCGGGCTGCTGTACGGGATCACGGCGGCGGCGACGTTCGCCTTCTTCATCGGGTTAGAGATCGTCGCCATCCTCGCGGACCTGACGGCCGACTTCCAGCTCGACCAGATGGACATCGGGCAGATCGTCTACCCCGGCGCGTACGACATCCCGCTCATCGAGTACCTGCTGCTCACGGTGGTGCTGTTCAACGCCGCGCTCTCCTCGCAGATGATCCGCCGGATCGACGGCGGGAACCCCGCGAACGGGTACATCCACTTCGTCCTGCTGACGTGGCTCGGCGCGGCGACGGCGATCGCGACCCGGTCGCTGGTGAACGCGCTCCTATCGATCTAGGGGCTGAAACTGTCTCTCTACCCGTTATAAACCACCGAGTCGGCGGAGGGAGCGCCGCTACTCCAGAACGATCAGCACGTCGCCCATGTCGACGCTGTCGCCCTCGCCGACGTGGACGCTCGCGACGGTGCCACCGCGCTCGGCGACCACGTCGTTCTCCATCTTCATCGCCTCGAGCACGCAGACCACGTCGCCGGCGGCGACCTCGTCACCCTCGTCGACGTCGACCGAGAGGATCGTCCCCTGCATCTCCGCCTCGATGGCCTCGCCGCCCTCGGCCACGTCAACTGCGTCGTCGCCCCCGTCGTCGGATTTCGCCTGCGGGGGGCGCTGCTGGCCGCCGCCGCTGCCGCCCGCCCCGCCCTCTGGCATCGGAATCGCGGGCGCGCCGCGCTCCTCCAGTTCGACCTCGAAGCGCTTGCCGTTCACCTCGACGGTGAACTCGCGTTCGGACACCTCCTCGTCGTCGTCGCTCGCCGACGCCGACTCGGTGCCCCACTTCTCCTGCGCCTCCGCGATCAGCGCCTCGTCGAGCTCCTCGTCGAGGTACTTCGTCGTATGCGTGCCGTCGACGAATCGCTCGTCGTCGAGCATGAGCCGGTGGAACGGGACGATGGTGACGACGCCCTCCAAGTCGTACTCCGCGAGCGCGCGCTTCGACCGAGCGAGACACTCCTCGCGGTCCGGAGCCCACACGATCAGCTTCGCGATCATCGAGTCGTAGTCGGTGACCAGCTCGTCGCCCTGTCGGAGCGCGTCGTCGACGCGAACGCCGATCCCGCCGGGCGGGTCGTACGTGTCGAGCCGGCCCTCGTTGGCGGGCTGGAACTCCTTCGCGGCGTTCTCGGCGTTGATCCGGAACTCGATCGCGTGGCCGTCGAGCGCCACGTCGTCCTGCGAGACGGAGAGTCCCTCGCCGCTGGCGACCCGGAGCTGCTCTTTCACGATGTCGATCCCCGTCAGCTCCTCGGTGACGGTGTGTTCGACCTGAATCCGGGTGTTGACCTCGAGGAAGTAGAAGGGCGTGTCCGGCCCGAGCGGCTCCGAGGGGTCGCGGTCCACGTCCTCCTCGACGAGGAACTCGACGGTGCCGGCGTTGGTGTAGTCGGCGGCGGCGACGCCGCGGCGCGCGGCCTCGCCGATCCGCTCGCGCAGTTCGTCGGAGAGCGCGGGGGAGGGACCCTCCTCGATCACCTTCTGGTGGCGGCGCTGGAGCGAGCAGTCGCGCTCGCCGAGGTGGACCACGTCGCTCTCGCCGAGGGACCGATCGGCGTCGACGCCGGCGTCGCCGTCCGGATCGTCCGCGACGATCTGTACCTCGATGTGGCGCGGGTTCTGCAGGTAGCGTTCGAGGTAGACGGAGTCGTTCGAGAAGTACGCCTCGCCCTCGCGCTTGGCGGACTCGAGCGCCTCCTCGGCCTCGTCGGCGCTCTCGACGACCTTCATCCCGCGACCGCCGCCGCCCCCCTCGGCCTTGATCGCGACGGGGTAGCCGTGCTCGTCGCCGAACTCGGTCACGGCCTCGGCGTCGGTGACGGGCTCGGTCGTTCCCGGAACGATGGGCACGTCGGCGTCGTCCATCACCCGGCGGGCGTGGGTCTTCTCCCCGAGCCGCTCCATCGCGTCGCTTGCGGGGCCGACCCAGGTGATCCCGTCGGCGGCCTCGACGCGGGCCGCGAAGTCGGCGTTCTCGGCGAGGAAGCCGTAGCCCGGATGGATCGCGTCGGCTCCGGCCGCCTGCGCGGCGTCGACGACCGCCTCGCCGTCGAGGTACGAGTCGGCGGCGCGCGCCGGCCCGACGTTGTACGCCTCGTCCGCGTACCGGACGTGGCCGCCGTGTTTGTCCGCGTCGCTGTAGACGGCGACGGTGTCGACACCCAGCTCCGCACAGGCGCGCATCACCCGAACCGCGATCTCCCCGCGGTTCGCGACCAGAACCTTGTCGAACATTCTTACACGGTTATTCCACCATAACCCACCTCATTCTATCGGTCCGCGACGACGGGCACTCACGACGATCGTCGTACCGCGTCGGCGCCCGCCGCGACCCTCCGAGACGATTAAGAGCCTGCCGGACCCCATGTCCGGACATGCTCTCTGCCGGAAATCCCTACGTGTTGCCGTCGGTGCTGGTCGCGGCGGGCGCGTACCTCGCCGCGACCCTGCTGACCGACGCCTCGCTGCTCGTTCGGATCGGGGTTCTCGTCTTCCTCGCGGGCGTCGTGCCGATCGTCCTCAACCGGCTCCTCGGCGGCGGTTCGCCGGACGAGTGGCGCGGCGAGCCGATCGAAACGAAGGGAGACGGCGACGCTGACGCCGACGACTCGCGCGACGCATGACCCGTCGGCGATAGACCCGGCTACAGATATTGGCCGTAGCTATATACGCGATCGAACGTATTCTCCGATGCGCCCTGCAACGGGTTCGCATGGCGGCCGAACCGCCGGACTATCGGAGGCTACTGAGGTCGGCCGCCGGGGGAATGCGCGCGGTTCGACTCAGAACCGGTCGGCGCGACCGGCCGCGGTCCACGGGTCGGTCGGCGCGTCGACGGGGACGCGGACCGACCGATTCTGCAGCCGATCGACTCGACCGGCGAACGACCAGCGCTCGCCCTCCCAGTCCGGCTCGTCGTCTGCCGCGGCGGCCGCGGCGGCGGCGCGTTCGCCGTCTCGGAGGTGGGCCGCGACCGCGGCGGCGATGGCGGCGGCCTCCTCGTCGCCGGCGTCGTCCGGGATCGACAGGCCGTCGAGGGCGACGGCGGCGTCATCGCCGGGCGCGGTGCCGCCCGATTCGGCCGCCGCGTCGTCCGGTTCGGGTGCGTCGGTCGCCATCAGATCGGGATGTTGCCGTGTTTCTTCTCGGGCGCCTCCGAGCGCTTCCCCTTCAGCATCTGGAGGTCGTCGATCAGCCGCGCGCGTGTCTCCGCTGGCTCGATCACGTCGTCGACGAAGCCGCGGTCGGCGGCGGTGTACGGGTTCGCAAACTCCTCGCGGTACTCGTCGATGAGCTCCTGTCTGCGCGCGTCGGGGTCGTCCGCGGCTTCCAGCTCCTCGCGGTAGAGGACGTTGACGGCGCCCTTCGGGCCCATCACTGCGATCTCGGCGGTCGGCCACGCGTAGTTCACGTCCCCGCCGATGTGCTTCGACGACATCACGCAGTAGGCCCCGCCGTACGCCTTCCGGGTGATGACGGTCAGGAGCGGAACGGTCGCCTCTGAGAAGGCGTACAGCAGCTTTGCGCCGTGGCGGATGATCCCGTTGTGCTCCTGATCCGTGCCGGGCATGAACCCGGGCACGTCCTCGAAGGTGAGGATGGGGATGTTGAAGGCGTCACAGAACCGGACGAACCGCGCGCCCTTCTGGCTCGACTCGATGTCGAGCGTGCCGGCGTTCACGCGGGGGTTGTTGGCGACGATCCCGATCGAGTGGCCGTCGAGCCGGCCGAAGCCGACGACGATGTTCTTCGCGAAGTTCTCCTGCACCTCGAAGAAGGACCCCTCGTCGACGACGCTGCCGATAACCTCCTTCATGTCGTACGGCTTCCGGGGCGCGTTCGGGACGATGTCGCCCAGCTCCTCGTCGGCGCGCTCGGGGTCGTCCCACGGCTCGACGCGGGGCGGATCCTCGACGTTGTTGGCGGGGAGGTACGAGAGCAGCCGCGCGATGTTGTCCAACGCCTCCTCCTCGCTCTCCTCGGCGAAGTGCGCGACGCCGGAGGTCGAGGTGTGGGTCACCGCGCCGCCGAGCTCCTCGAAGCTCACCTCCTCGCCCGTGACGGTCTCGATGACGTCCGGGCCGGTGATGAACATGTGCGAGGTGTCCTTGACCATGAACGTGAAGTCCGTGATGGCAGGGGAGTAGACCGCCCCGCCGGCACAGGGTCCCATGATCGCCGAGATCTGGGGAATCACGCCGGACGCCTCCGTGTTGCGCCGGAAGATCTCCGCGAAGCCCCCGAGCGCCTCGACGCCCTCCTGGATGCGGGCGCCGGCGGAGTCGTTGAGACCGACGACGGGCGCGCCCACGTCCATCGCCTTGTCCATCACCTTACACACCTTCTCGGCGAACACCTCGCCGAGCGACCCGCCGAAGACGGTGAAGTCGTGCGCGAAGACGAACGTCTTCCGCCCGTTCACCTCGCCGTACCCCGTGACGACGCCGTCACCCGGGATCTGCTGTTCCTCGGTGCCGAACTTGTGGTTCCGGTGGGTGCGGAACCGGTCGAACTCGTGGAACGTCCCGTCGTCGAGGAAGTAATCGATCCGCTCGCGTGCGGTCATCTTCCCCTTCTCGTGTTGGGACTCGATCCGATCCTCGCCGCCGCCGAGCGCCGCCCGCTCGCGGCGCTCGCGGAGGTCCTCGATACGGTCGTCCATCGTCACGCCGGACCACCCTGAGTCATTACCTCGTGGGTCGGACAGCGGCATCAAAAGGGTTCCCCTACGCGACGTTCTCGCGTTCGACGCGCGTCGAATCGAGCGCTGAGCGTCGGTCGAGGTGCCGGTCGAGAACCGCCCGCACGGCCCCTGTCTCCGGTTCACACCCGGACGTGCGGTTCGACGCTTTTAAACCTCCGATGGACCACTCTCCGGTGAGACAGGCTTCGCCTGTTTCACTGACCCGTAGGAGCGACCTGCGTACTACGGAGGTGAAAATGGCAGACACAATACAAGAGGCCGTAACCCTCGCACTCGACGATGCGCCCGAGCGGAACTTCCGCGAGACCGTGGACATCGCGATCAACCTGCGAGACCTCGACCTCAACGATCCGTCGAACCGCATCGACGAGTCCGTCGTGCTGCCGGCTGGAACGGGGCAGGAGACACAGATCGTCGTCTTCGCGGAGGGCGAAACCGCCGTCCGCGCAGAGGAAGTCGCTGATCAAGTGCTTGACAGCGACGACCTCGAAGACTTAGGAGACGACGACGACCGCGCAAAGGATCTGGCCGGCGAGACCGACTTCTTCGTCGCAGAGGCCAACCTGATGCAGGACATCGGTCGGTACCTCGGTACCGTCCTCGGTCCGCGCGGGAAGATGCCTACCCCACTGCAGCCGGACGACGACATCGTCGACACAGTCAACCGGATGAAAAACACCGTGCAGCTCCGGTCGCGCGACCGGCGCACGTTCCACACCCGTGTCGGTGCCGAGGACATGGGCCCCGACGCGATTTCGGACAACATCGACGTCATCGTCCGGCGACTCGAAGCGAGCCTCGAGAAGGGCCCGCTGAACATCGACGGGATCTACGTGAAGACCACGATGGGTCCCGCCAAGGAGGTGCCCGTATGAGCTCGGTCCGAAAGACCGAGACGATCCCGCAGTGGAAACAGGAGGAGGTCGACGAACTCGTCGACTTCATCCGCTCGTTCAACTCAGTCGGGATCGTCGGCGTCGCCGGCATCCCGAGCCGTCAGCTCCAGGCCATGCGCCGCGAGCTGCACGGCTCCGCGGACGTCCGGATGAGCCGCAACACGCTCACCGTCCGCGCGCTCGAAGAGGTGAACGACGGCGTCGAAGAGCTGACCCAGTACGTCGCGGGTCAGGTCGCGCTCATCGGCACGAACGACAATCCGTTCGGTCTCTTCAAGCAGCTGGAAGCCTCGAAGACCCCCGCCCCGATCAACGCGGGCGAGGTCGCCCCCAACGACGTCGTCATCCCCGAGGGTGACACGGGCGTCGACCCGGGGCCGTTCGTCGGCGAGCTCCAGACGGTCGGCGCGGCCGCGCGCATCCAGGACGGCTCGATCATGGTCACCGAGGACTCGAAGGTCCTCGACGAGGGCGAGGTCGTCGACGACGACCTCGCGAACGTCCTGACGGAGCTCGGCATCGAGCCGAAGGAAGTCGGGCTCGACCTCAAGGGCGTCTACTCCGACGGCGTCCTGTTCGAGCCGGACGAGCTCGAGATCGACGTCGACGAGTACGAGGCGGACATCCGCTCGGCGGCCGCCGCCGCGCGGAACCTCTCGGTCAACGCCGCGTACCCGACGGCCGCCACCGCCGGCACCCTTCTCGCGAAGGCGTCCGGCGAGGCGAAGTCCGTCGGGCTGTTCGCGGAGATCGAGAGCCCGGACGTCGTGCCCGACCTCATCGGGAAGGCCGACGCCCAGCTCCGCTCGCTCGCGGCCCAGATCGACGACGAGGAGGCGCTCCCCGAGGAGCTGCAGGGCGTCGAAGCCGCCCCGGCTCCCGAGACGGACGACGCCGACGAGGAAGAGGAACAGGCGGAGGAAGAAGACGAGACGGACGACGCTGAGGCGACCGACGACGACGCCGACGACGACGACGGCGACGGCGGCGAGGGTCTCGGCGCGATGTTCGGATAACACCACGAGGATACACCAATGGAATACGTTTACGCTGCGCTCATCCTGAACGAGACTGGCGAAGAGATCAACGAAGACAACGTCACCGGCGTGCTCGAAGCCGCCGGCGTCGACGTCGAGGAATCCCGCGTCAAGGCGCTCGTCGCCGCGCTGGAGGATGTCGACATCGAGGAGGCCATCGAGACGGCCGCCGCGGCCCCGGCCGCCGGCGCCGCCTCGGGCGGCTCCGCGGACGCCGCGGAGGCCGACGAGGCCGACGACGAGGCCGACGATGACGACGAGGACGCCGCCGAGGAAGCGGCGGACGACGACGAGGAAGACGGCGACGGCGGCGAGGGCCTCGGCGAACTCTTCGGCTAACGCCGGACGACCGCCGAGACTCCGACCGCGCCGACCGACTCTTCAACATTCGCTTTTTATCGGGCTCGCTATCCCGAGTGATAACGCCGTCCGCGAGTTTATATACCGATCTCGGAAACGGAGAGGTGATGAAGATCGTCGACGGCGACAAGGTCGAGTGCGATCGGTGCGAGTCGGTGCTGCCGATCGGAGACGTCTCGCTGCTCGAGAAGGAGACGAACCGCGACTACGAGCGGGTGCTGTGCGAGGACTGTCTGGGCGATGTCGGGGTGCCGAAGGGGTACACGCTCCGTCGGGACATCAGCCACCTCGCCGGGTGAGCCCCTTCCCGTCGGGGGTGCCGCCGGTCGCTATTTCCACGCGGGCGCCGCCGACTCGACTTGTCGTCAGCGAGAGCGACCAGCCGTGCGCGGCGGCGACATCGGCGACGATGGCGAGTCCGAGCCCCCCCGGATCGCCGCCGTTAGCCGGTCGGTACGCCGTCGCGGTCCGCGTCGTCGTCGATCGCCGCCACGCGTTGGTACACCCGTATCTCCCCGTCGTCGAACGCCTCCCACTGTACCGACTCACCTCGGACGTACGGTCGTCGCTCTCCGCCGACCGCCCTGAGAGCGGGCGATACCACGACGGGGGCGAGCGTGTCTCGGCGCGGGTCGTGCTCTCGGACGGTGTTGTACTCGAATCCGAGCAGGTCGCTTGCGGCGGCGGTCGCGACCCCGAACACCTCCTCGCGGGTCGCCGCGGCGGTCATCTCACGGGTCACTTCGTGAAGCCGGCGGAGTTCGGCCGCGATAGCGCCGTCGTCCCCCGGGTCCGACCCCTCTTCCATACGGTACGTCGAACCGTGCCGATACGAGTAGCTTGGGAATAGCTGTCCGGACCGAAGGGGAACGCTTCCGGGTGTTACGTGATGTTACGGTGCGTTACGGAGCCCTACAGAACTCTCGAGAGCCGCGAGGCGGGGAACCCGTATCGGTCGCAGTCCGCGACGCTCCGACCCGGCCGGATCGACTCCGCGTAGACCGCCTCGACGACGGGCTCGTGGGCGCCGTAGTCGGCGTTCGTGGGGTAGTCGGCGATCGCTCGGCCCTCCTCGGTCCGGTAGGTGTCGGCCCGCTCGGTCGTGACCGCGACGACGACGAGCCGCTTCCCCGTCTCGCGGTCGCGGACGACCGCGCCGGGTTCGAACGCGTGTCGGTCACAGAGCTGTGCGCCGCTCGCGTCGAACGGGACGAACGTCTCCGCGCCGCAGACCGCACAGACGCCGACGCGCTGGTCGGGCGCGGGGACGGACCCCGCGGTCACCTCCATCGCGACGCGGCGGAGGTGCTTACACCGCGAACCGCGGATCGCGTGGTCCGGGCAGGTACAGGTGCCGGCGTCAAGGGTGACCACGTAGGTGCCGCCGTCGGTCTCGACGACGTAGCGCCGGTCGCGGAGCGGGCGGACCGTCATCTCCTCGGCGGCGGCGCGGACGGACCGGTCGCCGTCTCTGTCTGAGGCCGCCGACGGCGGCGGCGACGTCGCCGAGGACGGCTCTCGCGGCGGGGTCGGTTCGGAGGCTGCTGACGCGGGCGTGTTTCGAGTGTGCGTCATAGTGACCGCGAGGGGGGACCTCGCTTACGTCACGATAAGTGGTAGAAACGGATAAATTCGCCGGCGAAATGGGTTGAGATACCGATATTCCGCCTTCGAGACGGGTTCACCGGCTCGGTCACGGCGACCTCGACGCCCTCATCGAAGTCCTTTTTTAGCGGCGACGGAAACTCGCGGACATGGAAATCGACGCGGAGCTTCGTCGGCAGATCGCGGTCTCGCTGTCGGCGGCCGCGGTCTTCGTCGCCGGACTGGTCGGGATCGGGGTCGCGTTCGGCGGTCCCGACGGACTGCCGGAGACCGGTGCGATCGCCCTCGTCGCGCTGCTCGCCGCGTTCGTACTGTTGATGGCGCTCGTCGGCGCGTACCTCATCCGCGCGGGCGACGACGACGCGTAGACGGCTACTCGCTCTCCGCTTCTGTCGCAGTCGCGTTCTCCTCCCGCCAGTCGGTGATCTCGTCAGCTTCGTCCACGCGCTGCTCGTAGTACGCAAGCGGATCGGCGGCGACCTGCATGTGGTCCTCCTCGTTGTGGCAGATCCCGTAGTTCGCCAGCGTCTCGCAGGTCGGCGGCGGGTACTGGCTTCCCCGGTCGTCGCTCAGGTACTCGGTCTGGTACCGGATCCCCTCGGCGTCGAGGCTCGTGTCGGCGCAGAACGCGACCACCTCGTCGGGACTCATCCCGATGCCGACGAGGAACGCCATCAGCGCGAACGACTCCGGCGGGGACAGGTCCGTGCCGCGCTCGGCCTTCTCGATCAGGTTCCGCATGCAGGGCGGGAACAGGGCGGGCGCGACCACGTCGACCGGGCCGGCGTAGGTGCGCTCGGAGAGCAGGCGCTTGAGGTCCGCGACGCCGGACTCGAGCTCCGCGGCGATCCCCTCGCCGGCGGCGAGTTCGAACGGAAGCCCCTCGCAAACCCGGTCCTCGACGGCGGCTTCGAGCGCGTCCAACAGCTCCTCGCGGGAGACGCGCACCTCGCCGTCGGCGAGCGCGCGGTTGACGAGCCGCCACGACTCGCCCCACGAGGGGGAGGTAAGCCGGAGGTACGGCCCCACGGCGATCCAGTAATGCTCGGGGTCGCGGCCGGCGTCTCCCCGACCGGTGCCGGCTCCCGTCGCAGCCGCGCCCCCGCCGGCTCCCACGGACGGTCGCGGGGGCTCCGGCCGCACTGCGTCCGCGAGGTCGAACTCGGCGAGCACGTCGTCCAGCGCGACGGTCGGGGTCGACATCGACCGCAGCTCGTCGTCGGTCGCGAGGTCCTCGCGGATCCGGTCGATCGCGGTCGCGGCCTCGGCGGCGGCGTACTTCTCGATGGCGGGCTGGGAGTCTAAAAGCGAGACGAGGATCCGCGCGATCGGGTACGAGAGCAGTTCGGCCTGCGCGTCGTACTCCGACTCGGCGGGGAACGCGCCGCTCTCTGAGGCGACCGTCCCGTCCATCAGGGCGCGTTCCACGCGTTCGCGGGCGCGCTCGACGGCCGGCGCGTCGGCCGCGACGAGCTCCGGCAGCGACACCGCGGCGTCGGCGACCGCCTCGCGGGCGGTCGCGAAGAACGGGTACTTGGCGTCGAGCGCGTCCATGTCCGGGCCGAGGTAGCCACGGGCGGCGAATAAGCGGTGCGGTCCGCGTCGAGGTAAGGGGGGGGCTAGCGGAAAGCGGCCTCAGAGCCGCCCGCGGAGGTAGTGCCCGAGGAGTCCGCCGACGATCCCGGAGCCGAGGGTGTAGGCGGCGGCGAGCCCGACCACGAGCAGCGCGATGATCCCGAACTCGGCGGGCGCCCCGGCGATCCCGAGGAAGAACAGCAGGAAGACCACGACGGCCGCGAACGGCAGCGTCATCACGACGCCGGCGACCGTTCCCGTCTTGAGCGCGTCCGCCGACCGACCCCCGCAGAGGTAGCCCGCGACCGCCCCGCCGAGCACGGTGGCGAGGGGGACGAACGACAGCACCGAGCCGGCGATCCCGCCGACGAGCCCGTACACGAGCACGTCGACCAGGTCCGCGGGCGCGTCGTCTCCGGGCGCGAGGAAGTCGTTCGACGCGGTGCCGCTCGCGTCCGGGGAGCGAGCGTCCGGGGAAGCGACGTCGTCGGTGGAGGACCCGTCGTCGGGGACCATCGCTCGGCTACTCCTCCTCTTCCTCTTCTTCGTCGTCAAGCGCTTCGTCGTCGCCCGGCTCCTCGATCGCCGCGCCGGGCGCGTTCGACTTCACGCTGTTGAGCCCCTGTTTCGCCTTCTGTTTGGAGGCGTACCCCTGTCCGCCGTCGGCGATGATGTTCCCGTTGTCGTGGCGGAGCCGCCAGCGGTACTCGTCCGCCTTGTCGCGGAACAGCTCGAAGGTCGCGTCGCTGCCGCCCTCCTCCGGCGTCTCCTCGTCGCGGGAGGCGTCGATCACGTGGGCGCCGGGCGCGTTCCGCTGAACGCTCTCGATGCCGGACTCGGCGTCGCGCTTGTCTGAGTACCCCTCGCCGCCGTCGGCGATGATGTTCCCGTTGTCGTGACGGAGCCGCCAGCGCCACTCGTCGGCGCTGTCCGCGTACAGCTCGAAGGTCGCCTTGCTCGCGGCGGCCTCGTCGTCGATCTGGCCCTCTGCCTCCGGCCACTCCATCTCGACCTCGAAGTGAACCGTCCCGTCCTCGCGTTCGAGTTCGACCTCGACTTCCTGTTCCGCGGCCGGGTCAACCGTCACCGTGCCGGCGTCGTCGACGGGGACCGGCTCTCCGCGGCCGAGCGCCCGCGCGATGCGTCGGAAGTAGGTGGCAAGCGCCTGTCGGCTCCGCGATTTCCGCGACTCGTGAACGGTTTCGTCGGGCATACGAGGAACACGTTACAGCGAGCGCACAAAACGCTATGGCCGATTCTGGTAAACTGTGTCTCACTTATAAGCAAGTGTGGCGGTGGCGCGTGCCTGCAAGCGGGCCATCGGCCCGCGAGTAGCACGCGCGAGGGAGTCGGCCGGCGCTTATAAGCGCCGGCCGACGAGGCTGGGGAGGCGTGAGGCTGTGCGGTGCGGGGCGGTCGGGGTGGGACTCAAAGGGGCAGTCGCGAGGGCGAAGCACGGCGATGGAAGCACCGCAGGAACGAGCGAAGCGAGTGACGAGGAGCGCACCGAGCCGCGCGAGTCGTCGCGACTGGGGCTTTGGAGGTCCTCACCGTCGAGTTATCGAACACGTCGATCCACGACCGATCGACACTCGCAGCCGCACCTGCGGCTCGCAGATAGCTCTCCGACGATGCGGGCTCGGGCGGGTTCGAACCGGAATCAGACGTGCTCGCTCACTGCGCTCGCTGCGCGCGACTGATAGGGTTCGAACCCGCCCCGCCATACCTGCGGCTCGCGGATTGCTCGCCACAGGTATGGGCTCGGGCGGGTTCGAACCGCCGATCTCAGCCTTGTAAAGGCCGCGTCATAACCAGCTAGACCACGAGCCCTCAGGGTTTCAAACCCGCCGGGAGCGGAAAACGGTTTCTTTCTGCGGCGCGAGGATCGGCCGTGAACCGCCGCCTCCTCGCGATCGCCGGCGCCTCCGTTACCCTCGCCCTCCTCCTCGCCGCCGCGATCGCGGCGAACCCGACTCTCCTGATCGCGGGCTACGACACCGCGAGCGTCGAGGCGGTCGACGGCGAGACCGACGAATCGCTCGCGAGCGTCGAGGCGCGCGTCGCCGACGGCCTCGCGAAGCAGTACGTCGGCCTCTCCGCGACCGACGAACTGGCCGACGACGAGGGAATGCTCTTCGTCCACGACGAGACGGGCGAACACGCCTACGTAATGCGGGACATGGCGTTCGCGCTCGACATCGTCTTCGTCGCGCCGAACGGCACCGTCACCGAGATCCACGAGGCGGAGCCCGACTCGCGCCCGTACACCCGGTACCGCGGCACGGGACGGTACGTCCTCGAAGTGCCGCGCGGCTGGAGCGAGCGCAACGGCGTCGAGCCGGGCGACCGGCTCGTCTTCGAACTCGACTGATCCGCGGTGGAACCCGCCGTCCGCGACCGAACCACCTCTCTCCCGACGAAACCGATTTGCCCCTCGCGGGCGTCGACCGAGCTATGACCGATCTCCCCCGCCGGATCGCGTGGAACCTCCGCCACCGCTGGCGGCGGATCTTCGCGGTCCTCGTCCTCGGCGCCGGCGTCGCGGCCCCGCTCGTCACCGGACTCTGGTGGTCGCTGCCGCTCGTCTGGTTCTTCGGGCTGTTCGTCGCCCTGCCCGTCCTCCACACGCTGACGAAGCCGGTTCCCGACCAAGGCGGCGACGGCGACGACGCGAATACCCCGGACGACCCGGCCCTCCGCGCGCTCCGCGAGCGGTACGCCCGCGGCGAGATCGACGAGCGCGAGTTCGAGCGCAAGCTCGACCGGCTGCTGGAGACCGAGGACGCCGAGACCGCCGACCGCGACGCCGAGGACATCGCCGAGCGCGTCCGCGACGGGCTCCGACGCGAAGTCGAACGGGTCCGGGAGTGATCCCGGCTCCGGCCCCGATTTCGACCGCGACCGTCATCGTTTTGCGCGGCGCTGGCGAGAGATCCTGACGTGTTCATCGACGCGCTCCGGTACCCGATCGCCGACCGAACCCGGCTGGACGGCACCGCGAAGTGCCTCGCGGCACTCCTCCTCTGCGGGGCGCTCGTTCGGTTCGCGGCGCGGCTGTGGCCCGACTGGTCGCTGGTGCCGCCGCTCGCGCTCGCCGCCGTGCCCCTCCTCGCGTGGCTCGGCCTCCTCGGCGGCGTCCTCGCGGGCGACGGGTTTCCGCGATTGGCAACGACCAGAACGAGACGGCTCGCCGGCCGGCTGTTCGGCGTCGCCGCCGTCTTCCTCCTCCCCGCGGCCGTTACCGTCGTCGCCGCCGGCTACGTCGTCGCGAGCGGGTCGGTCCCGGACGCGCTGGGGGGCCTGACCCTCGCGACCCTCGCGACCCTCGCGCTGCTCGTTACGGTCGTCTGCGGCTACCTCTTCCCGGCGGCGGCCGTCGTGAGCGTTCGAGACGGGCTCCGTGCGGGACTCCAGCGAGAGGCCCTCCGCGGCACGGCGTCGAGCACGTACTTCCTCGCGTGGGTGGGCGCGACCGTGCTCGTCGTCGTCGCGTGGAGCGCGCTCGCGGCGACGGCCGCGCGGAGCGCCGCGGCGCTCCTCGCGCTCGGGTGGTGCGCCTACGCCCACGTCGCCGCCGCGGCGCTCCTCGCCGAGGGCGTCGATCGGACCGCCTACTGGTGAGGCGGCTCTGAAAAAGCGGGAAAAACCCCAAACGGCTCGCGTCCGGTCAGGCGAGGTCGACCTGATCGGCGGCGTCTTCCATCGACCGGTTGTGGAGCGCCTCGCCCGTGACGCGGTCGAAGACGTGGATCGCGTCCTCCGGAATGTGCGCGGTCACCGTGTCGCCCTCGCTGACGCGCGTGAACCCGTCGATCGTCGCGACGAGCGTCGCGCCGGTCTCGGTGTCCGCGTCGGGGTCGAACTGGAGGTACACCGTGTTCTCGTCGCCCATCGGCTCGACGACGTCGACAGTCATCCCGAACTCGTGCGGTACGTCGGCTCCCCCCTCGACGAGTTCGACCGCCTCGGGGCGGATCCCCAGCACGAGGTCGGTCGTCTCCCCGAGGTCAGCCCGCACGTCGTCGCCGATCGGGTACTCGAAGACGTCGCCGACCAGCCGGTCGCCGTCGAGCGTCACGTCGAAGAAGTTCATCGAGGGCTCGCCGAGGAAGCTCGCGACGAACTGGTTGGCCGGCTCGTGATAGCACTTCAGCGGCTCGGCGATCTGCTGCAGCTCCCCGCCGTCGAGGATGGCGATCCGGTCGCCCATCGTCATCGCCTCGGTCTGATCGTGCGTGACGTACACCGTCGTCACGCCGAGGTCGTTCTGAAGCCGCTGGAGCTCCGTCCGCATCTCCGCGCGGAGCTTCGCGTCGAGGTTGCTGAGCGGCTCGTCCATCAGGAACACCTCGGGGTCGCGGACGATGGCGCGGCCGAGCGCGACGCGCTGCTGTTGCCCCCCCGAGAGGTCGCTCGGTTTTCGGTCGAGCAGGGGCGAGATGCCGAGCATCTCGCCAGTCTCGCTCACCATCCGGTTGATCTCGTCGTCGGGGAGGTCCGTGGACTCCTCGAGCCCGAACGACATATTCTCCCGAACGCTCATGTGGGGGTAGAGCGCGTACGACTGGAACACCATCGCGATGTCCCGGTCCTGCGATTTCACGTCGTTGACGACGCGGTCATCGATGCTGAGCGTGCCGGCGGTGATCGTCTCTAAGCCGGCGACCATCCGGAGCGTCGTGGACTTTCCACAGCCGGACGGACCGACCACGACGAGGAACTCCCCGTCGTCGATCGACATCGAGACATCGTCGACCGCGACGATCTCTTCGTCGCCGTCCTGAAACGTCTTCGTTATTGAGTCGAGTTCAAGCGTTGCCATATCTTTGAGTTGTGGTCGCTGTCGAGTAGTCGTTTGCGCGTCGCGCCGACTCCCGTCTCGGGCTGTCGCCGGCTTCGTCGAGCATCCGCCTTCGGATCGCGCCGCCGTCGCCCCGCGTCGGCGTGCGCGTCACGCCGCCACCCCCTCGGCGAACTCATCGCCGAAGAGAATGTACACCGCGAGCGTCGGGAGCGCCGCGAAGAACGCTCCAGCCATCCGGAGCGCGAAGTCCTGGCCCTCCATCGAGGTCCCGAGGCCCGCGAGGATCAACACGACCGGGGCCGCGGCGCTCGATTCCGTCGAGACGATCACCAGCGTGAACAGCAGGTCGTTCCAGATCTGGGTGAACTGATAGATGAGCACCACGGCGAACATCGGTCCCGAGAGCGGTAGGACGATCCGCCGGTAGACGCGGCGAAGCGACGCCCCGTCAAGGCGAGCGGACTCCATCATCTCGTCGCTCATCGTCTTGTAGTACGTCCGGAACAGGAGCGTACAGATCGGGACCCCGTAGGCGACGTGGGTGACCACCAGTTCGACGATCCCCACGTAGTCGTCGTCGATCCCGAGCGCCCAGACGAACGAGAGCAGGTCGCCGAGCTGGACCCACTGCGACCAGAACTGGGTCAGCGGCACCAGCACCGCTTGGTACGGGATGAAGATGCCCGCGATGATGAGCGCGAGCACCAGCGCCTTGTACGACGGCTTCCAGTTCGGAATCGTCAGCCCGTACGCCGTGATGCTCCCGACGAGCGCCGAGATGATCGTCGCCGGTACGGCGTACAGGAGGCTGTTCCCCATCCCGCGCAGCAGGGCATCGATCGCCGTCCGCCACTTCTCGAACGTGAACCCGGACGCTCCCGGCGGAGCGAACGGAGCAGTTTCGATGATCGCGGTACCTGTCTTGAACGACGTGACCAGCCCGGACTCGATGGGGACGAGGTAGAACCCCGCCGCTAGAACCAACACGACGTACAGCGCAATGTCTTCGACCGTCATCCGTTCGAGATTCCGGCGAAGCTTCGTCGTCGTCGCCATCGCGCCGCTTCCGTCGGTTCGAAGTTTGTCGTCGCTCATAGGTTGTTCCTCCGGTATTCGTAGACGAGGTAGGGACCGATGACCGCCAGCGCCATCCCGAAGAGGACGATCGCGATGGCCGCGCCGTACGCCCACTGGGAGTTCGAGTACGCCTCACGGACCATCTTCGTCGCGAGGATGTCGGCGCCGTTCGGCGGCCGGTACCCCCCCACAAGCGAGTAGAGGAAGTCGAAGGCCTTCATGCCGAACACCATCAGCACCACGGCGGCGCTGATCGTTGCGCCCTTCAGCTGGGGAATGATCACGCGCCAGTACATCTTCAGGGTCGACGCGCCGTCGACCTTGGCCGCCTCGTAGTGTTCGTCCGGTATCGCGCGGAGCCCGGCGAGGTACACGACCATCGCGTACCCCGAGAACTGCCACATCAGCGCGAAGATGACGGCGTAGAGGACGATGTCCTGATTGCCCAGCCAGCTTACCGGCCCGAGGCCGACGACGCCGATGACGCTGTTGGCGATCCCGTTGTTGTAGTTGTAGATCCACAGCCAGAACTGGGCGGTCACGACGAACGAGAGGCTCATCGGTAGGAGGTAGATCGTCCGGAACGTGTTCTCGAACCGGATCCCCCTGTCGATCAGGATGGCCAGCAGGAGGCCGACCGCGAGCGTCCCAGCCGTGAACGCGACCAGCAGGATGAGCGTGTTGACCGCGGCGTCGATGAAGCCGGAGTCCGCGAGCGCACGCGTGTACATCTCGAAGTCGAGGTTCGAGTAGTCCGGTGCGTTCGCGAAGCCCTCGTAGTCGGTCAGCGAGATAAGCAGGTTCCAGATGACCGCGCCGTAGACGAACAGCCCCATCAGCAGGAACGGCGGGAGCCAGAAGATCGACGACTCCACGAAGTCGGCCCCGAAGCGGTTGTCAACCGCAGCTTTGAGCCGCTCTACCGCTCCCCTATCGGACTCCGCTCCCGGGCCCGAGGCAGCGCCGTCGCTCACGACGCCACCGTCGGTGCGGGGTTCGTCTCCGTCGCCCGAGGATGGGCTGATCGCGCGGTGCAATCGTCGGTAAAAATCGAGCATCTGGTGGGCTTAGTTCGACACCGCGTCCAGGAAGCCCTGCGTCGCGTCGTCGACGTTGTACGGCCCGGTGAAATTCGAGGAGATGACCTCGTTGAGCGCCGTCATCGTCTGCGAGGTGACGCCGAGTCCGTGCTGGAGGTTCGGCGGGCGGTACTCCGCGTTTGCGAAGTCCTCGGCCGTCTCCTGGAGGTACGGACCGAACTCGTCCATGCTCACGTCTGTTCGGGTCGGGATCGACCCCTTGTACTGGTTGAACGCGATCTGGGCCTCCTCGCTGCCGGCGAACGACATCCAGGTCTTCGAGGCCTCCGGCGTCGGGTTGTTCGACGGGTAGAGGAACGAGTCGAAGTGAAGGGTGTACATCCCCTCCGTCCCGGGGAACGTCTTGAAGCCCCAGTCGTCTCCGTACTCGAAGTCCTCCGCGTTCCGGAAGGCGCCCGCCGCCCAGTTACCCTGGTGGATGAAGGCGGCCTCGCCGTTGATGATCTTCTGGTTCGACTGCGTCAGGTTGAGCGAGGCGGCGTCGTCGCTGATGTGGTTCTCCAGCATCTCCGCGGTCGTCTCGAACGCCGTCCGGACGGCGCTCTCGTCGCCGTCGCCCGCCAGGAAGTCCATGTACGGCTGATAGCCGTTCTCGCCGAGCATCACGGCGGCCCACAGCTGCGTCGTCGTCCACGTCCCAGACATCGCGTGGGTCATCGGGACGGCGTCGGTCTCGCTCGAAACCGTTTCGAAGGCGTCGATGAGCGCCGAGGGGCTGTCCAGCGACTCGACGTCGATTCCCGCGTCCTCGACGACGGAGACGTTGTAGAAGAGGCAGTTCAGGCGGTGCGATCCGAGCGGAACGGCGCGGTAGCTCCCGCCCTGCTGGTGGAGGTCGGTAGCCTCTTCGACCATCACGTCCTCGAAGCCGTTCTCCTCCCAGACGTCGTCGACGGAGCCGAGGGCTCCCTCGTAGCGCTCGAGGTTCGGGCCCGGCCAGCCGGCGAACGCGCCCGGCGGATCGCTGCTCTGGAGCCGGTTGGCCACGACGGCGTCGAGGTTCTCGTTGCCCCCGCCGCCGATGGGGTTCATGTCGAGATCGGTGTCGGGGTGCGCCTCGTTGAACGCCTCCTCCAGCGCCTCGGCCGCCGTGGCACCGTCCCCGCCGGTCCAGCCGTGAAGCACTTCGACCGGGCCGGCCGCTCCGCCGTCGCTGCCGTCGGAGCCGTCGGAACCGTCACTGCCGTCGGAGCCGTCGCTCCCGTCACCGCCGTCGCTCCCGTCACCGCCGTCGCCACCGCCGGAACAACCGGCGATCCCCACGGTCGCGAGAGTTCCGGCGCCGGCCACGTAGTGGCGACGCGTAAGCCGCTCGTCGTCGGATGGACTGTCTTGTGCCATGTACGATCCTTATCTTCACTCCCGGTACTTAACGATTGATGTTCATTTACTCCGATTGTTAATAATGTCTGTGCGCTGCCACCCGCCCCCGTGTCTGTCCCACGCGTCTCGCGAGAGGGGCGTGTCAGGGGGCCGTCGGGAGCGACGACGGTCCGAATCGAGAATCGGACCGACCGATTCTTGAGCGCGTGGCCCGGATGACGCGACATGGAGGGACCGCTGTGGATCGACGCGCACGCCCCGGCGCTCGACGAGATCCGACAGGACGAGGCCCGCGAGCGACTGGAGCGCGCGGTCGACGAGCCGATGAACCTCGTCGTACAGGGGCCGCCCGGCGTCGGGAAGACGGCGGCAACGCGGGCGCTGACCCGGGCCGCCCACGAAGACCCTGACGCGGACCTGATCGAGATCAACGTCGCCGACTTCTTCGGCCGGACGAAAAAGGAGATCCGGACCGACCCCCGCTTCGAGGGGTTCCTGCAGGGCCGTAGCCGGATGGCGAAACGCGACATGATCAACCGCGTGCTCAAGGAGTCCGCGTCGTACGCGCCGATGTCCGGCGAGTACAAGACGGTGCTTTTGGACAACGCCGAGGCGATCCGCGAGGACTTCCAGCAGGCGCTCCGGCGGGTGATGGAGCAGCACCACCGGACCACGCAGTTCGTGATCGCGACCCGGCAGCCGTCGAAGCTCATCGCGCCGATCCGCTCGCGCTGCTTCCCGGTGCGGGTGCGCGCGCCGACCACCGACGAGGCGATCGACGTGCTCGAAACGATCTGCGACCGCGAGGGCGTCGACTACGACGGCGACGGCCTGGAGTTCGTCGCCAGCGCGGCCGGCGGCGACCTCCGGGAGGCGATCCTCTCGGCGCAGGCCACCGCGGTCGAGGGCGGCGAGATCACCATGTCGACCGCCTACGAGACGCTCGGCGAGGTCGGCGACGACGACGCGATCCGGGGGGCGCTCGCCGATGCCCGCGCCGGCGACCTGAAGGACGCGCGCTCGACCCTCGACGACCTGCTCGACGAGGGGGGGTACGACGGTGGGGAACTCCTCCGGGAGACCCTGCGGGTCGCCCGCGCCGGCTCCGAGTACGGGGGTGACGACCTCGCTCGGCTCCACGTCCTCGCCGGCGAGGCCGACCTCGATCTGACCGACGGACTCGACGACCGGACTCACCTCGTCCACCTGCTCGCGGCGTGGGCGGCGGGACGGACCGAGCTCCGACCCGACCTCCGGGACCCCGTGGGGGCCTGACGATGGGACGGAACCCCCCGCTCGCGGCGGTCCTTCCGTTCGAGGTCGTCGACGAGGCGTGGTGGCTGGCGCTCGCGCCCGCGCTCGCCGCCGCGGTGACGCTCCCGTTCCTGCCGCCGGTCGGGATCGGGCTGCTCGCGCTCGCCTTCGGCGTCCTCTGGTTCCACCGCGACCCCGATCGCGCGACGCCCGACGCCGAAGCGGTCGTCGTCGCGCCCGCCGACGGCACCGTGAGCGTCGTGCGCGAGGAGGGCGAGCGCCTGCGCGTCGGCGTGTTCATGAACGTCACCGACGTGCACGTGAACCGCGCGCCGCTCGCGGGCGAGGTCCGCGAGGTGCGACACCGTCCCGGCGCTAATCGACCCGCGTTCAGCAAGGAGTCCGACCGCAACGAGCAGGTCGCGATCGACTTCGGCGAGTACGAGCTGCTGGTCATCGCCGGCTGGTTCGCCCGCCGGATCCACCCGTCGGTCGAGCCCGGCGACGCGGTCGACCGCGGCGAGCGCATCGGCCACGTCTCGTTCGGCTCGCGGGCGGACGTGATCTTCCCCGCCGACGTCGACGAGCGCGACCTCCTCGTGGGCGAGGGCGACGCGGTGCGCGCCGGCGAGACGATCATCGCCGAACGGGACCGAGACTGAGTTCGCGATTTTCCTCGCCGAGCGCGGTCGTCCTCGGGCGCCGCCAGCGACCGCCTCAGACCCCGAGCGCGTCGGCAACCTCGTGGATCGACTCGACCGTGAGGTCCGGATCTCCCGCGAACGGCTCCCACGGCGTCCCCTTCCGGTCGAGGCGGACCGCCTGCATCCCCGCGTGCGACGCGCCCAGCACGTCGAACCACCCCGCGGTGACGTGGACGACCTCGTCGATCGGCGTCCCCGTCCGGGCGGCGCCGTGGCGGTACAGCTCGGCCGCCGGCTTGAACGTCTCCACCTCGTCGGCGCTTATCGTCCCGGCGACGAGGTCGCCGATCCCGGCGTGCTCGACCATCGAGTCGAGCATCTCCGGATTCCCGTTCGAGAGCACGTACGGCTCGTAGCCGCCCTCGCGCAGGCGCTCGATCCCCGACCGCACGTCGTCGAACACTTCCAGCTCGTGGTACACCGCGAGGATCTCGTCGCGCTCTCCGGTCGATATATCGACGTCGTGAGCCGCCAGCGCGTACGTCAACGCGCCGCGGTTCATCTCGTAGAAGGGCTGGTAGGCGTCGATCGCGTTCGCGACGAACGTGTACGCCAGCGACCGCGAGCGCCAGAGCCGCGACACCGGTTCCGGGTCGGGGACGCGGTCGGCGAGCGCCGCCTCGGCCGCCTCCACGTCGACGAGGGTGCTGTACGAGTCGAAGGTGACGGTCCGAACGCGGTCCGGATCGAATGGCATTCGGCCGTCTCTTCGTGGTCCCGCGTTATCATACCCCGTCTTGTCACCTGCCGTCGAGCGGGTGGCTACAGCACGAACGGCCCCTGCTGGCGGATCGGTTCGCCGTGCGGGCGCCCGGAGACAGCGACGAAGCGGAGCCCCGCTCCCTCGTCGCTCTCGACGATCACGTCTCTCGCGTCCGCGTTCGGGAGCACGTCGCCCGCGGCGAACTCGCGGCGGGCGTCGGTTCCGGTCTCGTCGCCCGCGTCAGCCCCCGCGTCCCGTACGGTCCCGCTCCCCTCCACGCCGTAGAGGAACCCGGACCACTCCTCGGGAACTTCCCACGTCCACGCGTCGGTGACGCGCACGTCGAGGTACTCCATCGGCGTGTATAGCTCGATCGGCGACCCCTCGCCGATGACGGTCGTGACGGTCGCGCCGTCGAGCTCGTCTGTGGGAAGCTCCTCGGCGCTCGCGTCGACGTAGTCCGGGTCCGCCTCCTTCTCCTCGCGCGGGAGGTTCACCCACAGCTGGAGCCCGTTACAGGCCTCACCGTCGGCGGGGAACTCGGAGTGGCGGATGCCGCTTCCAGTCGTGATCCGCATCGCCTCGTTCTCGCGGGCGGTGTGCTCGACGCCGAGCGAGTCCGCGTGCTCCATCCCGCCCTCGATCATGTACGAGACGATCTCGAACCCCTTGTGCGGGTGCATCGGGAACCCCTTGTCCGGGTCGATGTAGAACCGCTCGAACAGCACGAACGGGTCGAGGTTGTCGGGATGGCCGTTCGTCGGGAACGCGCGGTCGGAGTTCACGCCGGTTCCGTGTCTGACCGTCTCGCCGGAGAGCGGTTCGACGCCGCCCGCGGCCGTCTCGTCTGCTGTCATACTCGATCTGACGAGTTCGCCACTGATAAGGGCCGCGTCGCCGGTAGCCGAGAATAGACAGATAAAGTATGGTTATTTCAAAATAGCGATCTAGAACCCTATTGAGTGGTGTATATCGAACAGTAGTAGTAACAGATATATTACTAAAATGCGTTACAGAGAACGTTCATACCCGTCCCGTACATAGACAGGAATGTAACATGAGCTACGAACTCGATCCGC
>NZ_BBJP01000031.1 GCF_000739595.1 Halorubrum halophilum | reverse complement strand
CGAGACGAGTGTTGAATTCACAATCCCGACAGATGGGTTGCAGTTTGGTGAAACGCTTGCGTGGTACAACGATCGCATTTGATCACATCATCCATATGCTGTGGCCGTTGCAATGTTGGTTCCTAACTGTGTACGTATTCGAGACCAGAGTTTATCCATACGGCTACTGGCCATATTGGATACTCGATAGGTGATATTTTACCAAAGTTCAATCGACCAGTGTATGGAACTAACGTATCGACCACTCCGTGGACTTACCCATTATCTGTCAAGAACATCGTGCGAGATACAGAGGGGATAGATTAAGACATGCTGAGTATGTGGGCCGTGTTCGTCTTTTTTCAAGACAAGGATTGTGGTACTGGAGTAACTTATCGAAGGCCCTTTTTTGAGATGAGTGACCCGATCTACAATTTTCTACCTCGAACATAATCCTCCACATCTTTGAGGAGCCGACGTACATCATCCTCATCGGGATCTTCTTCATTTGCGTGGGCGCAGTCGGCCCGAATATCAGCAAGGTGTTGAAGGTGTTTCTCTACAGTCGAATCAATCTCATCGCCTTCGTAGAGTTTCTGGGCCAATGTCGAGGTTCCATCTCGATACGAGTAGTCGATGTCACTCGCTGCGTTCTCACACTTCATTAATAAGTATCGTTCTAAAGCCACACCGGCAACGACCCCACTTGCTCGAATTTCATCTTCTTGAAAAAGATATCTGGCCCGGTCCAACTCACTTTGAGAGACTTCCTTTGATACTTGTCTTCTCACCTTTAATTCCTCTATACGAACTCTTGACGGGATAGACCGGAGGATACTAAGCTGAGCATCGAAATTCTGGTTTTGGGCAATTAGGACCTCTTTTGCACCAGATGAAGGTTGTTCATTCAACCTGAGACGTTTTGTAAAGCCCTCATAATGATCTTTAAAATCCTCACTTCGGTCGGACATATATTCGAATATTAAAGTTGAAGCAGAATTATACCATCTCTCATACTTCCGTAGCGCTTTCCTCTGAATTTCTTCCAACTCATCAGATGGAGTTTCCCAAAACGGCCCAACTCTACTGTCAAAGGGACCACTGGTAGTATAGGTTCCAACCCGCTCGAAGAATTCAGTATACAATTCCTCGATCTCCTCTGCATCTTCTTCTAATTGGTCAACTTCCTCCTCAATCGCTTCCAGAGGGACGCTCATACAACAATACTCCTGGGCACTATTGTATAATTGTTAACGACGGAGTGGGTCATAATCTGGTGAGACAAAATGTAGGAGCAATATCGGCATTCAATCTCGATAGGGTGCGTCAGTCACAACGAGTCTAGAATTAATCCTTAATTTGTTATGAATTGCCAATCAAATTCATTTATTCAGTCGGCGGCAGTGATGAATATCGCGCTGTATCCCATACGGCTATCGGAACATCTGTTTGAGTTGGTATGGTTAGGATGGTCGGTATTGTAAAGATAGGTAGCAGATGAATGGGAAACCCTCACCAGCTTTAATATAATTTCCACTATGATTGATTTCTATGGACCAACCATCACGCGAGCTAGCATTATATCTTAAATCGTTGGATATACTTCAGAAGCAGAGAGAATTATATTGGGCTCGTGTATCTGCATTCTTAGTTCTTCAAGGTCTCTTATTTACGGCAGCATCATTAGCAAGACAGGATAGGCGCATAATTATATTTCTTGGAGTCTTCGGTGTCATATTTTCAGTAATATGGCTAATAGTCATGTACTATAGTGATGCAAATATTCAAAATTGGGAGTATGTCGTTTGCGAATTAGAATGGGATATTGCGGATCTAGATAAGCATAAACTACTTGAATTGAAAATTGATGCACCAGAACCTGACTCAAGAGTTCCTCTTCCCAACTTTCTAAAATCCAAGTCATTCATGATTGAACAATATATCCCAGTCCTCACGATGTTACTTTGGCTTTCAATCTCAACTTTCTATTCACTCATATTGATAGGATATATGTGAGAAAATTATATTTGTGTTTAATTCAATTCTGATCCTATGGTTACAAGAAAAGAAGCGGATCAAAAGGCTGAGTTGGTTAAACGAAAGCTGAGGAATGACCCAAACGACTCAGACGTTAAAGAAGCAAAGAAAACATTTAGACGGATCAAGCCGAGTTTAGATGAGGTCCAGGCAGAAACCTTAGAAAAATTGATTGAGAATGCTAAAGAAAGTTAGTAACTTAGACAAATGAATATGACTTATTGATGATGGGTTGCTTTGTTTGAGAGTCGATTGAAGTGTAGGGCCTGACAGAGCCGACGAAACTTAATGCTTATATCTACTCCTAGTACTCTTCGAGTATGTCCCAAAGCATACCCCAAGATGATTTGACATCAGTAGACTTGGCCGAAGCAGGCCAACGAACACTCCACATCGGAGCCGACAACCCCATCCGAATTAGCTCGGGCCATCGAATCCTCCATCATGACGGGAAGTGCTCGCGGCCACACGGCCACAACTACGAGATCACCGTGAAAGTGACCGGCGAACTCACCGAGGAGGGGTGGGTCGTCGACAAAGGCGACGTCACGGACGTCATCGACGCGTGGGACCACCGGTTCCTCGTCGAGGAAGGCGATCCACTCGTCGACGCCTTCGAAGCGTCAGGCGACGGCGACGCCCTCGTCGTCCTCGATCACCCACCAACGGCAGAGGTGATGAGTGTCCTCCTCGAACAACGCATGCTCGACGTGTTCCCGGACACCGTCTCGGACGTGTCGGTGTCGGTGAGCGAAACCGGCGAGCTCTGTGCGACCTACTGATGCCGGTCGCTAGCGATATCGAGGAGCCCACACCGGACGCTGACGCGGCTGGTGAGGGCCTCCCGATCAACGAGGTGTTCTACTCGCTCCAGGGCGAGGGAACGCTTGCTGGCGTCCCCTCGGTGTTTGTGCGGACCTCAGGCTGTAACCTGCGGTGTTGGTTCTGTGATTCGTACCATACGTCGTGGGAGCCGACTGGGGCGTGGCGCGACGTCGACACGATCGTGGAGGAAGTACAGTCCCACGAGCAGGCTGGCCATGTTGTGCTGACGGGCGGCGAGCCACTTATCCACGAGGAGTCAGTCGAGCTCCTCGAACGGCTCGACGCAGAGGGGTATCACACGACGGTGGAGACGAACGGGACGATCTACCGGGATGCCCCCATCGACCTCGCAAGCATCAGCCCGAAGCTGGCGAGCAGCACGCCGACGCCGGATCGGGACCCGAAGGGGGAGGGCGAATTCGAAGAGCAACACGAACAGAATCGGATCGATATGGATGCGCTCTCCCGCATGGTCGACGACTACGAGACGCAGCTCAAGTTCGTCGTGACCGACGAGTCGGACCTCCCAGAGATCACGGATCTGGTTGACCGGGTGCGAGAAGCGACGGCGACGACCGTCGGAGATGATGACGTGTTGTTGATGCCAGAGGGCATGACGCGCGAGCAACTCGACGGGACGCGAAGCGAGGTCGCCGAACTGGCGATGGAGTACGGCTACCGGTACACGCCGCGACTTCACGTGGACCTGTGGAACGACGCACCGGGAACATGAGCGTCGCCCAGAGACAGCCTGGTCGAGATCGTGTGGTGCCGCGAGTGCGGTGTGGCGAACTGACGAGTAATCGATTCGACGAAACTGAGCAAACATGAGCAACAAAAGCGCGGTCATTCTGGTGTCCGGCGGGATGGATAGTGCGACGGCTGTCTACGAGGCGATGGAGCAAGGGTACGAGCCGTACTTCCTCCATACGTCGTACGGACAGCGCACGGAAGACAAAGAGTACGAGTGCGCACAGGCGCTTGCTGAGGAGGTTGATGCGGCTGACTTTCTCCATATCGAGACGGGACATCTCTCGCAGATCGGGGCATCGAGTCTGACGGACGAAGAGATGGATGTGGCTGACGCGGATATGGAGAGTGACGAGATTCCGACGTCGTACGTCCCGTTCCGGAACGCGAACCTGTTGTCGATGGCGACGTCGTACGCGGAGGCGACTGAGTCGGAGGCGCTGTTTATCGGGGCGCACTCGGAGGACTTCTCCGGGTATCCCGACTGTCGCCCCGCCTTCTTCGACGCCTTTCAGAACGTGATCGATGTCGGTACGAAACCGGAGACGGAGATTGAGCTGAAAGCGCCGTTCGTTGAGTGGTCGAAAACGGAGATCGCCGAGCGTGGGTTGGAGCTCGGGGTGCCGTACGAGCTGACGTGGTCGTGTTACCGCGATGAGGAGCCGGCGTGCGGGACGTGTGACGCGTGTGCCTTCCGGCTTGAAGCGTTCCGGAACGCTGGGTCACGCGATCTGATCGGGTATGCTGAGCGGCCGGAGTTTTCGTAACTCACGAGGCGATTTTACTCGTCCCAGAATGCCTCGATCCGTTCGTCAAGACGAGCGAGCACGGTGGCGAGTACGTCTCGCCATTCGGGTGGATACTCAGCATCGTCGCCTGGTGTTGATGCATCCGGAGGCGGGTGGAAGTGCTCGCGGGTGTTGTGATCGTTGGGGTGGCGATCCCATCGACACTCCCACGAATTGCTCGTCTGATACTGCTCGGCGTAATGGATGCTGAAGTCGTCGGTCTCGAACCATCGGATCCGAAGCGACGCGCGCGTGACCCCGCTGGGGAAGTACCCGAGGTCGTAGTCAGCAACGACAGCGTTTGGCGCATACGCAGGCCGTGCGTGGACACCATCGAATCGAGCGCTTCGGAGGAGGTGAGCGGCGATCCGGTCGAGAACTCCAGCATCGATCGGGCCGGTACTGGGTGGGTCGCCCGACTGATCAGGCATCGATGTGACTGGGAGTGCTACCAGAGGCAGGGTGGTCACGTCTCGCCGCGTCGAGGAGCGCTGCTCGCTGTTCGAGTGTCTCCCACTCAGAGAGCGCCTCCCACGCGTCTTCAGTTGCCATGTCTCTGCTGGCTTCAACCAGAGAGATCTCGTTCGGATCGTCTGCGTCAAATTGCGCTCTGTACGCTTCGATTTTGTCGAGTGTGTCTGCAAGCGCGTCGACGAGTTCCTGATCGGAGTATTCGTCGCGGATACGGTCAATGCGTCGCCACTGAAAATACGCGTTGTTGCGCTCGTACCGGACGGGACGACCGTCGTGGCGGTGAACCATGCCCATCTCGTCGAACCACGCGAGATAGTCTCGGGCAGTCTCGGTACCGCAGTCAGCGAGATCAGCGATGTTGGAGACCTTCGTGGGGGTTCGAAGCCCAGTGATGACATCAAGGAGCCGTTCGCGGATCGGTCCGTCTTTGAGAAGCGTCTCGGGTGACTCAAGTTCGGTGAGGTCCGGCGGAGGCTCCTCACCGTCGTACGCTTCCTCAGGGATGTCGGTAAGGTCCATTCGTGTCGCCTCGTTACTACGGCGTTAGGTATAGGGCGGTATATATCTGTGGTCTACAGAATTAATTCTGTTTCACTTTAATTCCGACAACGAAACACCCGATTCGTTGCCGCAATGCGGTTTCAAACTGGTGAGCATGGCCCGTAGAAAGACATATCACCGCCTCATTCACCACAACGTTAATGTCCATAAAGCATATATTCGTAAGTAGTTATGCTCAAAGGGCATTTTGGGTCAGCAGGGGCGAGTATCGAATTCGGGGCTGCTGACTGCCTGTTCCCGGTTGAGGAACTAGATGCGACCGTCCACCAGTATCGGGATGCCCAACTCGCGCTCGACGATGTCGACGGGGCAAGCGTGATCGTTGTCGCTCCGACAAGCCTCGCCACCAGTCATCTCCTCACCGGTCACGCGATCACGGCGATCCCCGTTGAGAGTCTCCCGTCTGCGGTTCAGACCCAAATCACAGACACGATCGACGCCCCGATTGAGACGTTTGAGCTCATCCAAATCGGCAAGTGGAACAGTAGCAGTTCGAACCACTCACTGGCCGAGTTCGCCGACGCCTGAACGTCGATCTGTCCACGTATCGGAGCGACCCAATCCACCCACAACACAACAGCCATGACTGAATACCGGCCGTCTTCTGTGACAGCAAGCACCTATCGGTATGGAAGTAGATGAAGCTGGATACGATTCTGATTTTCTCTGGAACACGATGTCCAAATGGCAGACGTACACTTTCTCCTGTGGCGGGTACGATACAGTCCCGGTTACTCGTCTTCGAGAGCGTCGTAGATGTCTCGGTTCGTCTCTCGATCGTCCGCCGCGACCCGCCGAACCAGTTCCCGCCGGATATCCTCCATCACGTCGTCAAGCGGGGAGGTCGTTTCTGCGCCTTCTTCGGTGGCCATACCTAAACGGACGCTTCGAACGCCGTTAATCGTTCGGGTCCGAAGAATCGCCGGTCAACTGATCTAGCCCGTACTTGACGAGGTCGTCTCGCCATTCGTCGATCTCACCGGCCAGGTCCAGCTCTTCGGTGTGGGATCGGAGATACTCGGTGGTGTCTTCCTCATCCACCGCCGCTTCGTCGGTTCCGAACTCTTTCAGAATCGCCCTCACTTCGTCGTCGTACTCGAACCGATACCCGTTGAGGAAGTAGAAGACGACCGTCACGTTGAGTGCAGTTCGTTTGTTCGCATCGACGAAGGGATGATTGGCGACGAGGAGCCGGAGGAGGTGATACGCCTTCTCGTGGATGGTGTCCGGTGCGGAGCCGAAGCTGCCCTCTTCGATGTAATTCAACGCGAATTCGATGTCACCACGGTTCCGAACACCGGCGGGAGTGTCGGGGTACTCCGCGACGAGGTCATCGTGGATGGCGACGACGTCTTCGACGGACGGGTACCACAACGAGTCGGCCATTCGCTCCAACCTCGATACTGCACCAGTGTAGATGTTGCTATGGATGAGCCGAGTGAGCGATGTCAGAGATCATCGTCTTCAGGACGCCGATTTCGACCGCCTCACGCCTGAAAGGTCGGAGCGTTCAACAGTCGAACCAGCGCCCGTCGTGTCGATGATGTCCTTGATGCCGCTATCCTCGCGTTGACAGCACGCGAATTAGCCGGCTCCTACTCAACGCTCCCAAATGACGCCTATCCTTCCTGTGCCCTTCGATTGTCTATCCAGACACCTGACCCGTGACAGAGGTAATACCAGTCGAGTGATTGGAACTCCTGTCTGCTGATCGCTACTGACTGTCGCCGATCCCCTCCACCGCAGACGATCCCCGTTACGCTTCTTTTTCGTCGATTCGGAACGTTACACGAACCGGCTCTGGAAGAGGTGGTCGCGGAGCCGTCTCATGCCGCTCAATCTTTTCGGGCTTCCGAGTTTTTTGGTGTACCGCTCGCGCTATCGGGACACCCTTGAGGTAATTGAAATCACCGAGGATGTCAGCACCACGCTCGGTGAAGCCGTAGAATTTCCACGGCAACCCGCGCGTGTCCTTGTTCGGGGGATAGTCGTAGATTGTAAGCACCTCTGCTTCAACGAGGACCTCCAGTTGCTCTTGGACGGTCTTTCTCGATTTGTTCGGGATGAAGTGGTTAATCTCATCCGCTGACGCGAGGACTGCTGGATGCCCCAAGAGTGTCTGAATGATGCTGTGTCGGGTCTCCTGTGACAGCAACTCCATCAACTCACGCTGCCGTTCGAGGGGATTTTCCTCTCTGTCAGCGTTGGAGTGTGGGGAGATCTCGGCCATTGTATCAAAACCTACAGTGGCAGTCCGCATAAGTATATGGGATTGACTCATCTAAGTTGGACCAGTATGGTTATAAGATAATATTACCATAATGGTTGATATGGAGAAGATACCAAAGAGCACAAAGGAACTCACGGACTTCATCCTCGACGATGTTCTCTACGGGTTGGAACTTGACCCAGTCGATAGTGAGCGGCTCCTCTCGTATATGAGAGACCGTCACGAACACCTATTCGGACCACATTCGACGTATTTCGTTCTGGGAAGCTACGAATCTCCATTTAAGCACCGGCTTGATGAAGCGCTTGACGTGCTGAACCACCGGCACGATGCCTACGCGTACCTCCTTGCCACGCAACCCGACCTCTGTGTGTCGGATAATATTCCGGATCTCAAAGTGAAGTTCTTTCTCCACGCCCTCTACGCAGATGCGATTCCGCTTATCCTCGAACACGATACTGGTGGTGCAGTCGCCGAGTTTGGGCGTGTTGAACGCCCGACACTGCTTGACCGCACGTATCTCTTCCCTCGGGCACGGGAGGAACGCTACGACGACGAGTCTCTACTCACAACACAAGACGCGATCCGTGCTCGGGCCATCGAACTAGCGTACCATGCTGATGATCTTGACGAGAGATTTGCTGCGCTCGCTGAACGCGCTCGTGACCAAGGACTGGACATTTCGACACAGGAGCTTGGCTCGTACGTGGACTCCGAACTTGGCGGCCGTACGCCATCATATAGCGGCGTGGTGACCGATTCCCTTGTCCATCTTGAATCACTGAACCAGTGCTTTTCGTGGACGACGACGGAAGAACTCGAAGAACAGCTGTCACACGTTCCGTAACGATCATCAAAGCAGAAGCAGTCGCTACGATGAACGAAGAATATAGCGTTGATCTTGAGTTCGTTTGGGACATCGCTGACCGGGCAGTGACCGCTAGAATCATCCGTGAAACCGATACAGCGACGTGACGTATGGCAGCCGGTTGAGCATCCAGATTGCAACTGGAAGCCCCACGACCGTCATTGCGAGGAACGACGCCACGTTCGCCCACAGCAGGCTCAGCCACCAGCCGACGAAGGCAAAGTAGATCGCTCGGACGGGGAGCGAGTGTTGCCCCCGTGCTGATTCAGGCTCTGAAAGCGATCGGGGCTCCGCGAGCGTGAGCACCGTCGGCACGAGGTTGATCAGCTTGATGCCGATTGGGAGCAGGACCACCGTGACGTTGAGTAGCCACGCAGTGTTGACGACGATCGGTGTTGCCCACCAGCCGATGAACACGAACCATAGCACGCGCGCGGGGAGGGATCGTTGTGTCATTCCGGAAGTTAGATTCCCAAACGGTAAATCCGTATCGTCGATCCCGGCGGTCCTCAGCTCACTCGGACGGAGACGACTACAAACACGGTTTGAGTCGGTTATTCCCAGCAAAAACGGCCTTGACTAGGCCGGATCTTCGTACGCGATGTTGCCGTCAACGACCGTGATATCGACGTCGATGGCCGCGATCGACTCCGGTTCCGCGAACGGGTCCGCGTCAAGGACGACCGCATCGGCGAGCTTGTCGGGTTCGAGTGTTCACTTCTCGTCTTCGGTGAACTCTGCGTACGCCGCGTCTCGCGTGTATGCTGCGATCGCCTCGTCAACGGAGAGGCGCTGGGCGTCGTGTGGCGCATTGACCGCGTGGTGGATACCGTGGAGCGGTCCAATCGGCATCGTGTCACTGCCGAACGCGAGCGATACGCCGGCGTCACAGACGCTCCGAAAGCGGTTATTGGCACCGCGGGCCTCGTCACCGAGGACAGTCTCGTAGATCCCTCCCTCGCCGGCCCATTGGAGGAAATTCGGCTGCATGCTCGCGACGATTCCGAGTTCGGCCATTCGGTCAATCGCCTCATCGGTAGCCAGTTCAAGGTGTTCGACGCGGAGTCTCGGGTCCGGTACCCGATAGTCATCAAGCACCGCCTCGTAGCAGTCGAGCACGGTGTCGATCGCCACGTCACCGGCCTTATTCCGCGATTTCTCCGAATGGATGGTGCGCTCCGCGTAGTTGACGGCTGGGCGGGGATCGACGGGGCAACCCCTGACACGCGGCCGATAATCGACTCGCCGGGGGACGCCCCTGACGGACTTGTTATCGCTGCCGGATTCCACGGACGCGGTGTGATGTCAGCTCCCGTCGCCAGGCGACTCATTCGGAGTCTTGTGGCCGCAGAGGACTCTCCATTACCCTCCGAGCCATTCTCACTCGATCGGTTCAGCTCTCGCAGCCCAGATTTTGAGTTCATGAGCATCAGTGCAGGTGGAGACTGACGAACAACTAGTCAGGCAGCACATTCTGAACCAGATCACCTGCTGACGATTTCATTAGGGCATCGCCTACGATCATCGAAAATAATTCGATCTACACTCACGGACCAAGCGCCGCGATGTCAGACCCAACCGCAGCGCGAGCGTCTGCCGGGTTCGGATCACTGTCAGCCAGGTGCGTCCACTCGCACACGGGGAGTGCTGCAATTCGCTCCTGAATAGTTGGCCGATATGGTGCAGCTGACGCAAGGCCGGAACTGTCCCCCCAGATGTCGTCAATCACGGTCCTCGAATCGATACGGATCTCCACAGTATCTGGGTCACAACGCGCAGCCAATACCTCAAGCCCGAGGTGAAGCGCAGCGTATTCTGCGGTGTTATTCTCCGATCGAGCACCGACCGGTCGCCCGAGCTGTACGACTGGCCCGTCATGAACCTGAATCACGGCACCGGCACCAGCTGGACCGGGATTCCCACGGGAACTTCCGTCGACGTAGAGGACAATATCGATGTCGGCTGAATCCCATCGACAGTTCCCGGCATCCGGCGAACCAGCAGCGAGAACCTCCTCGACGGCGGTTCGTATTTCGCCATCGGTCGTCTCTGGACTGAACAACCCCCCGTATCCGGCCACGGCTGCGTCGATGGCCTCGATAGCAGGGCCGATCTCGTAGCCGTATAACGCGAGTACGTCGTCGACTCGACTGGCTAGCGGCGAGAGCCTGTCTGTGGGGAGTTGATCCATGTTAGTCGGCTGTAGCGCACCGTGCTTCGTGTCGATCCATCACTGTTACTTCGGTTGGAGTACATAAATATACGAGGACGCGCCGTTCGAGAACGGATACTCCGACTAGTCCGCACCGTAAGCGAGAACAGGAGTACTACGCATACAGACTGAAGAGATTGTCAACTCACAATGGACAACATCCGGCGACCGACACTCAGCATATACGTCTGCGAGCCTAACAGATGGTAGATGCGGTGGGACCCACGAACCGCACTTCGGCGACTCTCGAGGCTGGTGACCCCAATGACGCTTACACAAACACAGATACGCGAGTATGATCGTCGTGCGATGGACAGCGAGGAGACAGACACGGCGACCTTCGGGATCGGATGTTTCTGGGGGCCGGATGCCCAGTTTGGTGCGATAGACGGCGTTGTTCGCACCCGTGTTGGATACGCTGGCGGGACAAAACTCGATCCGACATACCACTCATTAGGTGACCATACGGAAGTCTTCCAAGTCGAGTTCGATCCTGACACGATCGCGTACCGAGATCTTCTGGAGATGGTGTTTGAGTCACACAACCCACAACGCCAGACCAGGAAGACACAATATCAGAATATCGTGTTCGCTGCGACGGAAGACCAACGAGCGGACCTCGACGAGTTTCTCACTACAAGAGGACTTACTGCCGATGGGATCGAAACGCGAATTGAACAGCTCTCACGCTTCTACCGCGCAGAAGACTACCACCAAAAGTACAAGCTCCGTTCAGTCTCCTCGTTTATCGACGCGTTTGAAGCGGCCGGATACGGCGACGAAGAATTGCGTGAGTCGCCGATCGCTGCCAAGCTGAACGGATACGCCGCCGGACACGATGTTGCTGTTGCCGAGGAGCTTCCGACACCCGAGCACGGGATGGCATAGACATCCTCCCTGAACTGTTTCCTTGCGGTCGATCATCCAGTAGACGAGGGATATACCTCTGCGTCACTCGCGGTGTCACGAACCAGCGAGGAGTGAGGCGAGGCGCTCTGGAAGGGCCATCCGGCTTGTCTGCTTGGTCGCAACCGATGCGTCTCCGGAGCCAAGCTCTTTGAATCCGGTCCCAGTGGGAATAAGGACAACATCCTCGTCAGCGCCGATTTCACCACGTTCCGACAGCCGTGTCGCACCCACGAGTGATGTCGCCGACGCCGGTTCAACACAAAACCCGCCGTCGACAGCAAACTGTCGCTGCGCCACCCGAATTTCCTCATCGCGTACCGAAACGACCGCGCCACCCGTGTCACGGACCGCTGCAAGCGCACGACCGCCGCTCGGCGGGTTGGGATTTCCAATTGAGTGTGCAATCGTCTCGCCGACCTCATCATCCTCGAGCGGCGTCGGATCGACTTCACCGGCATCAAACGCTCGGGTCAACGGATCGGACACAGCAGTTTGAACGAGGTACAGTCGCGGCGGTTCGTCCAACAATCCTGCTGCTTCGAGATCACGAATCCCACGCCAGATCCCCGAAGCGAACCCTCCGGAACTCGTTGGCAACACGATCGCGTCGGGCACGTCAGGCGCGAACGCCTCACAGATCTCGAAGAGTGCAGTCTTGTACCCGCTGATCCGAGCCGGCGCGTCACTCACGAGGATCGCGATCGGGAGCTCTGTCGACAGTGTGAGCGCATCGCCATAGAGGGCTCCATAATCGCCGTCAACTCGCATGATTGTCGGTTCATACTGGCCGATGAGCTCCAGCCTGACTGACGAGATCACGTCGGGAACGAGCACGACACACTCGCGGTCCAGACTGGCTGCATGTGCAGCGGTGCTCATCGCCATGTTGCCGTACGAGACAGTGCCGACAGCGCCACCACTCGTGGCAATCGCATGCGGGACCGCCACGGCACTGCCCCGGTCTTTGTACGCGCCGGTTGGGTGTTCCCCTTCGTCTTTGACGTACACCTGACAGCCCGCGACGGCGTCGAGTCCCTCGCTTCTGACGAGCGGGGTTCCACCTGCGGCGCGGGCGATCCCCTTTGGTCGGTCGATCGGCAGGAGCGGCTCATAGCGCCACATTCCGTCATAGTCTCGACACTCGTCCCAATCGAACGCAATCGTGTCAGTTTCAAACCAGACCGGTTCCCCACACGTACAGCGCACCCGAGTTGCGTCCTCGTACTGTTCCCCACACCGGTAGCACCGCGATGCAGTAGTCATGGCGCGTCCTGAGAGGCCCGACGACGTATACTCACCGACCGTGCGATCACCTCATTCCTGAGGTCGGTCCAGACAGAACGCGATCAACGCAGGGAGATCCGGCTATTGACTGACTGGCGCCCAGTCTCGTCTTCGGATCAAGCGCAGTGGTTCTGTGCTCGGAGCGCAGCAACGCCGATACTGATCGGCGTGCTTCCAAATATGACTGTGGTTACACTTAGACTGCATGTACATCGCGCACTCGATGCGGCGAAATCGCTTGCAGCGGAGGGTATCGACCTGAAAGTCATCGATCTTCGGACGCTGGTTCCACTGGACACCGACACGATCGTTGAGTCGGTGCGAAAGACTGGACGGCTCGTCGTCGTCGACGAGTGATTTCACCGCCCTAGAGCCGCTTCTCGGTTCTCTCTTTGTGACCGGCGGCGACGTCCATCACCGAGCCAAGCGCTAGTCTACCTTCATGGCGATGGGTGGTCTCTGGTGTGGCACGCCCCTGGCAGTTTCTGGAGGGGCGCGTAGCCCGACCGAGATGGCGAGAGGTATCGACGCTGTTCGCACCCACAGAGGGAATTCGGTAAAGAAATCACAATTTCAGAAACTGTAGTTTCCAAAATCGAGAATTCTATTTAGATGGGAGTTGAACGGGTGGTATAGAGCAATTCGTTGATCGAGATGTGGAATTCGATCAGCTCACGGACTGCTACGAATCCAAGACGGCGGATTTCATCGTAATCTATGGTCGTCGCCGCCTCGGGAAGAGCGAGTTCATCAGACAATCTATCGCTGATCGGGACGATTCGGTGTACTACCAAGCAGTGGAGTCCACAGCACAAAATCAGCGTGAACAGTTCGTGGAGACTGCCACCGCACAGTTCCCGTCGCTACAGAATGTCCGTCGTGACTGGGAGGCACTCCTCGCAGCGCTGGGAGAGGAGGACGCCATCGTCATCATTGATGAGTTCCCCTTCCTCATTGATCTCATCACCGCGAAGGAGCTCCGCGAGGAGGCAGACGACCATCTCGAGAAGCTTCGTGACGCGCTGGACGTCGGCGACGGTGACATCATCGAGATCGACGGTGAGACGCCGAGCTAGAGCGCGCCGAGTGACGGTCGGACACACGTTCCGGCATTCACCATCAGCGCTCGCACAAGAAAGCCAGTTCACGCCGACTTACACGCCTCAACGACAAGTTCGGGGGCATCAACCAGTTGATTCACTGTATGCGCACCCTTCCCTTTCCCTCGGCCCTTCCGATTCTGTTCGATCAGCGAGAGAAACGCAAGTTCGGAGAGGAGGTCGCGGACGCGACGGATTTTGAGCGGATCGGTTCCTTCGCGTTCACACACACAACCTCGTAGGCCGAGTACACCTGCTTTGAGGGGATCATAGCATCTGTATCGGTTGACTGCTGCATCTGGAGTGCGAGCCCCTGAAGGAGATATTTCGAGTGCTCGGGTTGCTTTCCAATTAGTTCGGCGAGTCGCGCCTCTTCTTCACGCTCGTGTGCTTCATCAACGTACTCAACGCGGACGCGGTCGTCGTCGTGTTCGTCGGCGATCTCGCCAGAATATCTGAGAATATCAATCGCCTTCCGAGCGTCTCCATGTTCTTTCGCCGCGAGTGCTGCGACCTTCGGAATCACGTCGTCATCAAGGACGCCCTCTCGAAACGCATCTGCCCGTGAGTTGAGGATTGCACGCAGTTGATTTGCGTCATAGGGCGGGAACACGAAGTCACGCTCGGAGAGACTTGATTTGACGCGCTCATTGAGTGTTTCCTTGTAGCGAATCTTGTTGCTGATCCCGATTATACCGAGTGTACTGTCTTCTACCTTTCCGGCTTCCGCCGCTCGTGAGAGTTGCATGAGAACGTTGTCGTCTTCGAGTTTGTCGATCTCGTCTAAAATGATGATGCCAACGTCGAGGCGTACATCGAGTATCTTCCAGAGCCGCCGATAATAATCAGACGTGGAAACGCCAGACGCTGGAACTTTCACACCCGTCACGTCGGGCTCGTTGAACGATTCAGCGATCGTCCGGACAGCCTGCGTTTCTGTTGAGTCCTGAAAACAGTCGATGTATGCGACATCAACGCGGACATCATTCTCAGCGGCAGCCTCAGTGAGATCCTGTGTGATGTACTTCGAGCAGAGGCTCTTGCCTGTTCCCGTCTTTCCATAGATCAACACGTTGTTCGGCGTCCCGCCTCGCTGGGCGTCTTTAATCGCGTTCGCGAGGTTTGTGAACTCCTCGTCACGGCCGATGATCCGATCACCCTCTGGAAGGTGACTCACACGAAGGAGTTCCTTATCAGCAAAAATGGGGTCGGGATCCCCGAAGAATGACTCCGTATCGCTCATGCAGGGTCGCACTCACCCGACCCATATCGATCTACTCACCGCCTTGCCGCTGTAAATAGGTGTCTGTATTAGTCGACCCGTCTAATCGGGGTTGAAACCCGGATTTTCCTGCGTTTTGAGATTCACAGTCTCTTGACATCCTCCCGCGCCTGAAGACGCGGGAATCCCACGGCACCGCACCGCTGAGTTGGGATATTACGGTTCGCGGTTCACGACCTGTTCTCGCGGGGCGAAACTGCCCTCGCTACGGTCGAACAGGCGAACCCCTGGCTGTGCCAACCAGCCGTTATCCCTATCACCGCCGTCCGTGGCGAGACTCGGGAGTACCTTTTGTCGAATGTTCTCCGCACCATTCACGTCCGCGTTCGCAACCGTGTCGCACTCCTCGCACACGTACAGTCCACGCTCCACACGCTGGTTGTCATCCATGTGACCACATGCTGAACACGACTTCGATGTATCGCGTTCCGACACCAACTCCACGTCGATGCCCTCGGCTTCCGCCTTGTAGTCGAGTAGCGTCGCGAACCGATCGAACGCCCACCCGTGCAAGTCCAAGTTCCCGTGGTCGCCCCAGTTCCGAGCTTCGCCGTTCTCGTCGTCCTCTCGAATGCCACCGAGGTCGCCAACGACAAGCGTACCAACATCTCGTTCGACGCACCCCTCTACAATCGCTTTCGAGAGTGTGTGCAAGAAGTGTGTCCGGCGAGCGGTGCGTTTTCGGTCAAGACGCTTCGCTTCGCGTGAAGCCGAATCGTCCGTCTCGGCACGCTTCTTCGTGAGATAGTATTCGTCCTCTTTGAGTGCGCCACCGGGATACAACACCGACTCGCCACCAAAGGAGACAGCGGCGAAGTTACAGATCCCGAGGTCAACACCGGCCACCTCGTCGCCCGGTGGTTCCGGGTCAATAGTGGTTCGACAGACGAATTGTAACCGCCACTCGTCACGCTTGTATACCGCACGAACCTGTTGAATGTCCCACTCGGTCAGGTCAACATCAGGGCGAGCCTGGTACACACACAGGATGAAGTCTGACCGGTGTTCTTTGAGGTTTCGGCCTTTCGAGAGGCGAACGCGGGTGAACTGTGCGTCGTGCTTGAAGCCAGCCGCTTTGAACGACACGGTTGAACGCGGGTGGGAGTCTCTATTTTTGCGGTAGCCGGGCGGTCGGGCGCGGTCATCGCCGTTCCGACGCTTGCCGAACCAGCCGTTGAACGCTTCAGCGAGTTCTTCGAGAACGCGCTGACTGGATTGAGAATGCAAGTCCGTGTAGCGTTCGTGGCGTTTGAGTTCGGCTTTGAGTTCCCCATCATCGGGAATTTCGCCCGTTTCGTCCCACTGTTCTTGTGCGTAGTAGCGACCGACGTTATTTTTTGTTTATTA
>NZ_BBJP01000032.1 GCF_000739595.1 Halorubrum halophilum | reverse complement strand
TTATATGTACAAAAGAGACAGCTCCACTCGTGGGCGTTCAACCGTCTCTACCAATACCTCGCATACAAAGGCGAGATGCGGGGTGTTGAGGTGCTGAAAGAAAACGAGTGGAACTCCTCGAAAACGTGTTCATCGTGTGGCGACGACACGAAATCGAACCGTGTCGAACGTGGCCTGTACGTCTGCTCGTCGTGCGAGTTAGTAGCCAACGCGGATTGCAACGGAGCGGAGAATATGCGACAGAAGATAACTCCGAGTCCTCACGGCGAGGATAGGAGTAACGGCTGTGTGGCACAGCCATCGACACACTTGTTCGACCGCGAGAGCGGGACATTTCACACGAGAGAGCAAGTCGTATCGTAGACCAGCAAATATCCCACCTGCGGCACGGGAAGCCTCGCCGTTTACGGCGAGGAGGATGTCACTCCTACAAAATCGATCAAAACCATGTTGTGGACACTCGACAAAAGTGTCGCTATGAGGGCCCTATGCGCTACCGACCTGTCGGCTGCAAGTGAAGCCGCAATAGAGAACGAAACCTGCCTCGAGTGCTTGGGCCGCATCGGCGTCGATACGATCCACCTCGTGACGGTCGTTCCGGCGAACGTCCACTCTGGGATGCCCGGCGTGAATTTCGAAGAGCAACGTCGACGAGCGCTCGACCAGTATCGGACGGTCATCGAGGCCGCCGGATTCGACGTCGAGACTCACGTCGTCCGTGGGACCCCCTATCGACGTATCAACGGCATCGCTGAGACCGTCCACGCCGATCTATCGGTCGTCAGCTCACGAGGACAAAGCCCGTTAGAGAACCGGATCATCGGCTCGACGGCCCGCAACCTCGCGCGGACGACTGTCGTTCCGTTGTTGGTCAACCGGGTCGAGCGGGGGACCGACGACCCCGAGGTTCTCCGGGAACACCTCTTTCAACGTGTTCTCTTCGCGACGGACTTCTCTGAGAACGCCAACCGAGCGTTCGACGCCTTCTCGTACCTCCGTCACGCGACCGAGGAGGTGACGCTCGTTCACATTCGGTCGCCGAAAGACGAGGGCGTCGACGCCGATGCCAGCCCACAGGAACAGTTGGCCGAGCATGCGAGCACGCTGGAAAACTGGGGCATCGAGACACAGGTCGAGGTCCGACACGGCGATCCCGCCAACGAGATCCTCGCCGTCGAATCTGAGGTAACACCGTCGACGGTCCTTGTCGGGTCGAAAGGGAGAAGCCGTATCCGACGGCTCCTGTTGGGGAGTGTCTCCGAGGAGATTGTCGCACAGGCAACGGGAAACGTCTTTCTCGTCCCGCCACCCCGGGCAGTCTGAGAGAGACAACACCAGGGCTGCGATATCGTTTGGCGTCGGCAGCCCTTGCCAGCTCTCGGGACGCGTGGGGGTCCAGGGGCCCCCACGGAGCATTCAGTCTTCAGTGACGCTTTCCCTTCCGGCCCTCGCAGGCGCGGGTGGCTCGTGAGTACCGAACTCGGGATGGTCTCCTCCATCCAGAGATCCACCACCCCGCCGGAAACAAACATCAGACCAGCAGTCAGGGTACTTGAGTTCAGCAGGTTCATAATGACCGCAAGGAGGAAACCCGCGTCTTTAGGCGCGGGAGGAAGCCGACAATCCATTACACGAACTATACCCAATAGCAGGCTGACTCCCCCACGTCAACACAAACCACTATAAGAACTCCCTACTTCACATGAAGTACAGATGGTGGAGAGTTCACGCACTCGAACCGTGCCCATCAAACTCGATGTGGACGAGAGTGCCGCTGAACTCCTCCACCAGACAACCGACTACTTCCTTGACGCTGCCAACCACGTCGTAGACGTGGCGTGGGAACCTGACTGGAAAATCACCAGCAAACAGAAACTCCACGACCTCACATACTACGACGTTCGGGATGACTCACCGCTTCCAGCTAATCTCGTGCAAGCCGCACGAAACCGCGCCGCAGAAGCCGTCAAAGGCGTCATCGAACGCTGGAAGGAAGGTAGGAAAGCCTCGAAACCACACTTCGCGTCACGGTTCGCCAGCTACGACGCGCGAACCGTCACCGTCAACGAAGACCACTGTACACTCGCAACCACCGATGGACGAGTGACCGCAGAGTTCGTCCTTCCGGACGAACAGCGTGACACGCCACACGCCGCGTACCTGTTCAACGATGACTACGACGTGAAAGGAGCCACACTCCACTACGACGAGGTTGAGGACTGCTTCTATCTTCACGTGCGGACAAAGCCCGCCGTGGAGAACGATGAGGCCGAACAAGGCGATGCCAAGCACGTCTCCGTCCTTGGTGTTGACCTCGGTATCACAAACATCGCAACTACCTCAACCGGCACGTTCTGGAGTGGCGGCGAACTTAACCACTGGCACCGAGAGTACGAGAAGCGACGGGGCGACCTGCAACAGATCGGCACTCGATGGGCACACGAGACTGTTCAACGGGTCGGTCGCAAGCAAACCGGGCGCTTCGAGCAGCTGCTTCACACGATCTCGAACGAACTCGTGGAGGAAGCTCTTAAAAACGACTGTACGCACATCGTGTTTGAGCAACTCAAAGGCATCCACGAACGCCTCCCGCACGCGAAGGCGGTTCACAAGTGGGCGTTCCACCGACTCTACGAGTATGTCACGTACAAAGCCGAGTCTGAAGGACTTGAGGTGACGCAAATTAACCCGGCGTACACGAGTCAACGTTGCTCGAAGTGTGGATTCACGCACGAGGATAACAGGCCGACACAGAATGGTCAGGATGTGTTCGGTTGTCTGAAGTGCGGGTACGATGTTCACGCGGATTACAATGCGGCGAAGAATATCGGTCTGAAGTATCTCCGCGACCAGCAAAAGTCTGGTCGCGGAGGCGCACCCGTAGGCGTGCGCTTGAACAGCGGGACGTTGAACGTGAATGGCGAGTATTCGCCTACCGCGCTCAGCGGGTAGAACGGGAGTCCACGCTGAATGCCACGCCCTTCAGGGCGTGGTGGCTTACTTGTGGGTTACGGAAGTTCGAGGAGAAAGCTTCGCGCTTCAGCACGGGGATGAATCCGATAAACTCCACACGAACCACGTTTGACGTTCCGACAGATGTTTTAACTGAGTGGTCGTCGTACGAACAGGTAACCGAGGCGGCCTGCCCGCCCAGTTAATTGGACAATATCGGGATTGACCGATCCCACGCAGAAAGCATCCCTTTCTGTACGTGGATTTCGAGATGCAGGCAGTACAAGTATCTCTGAATCCCATGCCGGGATAGGGGTAACGGCTGGTTGGCACAGCCAGTAGCCGCCTTTCGCGGCCGCTACAAACCGTAACCATCCCAACCCAGCGGTGTCGTGCCGTGGGAATCTTCGCCCTTTAGGGCGGAGAGGATGTCAAAGTAGGAGGAAGGCGGTGCCGTACGCGAGCGCGAACGAGAGGAGGAACGACCCTGCCCACGCCCCAACTGTCAGGAGAATTTTTCTGGCATCCACAGCTTCCCGACCACCAACGGCGACACCGCTTCCGATGATGGCGCTGACGACGATCTCGTTGAACGAGACCGGGACGCCAAGCAGCACTGCCAGCTGTGCGATCAAGAACGACGGCACGAGCGCCGAGATGGAGCGCCGCGGTCCAAGCGACGAGTAGTCCTGGGCGAGCGACTTAATCATTCGCGGCGCTCCCGTCCACGAGCCGACGAGCATTCCGAAGCCACCGCCGACGAGCACCGCGAACGTCGAAACCATCCCGACCTCGTCAAGCAGCGGCAGCAACGGCCCGACGGCGAGCCCGACCTGGCTCCCGCCCGCGGAGAACGCCACGAGTGACCCGAGCGCCAGCAGCACCCGACGCAGGCCGCCGCGTTCGTCGCGACTCACGTCCCACCAGACGACCGCCGCGACGGCCAGCGCCGCGAGGCCAGTAATTCCGACCCCCGACGCGAGCCCGTCGACTGCCAGCATACGCTGTCCGAGCCCGCGGACGGTTCCTGCAGCGCTCCCCTCACCCAGGAAGCTGAACTGAACGTTCACGAGAACAGCCCCAACGAGGCCGGCGAGGACGGGAATGCTGTACCGTTCGGGGACGTCGGGCCGCGGAAGGAGGCTCGCGATCGTGAACGCGATGCCACCACCGACGAACGGCGTCAACACCCAGACGGCGGCGATCTGGCGGTACTTCGGCCAGACCGGCGTGCCACCGAGGGCGAGGCCGACACCGATGACGGCACCTGTCACGGTGAACGCCGTCGCGATCGGATAGCCGGTCGTGATACCGACCGCCATCAGCCCCGCGCCCAACACGAGCACGAGGATGACGCCGGCGATCGGCAGGCTGATGCCGCCGATGAGGCCGCTCCCGATGGCTTCCGAGACGTTCCCTCCCTGCGTGACGGCGCCGGCGAAGCCGAACATGCCGACGAGGAACGCAGCCCGCATCGTCCCGATGGCGTTCGCGCCGACAGCAGGGGCGTACGGTGTTGCGCCGCTCGACCCGGCACCGATAACCCACGCCATGAACAGGCTAGCGAGCGCTGCACCAACGAAGAGGGCGATGAGAGCGGGGTCCATAGAAGTGAGTTAGTCTGCGCCAGTTACGGCGGTGTCACGTGCCTGGCTGCGGCTCCGCCAGTAGCCCTGGGCGTACGCGCCGAGGAACATCCCAGCGAGCGCCCAGAGAATCGTGATGTTGCCGACACCGAGGCTCGCGTACGCGGCGCCCGGACAGATGCCGGAGAGTCCCCAGCCGACGCCGAAGACGGCGCCGCCGACCAGGACGTTCCGGTCGAACGGTTTCAGGCGCCGCTCGTAGGGGTCACCTGTAAGGGGTGCGGCGTCCCGAATTCGGGGCAGCAGCGCGAACGCGATCCCGGAGACGATGGCGGCGCCGAACATGACGAACGGGAGGCCGAGGTCGTCGAACTGGAGGAAGTTCAGCACTACCTCCGGCCGTGCCATGTGGCTGAACCCGAGACCGAACCCGAACACGATGCCGCCGACGAAGATCAGCGGCTTGAACAGCGGGTGGCGATCGCTCATGGGCTCACCCCCAGCGCAGCGACGACCTGGGCGGTCCCGATGGCCACGGTCAGGAACGTCATGACGCCGACCAGCGAGGTCTTCGACGCCGAGCCGACGCCGCAGACGCCGTGCCCGGACGTACAGCCCTTTCCAATCCGGGTTCCGATACCGACCAGAATGCCGCCGACGAACAGTCGCCACGGCTGGACGTCGGTCGTCCAGAGCGTCACCCCGGCAACCTCGTACAGCTGGCCGGTCGTCCCGGGCTCATACAGCGAGCTCGTGACCAGGCCGGACTGGAACGTCGCCGCGAACGCCAGCCCACCGAGGATGATGCCGGCCGTGAACACGAGCCGCCAGTCACGCGAGCCGACGTACTGCTGGAAGCGGGACTGGTCGGACACGTACGACAGCGTCGACTCCAGGAACGTACTCGCTCCGGCTGGGATCCCCGTCCCGATGTAGATCAGAACGGTGCCAAGCCCGACGAGCAGTCCGCCGACGGCGTACCGACTAATCCCGTTCGGGAACAGGTCGGCAACCGCCTGGAGCAGTACTGGGTCAGCAACCATCGGCGTCGTTAGTCACCCGCGAGGGAGTCCTGGCTGGCTGCGCAGTTGTTCGGCCCGAGTTCGAGGGTGAACGCTTCCTCGTCGTCGACGGCGTTCTGGCCGAGGTTCGTCGCGATGATGTCCTCGTAGTTGGCCGGCCGCGGCGGCATGTCCGAGAGGATGAGATCGACGAAGTCGTCCTCGTCCATCGTGAGCGCATCCATATCCTCGACCAACTCGCCGATCGGTGCGGTGTAAGTACCGTCCGCAGCGGGCTCGGCAGCGTCGCTGAAGTGCGCGCCACCGACGAGCGTGTCGTCGGACAGCGTCAGCACGCGCTCCTGGAGGGACTCGTAGAGCATGCGCGCGGCGTCGGGCGCGCCGTCGTCGCCCTCTTCGAGGTCGGGGCGGGCGACGCTCTCGATGAACAGCCCGTCGCCGGTCGCGAGCAGGCTGTCGTCGACGAGGTACGACGTCATTCCGGTCGTGTGGCCGGGCGTGGAGATCGCCTCGATAGTGGCGTCGCCGACGTCGAACGTGTCGCCGTCCGCAGCCGTCGTCAGTTCGTCCGCGTACGTGACACCACGGTCGACAGCAGCCTCGGGGATGACGCCCTCGACGCCCTCGTCGTCGAGGTCGCGTACGCCGGAGATATGGTCGGCGTGGACGTGCGTGTCCAGCGCGTACTGCAGATCGACGCCGAGGTCGTCCGCGTCCTCGAGGTAGCGGTCGGTGAACGCCCGCAGCGGGTCGATGATCGCGGCTTCGCCGTTGTTGTAGAGGAGGTAGCCGAGACAGCCCGAAGAGGGGCGCTGGTACTGCAGCAGCGTGCCGGCGCCATCGTAGCGCTCGACTTCGACGGCCTCGTAGATGCTCGCCCAGCCGTTCATGCCATCCTCTAGGTGGTTCACGTCGTAACCGCGCTCGGCGAGCGTGCCCGCGACGAACTCGCTGGCACCGCCCTTCGCACACAGGACGGTTACCTCGCGGTCGTCGGGGATCTGCTCGAGGATGTCCTCGTCGATGTCGTCCTCGAGGAACTCGAAGTACGGGATGTTGATCGACGTGACGTTCTCACCGTCGATACGCCACTCCTCGTAGTCTGATTGCATACGCGCGTCGAGGAGTGTGACGTCCTCGCCGGCGTCGATACGATCCTTCAGCGTCTCCGGGTCGACGGTTTCGACGTCGACGTCCGGAGTCGGGAAGTCATCGGCGTTCATGTTGTGCAGTCGTTTCTACTGGGTGGACGTACAAAAAGATTCGCATAGAAGTTCCTCAATTACACAATACTATCGCGATATATAGACGCCCTATTTCCCACAGACATCCGAAATCGGGCAGATAGCCGAAATATAGAAGACATCCCGCTGCTTGGATTGTTGGAGTATTCCCAAGAACCGACAATCTTTTACTTGGGTAGGGGGTATTGTGCGATAGCTCCAATACAGACAAACGGAGCAGATAACCAATGAGTGCTGAATTCGACATTACGGAGACGCTAGACGTGAAAGGTGCATCGTGTCCCATGCCAGTGGTGAAAGCGAAGTCGGCCATCGACGAGCTCTCGGAGGGTGAAGTCCTCGAAGTGCTGGCGACCGACCCCGGAAGCATGAGCGACATCGACGGCTGGGCGTCCGGCACCGGGGGCATCGAGCTCGTCAACCAGGAGGAAGGCGACGACGTGTTCAAACACTACGTCCGCAAGACGGAGTAACGATGGGTACGGACACACCCGACGCGCCGGCCGACGACGCCCCCTCGCGTGCGGAGCTGGCCGCACGCGTGGACGAACTGGAGGATGCCCTTGCCGAAGCCACCAGTGACGACGACGGCAAGAAGATGAGCATCATCGCGACGAAGGGGACCCTCGACATGGCGTACCCGCCGCTCATCCTCGCGAGCACCGCGGCCGCGTTCGGCTACGAGGTGACCGTCTTCCACACGTTCTGGGGGCTGGACATCCTCCACGAGGAGCGATCGAAGAATCTGAAACTCAGCTCCGTCGGCAACCCCAACATGCCCGTCCCGAACGCCGTCGCCGCGCTCCCGGGCATGGACCGCGTGACGACGAAGATGATGGAGAAGAAGATCGCGGACAACGACACCGCCACCATCGAGGAACTCATCGAGACGAGTCTCGACATGGGCGTGGAGTTCCAGGCCTGTCAGATGACCATCGACCTGATGGACTACGACGAGGACGACTTCTACGACGGTGTCACCACGGGCGTCGGCGCGGCGACCGCCCTGCAGGACATGGCTGACTCCGACATTCAGCTCCTCGTCTAATCTCCCATGAACGCACTCGAAGAGCCCATCCCCAAGATCGTCGACGCGGTCGCAGACGCAGAGAGCGTCGAACCAGTCACACTCGACCCGCCGCTAGCCGAGGTCGCCGATCCGGATGCGATCGAAACGTTGGTCGAGGATTCGACATCGGCTGAACTCGAAGTTCGGTTCGCATATCGTGGTCACGCCGTCGTCGACGAGAGCGGTCGGGTGCAGGTCGACTGAAGCAGACCGTCATTTTCCATTCCGACGTGAGAGAATCACACAACGGTTCACCTTCTGGTTCTTTGCTTCCCTGATTCGCTCGGTATAGGGAACAAGCTAACAGCTCGGTTCGCGTTCTGCTTACTGCTTGTCACAAGAAGGATTACCAGACGGAATTAGCGTCGAAGTCGGCGGGCGCGTAATCCCTGTCTCAGATGGCTAGCTTCGTTGAATACAGAACGTTTTTTATCGCGTCATTGCTGAGAATCTCAATCAAGCGGGACGGAAACTCCTATGCGGGCGGGTCTGCGTCGTCACCAAATCCACTTCCATACGATTCGATGACTTCCGTAACGGTGACCTCGTAGGCATCGTACCACTCTGTCCACCGCCGTTTCGCCTCTTTGTGCTCTGAATATGCGCCAAACGTCTCAAGCGCGTCTAACGACTCCCAGTAGTACGCGACGAGAACCTCCTCACTCTCTGGAGCATGCCACGTCCGCTTGCCGAGATAGCCGTCCGTGTCCTCAGTAGCCGCCTGTATCGCGTCATTTAACTCGTGAAACTCCTCGTCATACTCCCCAGGGTCGAGGCGAAACGTGACAAGGTACATTTCTACAACTCTCCCACCCCCACGAGTAAGACGGTTCTCCTTCAAAGACCGAACTGCGCACACCTGCTAAGCAGACGATTCACCTTCAGAAGGAACTGCCATGTCGGGGTACGGAGAAAACGGTGTTCGCGTCAGATCCACTCCGACTCGAGTGCCTCCAACAGCTGCTCGACCTCAGTGTGAGTGTTGACCGCGTGGACCGACGCACGGATGGCATCCGGCGTCGGCACGGAACGAACAACAATTCCCTCCGACGCGAGTCGGTCAACCGTCGCTTCGGGGTCGTCTACGTCGATGGTCACGAGTCCCGACTCGGGGTCTACAGGACTGAGAAGCCGGTCGTCGGAAACCCCATCGGCCAACTGGCCAGCCAATTCCTGAATTCGGGCAGCGATACGGTCGACTCCAACTTCGTCGATCGCCTCGATGGCTTCCGCCAGGGCGACGTGTGGAGCCGGGTTCGCCGATCCGACCTCGAATCGGCGGGCGCCAGCTGCGAACTCGTAGGGATCTGCAGTCGGCGTCTCGACGCTTCGGTACCCAACTGTGGTAGGTAGGAGGGAGTCAGCAGCTGTCCGGTCGACGTAGAGGAAGCCGCCGCCCCACAGCCCCAGCAGCCACTTGTGACCGGCCGCCGCGACGGCGTCCGCACCCCACTCGCCGACATCCATCGGAAGCTGTCCCGGCACTTGTACAGCGTCGACGAGCGCGAACGCGTCAGCGTCGTGGACGATATCGACGAGATCGCTGACGGGCAACTGGGTGCCGTGCGTCCACGTCACCGCGCTGAAACAGGCTAGGCGCGCGTCCTCGACGGCCTCGGCAAAGGCGTCGAGATCGACGCGACCGTTCTCCGTCTCGACGACGCGAACGTCGACGCCTTTCTGTTCCAGGCGTTGCCACGGGAGCGTCCCAGCTGGGTGTTCGAGGTCGGTTCGGACGACGGTGTCGCCGGGCTCCCAGTCGATAGCGGTCGCGACGGCGTTGATGCCCGCGGTCGTGCTCTCCGTGAGCGCGATCTCGTCGTCATCCGCACCGACGAAGGTGGCGACGCGCCCCCGTACGCGGTCATAAGTGTCGAACGCAACCTCGTAGGGGTCGTTTCGCGTGCTCGTTTCGTACTCGTGTGACTGTACGAACTCGTCAGCAGCCTCGACGACGTACCGTGGACTCGGCCCATGGGCGCCGAAATTCAGGTAGACGTCCTCGTGTAAGGCGGGCGTGTCGGCGCGAAGTTCTCTGGGGTTCATCTCGTTGTCGGTGAGTTAGTCTCGATATCGGGCGATCAGGTCGCGGAGTGTCTGTTCGTTCTGGCCGCCACGGAGCTGTTTCACCGGTTGCCCGTCGACGAAGAGGACGAACGTGGGCGTACTCTGGGCACCGAACTCGATTGCCGTTTCGAGGTTCGACTCGATGTCGATCGTCAGGATCGCCGCGTCAGTGTCTTCGGCGAGTGTTTCGAGAACCGGCTTCATCCGCTTGCAGGTGCCACACCACTCTGTGTAGAACTCCACGAGCGCGACGCTACTGTCTTCGACGACCGTTTCGAGGTCGTCGTCACCAAGCGAAACCACGCGGTCCGTCTTCGCTGTCTGCGTTGCCATTACCAGCCTCTACGCACCCGGTGTTTAATAGTCTTGGGCCTACTACACAATACAATACGGTGCGGTCACTCCCCGTCTACATCGACCGGGAAAGTGGCCCGCCTCGGAGAGAGCGGTTAGTGTGACTTCTCCGTGGATTGCGCACGGCCGAGCGCGCCTGCAAGCGCCAGCAGATAGCCCAACCCGTACTGGACATCCGGATCACGTAATCCGCGAAGCAGACCAACGGCCCCGACCTGCTCGGGGGAGCTCTGCTCCGCCTCACCGACGCTCTCCAGCAGCGTTTGGATGCCATCACGAGTATCGTCGTCAGCGGCCGTCTGCGCGACCTCGCCGACTGCAGCACCGGTACCGGCCAGTGACGTGACCATCTCGTCGTCGAGCGCTGCGGTCGCCAACGACCCTACCTCCGCGAGTTCGGCCAGGTCGTCGAGCGTCCCGCTTTGCTGGAGCGCGAGCAACGTGTCAAGGGCCTCCCGCAGGTCGTCGCCGTTCTCCCCAACCGTCTCGGCCAGCGCCACGGTCTCGTCGGTCGCCAGCCCGTCGGCGGACTCTGTCAGTGTCGATCCCGTAGCCGATAGCTCCCGGACCATCTCGTCGTCGAGCGCGCTCTCGCCGAGCGAGAGCACGTCCAGCAGCTCGTTGACGGCGTCGAGGTGCTCCACGAACTTGGCGACCGCCTCGGGGTTCTGCTCGATCGCCGCTTCGAGGTCGGTCGGCGCGTTAGTCTGGTTCTCGGACATAGTCAGAGCAGTCCTCGTGCAGTCAGCCAGTAGGATTCGTTGTACGCCAGCTTCGACCAGTGGAGTTTCTCCGAGGGCGGCGCCGGCGACGGCGGATTCTCGTAGTCGAACTCGACGAAGGACGCCGCGTCCATCCCCGTCTCGATGAAGCACAGCGTCTTCCCGTCGTAGGTCGCCGTCGCCGGGCGGTCGCGGATCTCGCTGGCGAGGCGCTGGCCGACGACGCCGGCCTGGTAGTGGGCGACGCTGCCCGCGTTCGGGACGCCGGTGTCGGCGGTGTCACCGAGCGCGTAGACGTTCTCGGCAGCCTCAGCTTCGAGCGTGTGTTTGTCGACGTCGACCCAGCCGTCGTCGCCGAGCCCCGCCTCTTCGATCAGGTCTATCCCGCCGTGGGGTGGAATCGTCACGAGGAGGTCGTAATCGAGTTCGGTCCCCTCCATCGACGTGATGGTCTCCGCGTCGGGGTCGACCGACTTGGCGTTGAAGAACGTCTCGACGTTGATGTCCCGTTCCTCCATGATGGGACGGGCCCACTCGGCGATGTGGGAGTTGCCGTGGACGCGCTGGATGGGGTACGTGTAGGTGATGGCGACGTCCTCGCGGAGGCCGCGCTCGCGGAGCCAGTCGTCAGCCATGAAGACGAATTCGAGTGGTGCCGCCGGACACATGTGGGGCGTCCCGATGACGCTCAACACGAGGTCACCCTCGGTGAATTCCAGCAGTTCGTCGCGCAGGGCGGTCGCTCCCGACTCGCTGTAGTAGTCGTGACCGCCCTCCGCGAGGCCGGGGATCTGGTCGGGCTCCAGCGTCGACCCGGTCGCCAGCACGAGGTGATCGTAGCCGACCGTCGAGGCATTACCGTGGAGCGTGAGCCGCTGGGACTCGGTGTCGATATCGGTCACGCGGTCGATCCGGAGCTCGACTGCGTCGTCGACGAGCTCGTCGAGCGCGCGGCGACCGTCCGCCGGCTCGCGCTGGCCGAACGGCACGTACAGCCAGACCGGCTTGTACACGTGGTCGGGGCCGTCGTTGATCAGGGTGACCTCGACGTCGCCGGCGTCGAGCTCGGGTTCGAGCCGGTCGGCGAGGTCGTTGGCGAGCACCGACCCACCGGTCCCGCCGCCCACGATGACGATTCGCTCGGTCATGCTTTCTCCACGTAGAACGCGTTGTGGTCGTCGCCTTCTTCGACCGCGAGCAGTTCGTTGCCGGCCTCCTCGGTCCACTCGGGGACGTCGGTGAGCGACTGGTCGGTGTCGCTCAGCAGGCGGATCACGTCCCCTGACTCGGCGCCCCGAATCTTTCCGATGAGGTCCATCAGCGGACCGGGACACGCTGCACCTCTGGCGTCGACGGTGGCGTCTGGTTCGATGTCGGTCATAGCTGTCTCACAGGCGGTGATTGGAACCGTCCGATATTAGTATTGTATATGAGTTCCAACATTCTGAAAAAGTGCGGTCGAGAGGGGCCAGTGGCCGGCGATCGATCGCGCCGTCGCTGTCACCGATCCGGCGACAGCCAAGCACAGGCCCCACCGATTCGAGTCCGTCCGTCCACTCGCACCACAGCCCGGATCTGAAGCTCCTACCGGTCGATCTGGGACCGCCACGCTGCCGGAAGCCGGGCGTAGACGATCGCGTTATCGACGAGCACGTCGACCGGAACGTACTCGTCGGGCGCGTGGACCGTGTCGGCCCCCAGCGCGAACTCGACGGTCGGGATGCCCGCGTTCCGGAGTTTCTTGGCGTCGCCGCCGCCCGTGGCACTCCGTCTGAAGACGTGCTCTCCCGTGGTGTCCTCCGCTGTCGACGCGACGGCTTCGACGAGTGGGCCGTCAGGATCCTCGGCGGTGCCGACGCTCCAAGCGACGTCGGCGACCGTGATACCGTCGCAGTCGGCGACGCATTCCCGAATCTTCTCCAGCACGTCGGGCGTGTGGACACCCGCCGTCAGCCGTACGTCGACTTCGGCACGTGCAGACTGCGGGACGGTGTTGATCGCGTCGCCACCTTCGAGGACGCCGAGATTGATCGAGGGGTACCAGAACAGCTCTCGAGCGGTGGCCTCACCCATCGAGGGGGCGTAGTATTCGATCGACTCCTCGACGATCGGTGCCACCTCAGCGTCGATCTCGAGCCGCCGGGTACCGAATCGCTCGCGCAGGGTTTCGATGGCGTCGTAGAGTCGGTCGATGGCATTGATGCCGAGCACCGGCCGGGAGCCGTGGGCCCCCTCACCGCTCGCTTCGAGGGTCAACCAGATGCTTCCCCGGTCCGCGACCGTGACGGAGTGGCGGCCTTCCTCGCAGGTCGGCTCGCCGATCACGCACGCGTCAGCGTCGAACCGGCCGGCGTCCAGCAACGCTGGCAGGCCGGCGTCGCCACCCACCTCCTCGTCGCTCACGAACGCGAACTGGAGGTCGACGGGCGGAACTGCGTCGGTGGCTGCGACGGCCTGAATCGCGAACAGCATCGACGCCACGGCCCCTTTCATGTCGGTTGCGCCGCGACCGTAGACGTGGTCACCGACCCGCTCACCGAGCGGGTCGTGGGACCACGTGTCGGCGTCGAACGGCACCGTATCGAGGTGGCCGTTGTACAGCAGTGTGTGGTCGGACTCGCCCGGGATTCGAACGAGCAGGTTCGGCTTCACCGGATCGACTGCGAACCGCTCGACGTCGACCGAAAGCGGATCGAGGAACTGCTCGATCTCGGAGACGACTTCGCGCGTGTCACCGGGCGGGTTCGACGAATCGTTCGCGAGGAGATCGAGCGTGAGCGTGACCAACTCCTCGCGGTGGGCCCGGACGTACTCTGCGGGAGTCGTGTCGCTCATTCACTCGCTACCTCCCCCCTCCCCGCACCCGATCTCGCGGCACCGCCACCGCCGCCGACGAGGGTGTCGCTCATACCAGAGGATTGGATCGGGAGTGACTAAAGTATTTCTGCGATCATACAATACTGTGTGGTCGGGTGCACTTCTCCCCTCTGTACACGACCGGAAAGAGAGATCGTGCCAAATCGCCGTCTACCGCCATCAGAGACGTTGCTCCGACTTCCCGGCCAGTCACTTCGACTGGCTTGCTGTCTGCACGTGGCGGTCGCAGTCGAACGAGGTTGCGAGGGCGGGATCATCCAGGGGACGCGACCTACAGTACTTCACTGGACTGCGCGCGGAGTCGCAGTGCGTCGACTGGGCTGTCACTGGACTGGCTGCTCACCGGTGGGCGTGGGGGATCGAATCGGTCAGTGCGGGGGCGATAGCCAGTCGATCCCTGATTCCGCCGGCGTCCAGACGCTCGTTCTCACCCGCATCATCCCGTACCGTAATCTCGAACCGGTGCGACGGGAGGCGAAATCAGCCGTCGACGGCGGCGTTGCCGTGGCTGAAGACGGACCCTCCGCCGCTCTGTAGCGGTTGTCTCCCTAGCCGGGTTCCCTCGTGTCGGTAAACGAGATACCGCTCGCTACAGGGGACGTGTCCGTCGACAGAACTCGGCCAGATCCGGAAGGAGAGCATTCCGGACTACAGGATATAGAAATTAAGGTACCTTATATTTCTATTACCATTAATACTTATCTCTGACGACGCTGTGGTATCGTATGCCACAAGGTCAAGACTACGAGCACGAGAACGATCCGGCGTCACCGTCGCAGTACGAGTGTTTACGGTGTGGCACCATTGTTGAGGCGAACTCTCATCCCGGCACCTGTGAGTGTGGCGGCGACTTCCAGAACCGGGCGAAGTCTCTCGAATAAGTCACACCAAAGCTTCTGAGACCGCATCGACAGCGGCGGATGGAGGCTCAAGTGGTTGTTCCGTAATCAGCGCTCGAAACGTCCCGGCATCGGCTCAACGAAGCGCCCACGTTCCTCGACGTCGAAACCACAGCAGGATCGTCCCGGGACCCGCGTACGTGGCGTCGTGCGGGAAGCGAGACCGACCAGCGGCTCACCGAGATCATCCGTCAGCGTCATTCGGTGAGGCCGGCGACAGCCGAAAGTGAGCGGGCCTCCGAGTGGCCCGATCTGCGTCAGCAGGCCCATCGGTCGCCGTTGATTCACGCGTGCGTTTCGATCACGGAGCGAAGCTGCGCTTCGTCTGCATTCCGACGAGTCGTTCCGCCGGCTGTCCGTCAGCGAACAGGACGAGCGTCGGTACCCCCCGGACATCGTACTCGGCGGCGAGTTGCTGGTTCGCGTCGATATCGACCGTCGCGACGGTCGCATCGGTCTCGGCCGCGATCCGTTCGACGATCGGTTCGAGCATCTGGCACGGACCACACCACTCGGCGTAGAAGTCGGCGAGCACGAGGTCGTACTCGGCGATGGCCTCGGAGAGGTCGGCGCCGCCGTTGATGTGGAACGGCTCGGACAGACTCTTCAAGGCAGATGCCTCAGCACCGTCCGTTGCAGCCCGATTTCGAAGTTCCGCCAGTTTCTGTCGTCGGATCTCCTCGATATCTTCAGCCATTCGGTGTCCATTCGCCCCGCGCCGACTTAGTTGTTTTGTATATTGTACACAATACTACTTCGAGAGAGAGCCCTCACGCACAGAAGCGGTGACCATCTCGGAAAACGGGTGGAAGCGCAGCGTACTGATATTTCTGAACAGTACATTGCCACTTGACAGAGAAGCTACGAGAGCGATTCTATTCCATGAATCTCCGCTCTCGTCGAACAACACCCGAAGAGACTTTGTCCTGAAGGCCCAAGATAGCACACGAATGACGCTCCCAATCGACCCACGTCAGATCGACCCGGAGGACATCGGCGAAGAACAGTCGACGCTCGAGATGAGCCACGAAGATGCCATCGAACACGTGCGCGACGTGTTCACGGACGCCGGCTTCGGCGTCCCCGTCGAGTTCTCTCCGTCCGAGATGCTCAACGAGAAGGTCGACGCGGGTCGGGACCCCTACTACGTGCTCGGCGCGTGCAATCCCGGGGTCGCCGACCGCGCGCTCGAGACGACGGACAACAAACTCGGGGCGCTCATGGCCTGTAACGTCGTTATCTGGGAAGAAGAACCCGGCAAGCAGGTCGTCTACCACGTCTCAATCATGCGCGTCGCCCGACTGGTTGGGATGGCGCCCGATAACGAGGAGATGGCGGATATCGTCGCCGATACCGGCGAGCTCGTCGACGAGGCGTTCGCGAACCTGTAACGTTCCGATACCGACCGATCTCTCGGACTCAGCTGCTTCGGCAAACACCGTTCCGGTGGGCGGATATCACAGCTGTTGATCCATGCTGGTGGTTGGAAACAGCGAGTCAATATCGACGTCTGCGTCAATACGCTGATAGCGACTGCCATCACGCTCTACGACGCGAGCGGACGCCAAATGATCGAGGTGTGCGAACGCCTCTCCCGGGCCGTGGAGGATGTGTATCTCGCTGAGCGAACCGAACAGCTCCGCTGACACCTCCCACGGGGTTGCCGACCCGAGTTTGTCGAGCACGTCTATCACCCGCTTTGTTCGGGTCCGATGGTGTTCGAGAATGGTCGCCGCTCGAAGTGACGTCTTGTCTATCCGGTCTCGATGCCCCGGATATGTAACGCTGAAGTCGCGCTCGATCACCCGGACGAGACTCTGAGTATATGCGGCCAGCGGGTCGTCGACTCGGACATCGGCACCGCCGACATTCGGCGTGTATTTCGGAAGGATCACGTCTCCCGAAAACAATCCCTCGGGAGCGGCGTCCGATGTGTCGGTGTCGTCGCCACTGTCTCCCGTGGCACTCGGTCCGTCTGCCTGTATCTCATTCACATCGAACGCAAACCCCGTAAGACCAGCCGTGTGCCCCGGGAGATGGACGGCTTCGAGGGTCACGCCCCCGACGGTGAGGGCGTCTCCGTCGGATATTTCTGTCACCTCGGCATGAGGGCCGGAAAGTTCTGCTCCAACTGACGCAAAAAAATCAGCCAGTTCCTTCCGCTTCTCGTCTGGTAGCCCCCACTCGTCGAGCGTCTCACGCTGGAGCTCAGGGTTCTCCATCAACGGCTGCACTCTCCCGTCAACGATTGGCGCATCGGCCTCATGCACAAACACATCGGCCCCGCTCGCCTCCTGTATCTCTCCTGCGAGTCCGGCGTGGTCGGGGTGCCAATGTGTCAACACCACCTCGTCGACGTCGCCGAATTCAACGCCATGGTCAGCGAGTCCAGACTGCAGTTCGTCACGGACGCCAGCCATTGCGACTCCTGTGTCGAGGAGCGCGGTCGTCGGGCCGTCAAGCAAATACACGTTGTTTGCGCCTTCGAAGACTGTATTCCCTAGCTGGATTCGTTCCACGACTAGTCGTTGATTGTAATCCCTTTTGAGTATTTTCACCGCGGAAAACGGGTCCGATCGGTGTTCCTCACACGGGGTGAGAACTCCCGGTTCGCCTGATTTGAACGGAGACCCGACGAGTCGTCTCACCCTCCGAGAGATCTCAGACGCGCTTGGCGATTAACTCATACGGTCACCACTGTCGCGAGAAGGTATCACTCGAACTCGGGTGACCGGTTTTCCAGAAACGCCTCGACGCCTTCCGTGTGCGCATCTGTCCCGTACGCAAGCGTCTGGAAGTGTGCCTCTCGTTCGAGTCCGTCTTGCCATGGCTGTCCGAGGTTGTCATGGATCGCTCGTTTGGTTAACGCGATCGTCTCAGTCGGGCGATCCGCGAGCGTCGAAAGCAGCGTCTCAACCCGCTCGTCGATATCGTCGTCTGGAACGGCCTCGTTGATGATGTCCCACTCCGCCGCCTTCGACGCGGAGATCAACCGACCGGTAAATGCGAGGTCTTTCGCTTTTCGCAGACCGACAACTCGGGGAAGCAGTGCGGTGCTACCGGCGTCCGGAATGAGGCCGACATTTATAAATGATGCGCCGAATCGGGCAGATTCAGTGGCGTACGCGAAGTCTGATAACATCGCGATTGCCATGCCCGCACCAACGGCATCGCCGTTCACGCGCGCGACGACTGGAACGGGAGCGTCAAGAATCGATTCGGCGACACGACCAAGCGTTTCGCGGACCCGATCGTACGACTCAAGTGCGGTCTCGTCGCGCTCAGCCATCGCGTCGATGTCGCCCCCGGAGCTAAATGCATCACCCTCGCCAGTGATGACCACGGCATCGTGCGTGGATGGGTCGAGGCCACCCATGGCATCAACAAGATCGGCGGCGACCTCGCCGGTCATCGCGTTGTATGACTGTGGGCGATTGAATGTGATAGTCCGGACGTCACTATCGTCGACGTGCATACTCGTGTTCGCACTTGCACCGTCCTATACTCTTCGTTGATCAAACGAGTGCCTCTTATCACGCGAATAACGTGTTTTGTCGCGACAAGCCGGGCCATGGGTTCGCTCTCTCAGCCGATATCTTGGAACAACTCGGTGAACAGCCCCCGTTGCGCTCGCCGCAATCGCTCGAGAAATGCTGTCTTGCTAATCCCAAGCTCCGTAGCGACCTCGTCGGCATTCGCCTCCCGAGGTATTTCGAAGTACCCAGATGCTAACGCCTGTTTGATGCTTTCTTCCTGTGCCGGCGTGATATCCCACTGCTTGGCCACTGCCGTATCGGCATCGGCACCGATCGAATGGACACGCTTGAGTTGGACGCCGACCGTTTCGCCGGCGGTTTGCATCACTTCTGTGAGTATCTCTCTCCCCACGACTGCCCCCGTGAGAACTGCGCTACCACTTTTATACGAGAGCGACTCGACCATGAACCCGTTGTTGACGAGATCATGGACGACGCACGGGTGAACAGAGAGACACCGATAATTGTACCGTTCGTCCGTTTCTGACCGGTACAGATATTTAATTCGAGGATCTTCTTCGAGGATCTCAGTAAGGCCATCACCGGTCGGTGTACTGAACCGGAGGAGCACGTTTCCATCGTCGCGCAGGAGTGGCGGAGAGGCATCGACGGTCGTGTTCGCACTCCGCGTCGCTTCTGCGAGCGGACAGTCGTCGTCCTCAATTTCGAATTCAACGCTTAGACACTCGCGTATCATACGGCAGCATAGCGCAGTGAGTATATAAACCCAGTCTATGGACTGGCCAATAGGTAAGCAACTTCCGTCAGTACTGTATGATGGATAATGATCGTTGAAGAAGTGAAAGCGCAGGCGGAACCGCGGAGGTTTACGCCGAAAGATGATATGCCGGTCGAGTATCGGAAAGCTGCAACGCGCATGTTGGAGTTCCACGCGAACAGTGAGATTATGGGCGCGTATCTAGAGCGTCCGTTCATTCGCCGCGCCCCCAGCCTCGAGCGGAAGATGGCCTTCAGTGCCAAAACGCAGGACGAGATCGGCCACGGGCAGATGCTGTACCGTGCAGCCGAGTCGCTCGGCATCAAAACCCGCGAGGAGATGCTCGACGACCTCGCAAATGGCGACGGTAAGTTCCTCAACTGCTTCCATTACCCGATGGAAAGCTACGCCGAGACGCCGATGATCGCGTTCTTTGTCGACGGTGCGGCAATGCGTCGGCAGGCCACGCTCAAGAAATCCAGTTGGGAGCCGTACGCCCACGCGATGGACAAGATCTGCTTCGAGGAGGGAATGCACGTTAAACACGGTGAGTCCATCCTGCGAGAACTGATGTCTGGTTCGAAGCGCGAACAAGAGATGGTGCAGGATGCCTTCGAAGAGTGGTGGCCACGGATCCTCCAATTCTTCGGTCCGACCGACGACCAGAGCACCCACCACGACTTCGCGGCAGAAGTTGGTCTCAAGGTGTCTTCGAACGACGAACTCAGGAACTCCTTCCTGAATCGGTACATGGAGAAAGCGAAGCACTACGGTCTGGAGATCCCCGATGAGCCCCGGATCCGCGAGCGCGACGACGGGACCTACGACGTCGTTGAAGACGATCTCGACTGGGACGAGTTCTTCACGGTCTCGCAGAACGAGTACGACGGAAGCATTGAACAGATCACCGGACGCGCGCAGGCCCAAGAAGCCGTGCAATGGGTCCGCAGTATGATGGACAACCCGACGAGCACCCCCAATCGGAGTGCACAGGCGGCAGACTGACCATGATCTGGGAAGTATTCAGACAACGAAGTCCGAACGCAGAGTTCGTCTACTGCCGTGACGTGCACGCGCCCGACCGCGAAATGGCGAAGCAGTTCGCTGTGATTCAACACGGCCGCCGTAAGCCGACGAACGCGCTTTGGGTCGCGCCGCAAGACGATATCGAGAGTGTTGTCCCCGATGAGGACACGAGCGACGTCAACGCGGAAGGCGACTTCGTCGAGTGGCGGGTGTTCCGTCCAGACTCGAGAGGATACCACACTCACGTCGGTGATATCGAAGCCCCGAATGCGGCTGTCGCCCGGCGTGACGCCGTCGACGAATTCGCCGAAGACGAGCGCCCGCTTTGGGTCGTCGAGACGGACCGAATTGGCGAGATCACCGCGGACGATGTCGCGTTTGGCGGAACGACCGATAAGTCCTACCGGTTCGCACAGACATACAATGTCGATCCTGCCGCGGAGGAAGTCGAGGCCTCTGAGAACGAGCAGATCGAAGCGGAAAAGCGACGTCGAGGTGGTGCCTGATGTCCGCAACCGATGCTGATCTCGGACGGCCAGAGGATCTCTCTGAACGAGAGCGTAAGGCGGTTGAGGCCCAGCTATTCCGCTTGGCCGACGACGAGTACGTCCAAGCTGAACGGTACACGTTCTGGCAGGTTCGCTCACCGACGCTCGAATCTGACCTTGCGATCTCGAATAATGCCCAGGACGAACTCGGGCACGCCCGACTGTGGTACGACGCCATTCAACAACTGGGATATTCCGAAGAGGACCTGCTCTGGGAAAGTGACCCATCTGATTTCCAACACGCAACGTTCGTCGAACTTCCCTTCGAAGAGGGCCAGTGGGCCAACGCCATCGTCCGGGCCTACCTTTACGACGTTGCTGAGGATATCAGGTTGGCGGCAGTAGAAGACTCCTCGTACCGAGTTATTCGTGAACGAGCGAGTCGCGCACAGGGGGAGGAAGGGTACCACGTCGAGCACGCGCGAAGCTGGCTCGAACGGCTCGCAGCTGATGCGGACGCCAGCGAACGTGCACAGGAAGCGATCGACGAACTGTACCCATACGCTTTGACGCTCTTCGAGCCCGTCGGTGCCGTTGAGTCGGACATCGTCGAACTCGGGATCAGGACGCAGACGCTCGACGAGATGCGCACGGAGTGGGAAAACCGCATCGTCGATACGCTCTCTGAACTCGGGTTCTCTGTCCCGACTGATGCTGATGTCGCGAGCCCGATCGGGCGAGACAACGAGCACACTGACGCGTGGCACAGTCTCCATGAGGAGATGACCTCGGAGTACCGCGATCTCGGCCGCGACAGCGCCACCGTCATTATGGACCCAGAAGATGAGTAGCGATTACGATCGGCCACGCTCGACTGAAGACGCAGCCCCCTGTTCGCACACTGAGTACGACACGCGTGACCGAGCAGATGGGGACGTCCCGGCGACCGGTGACGATGCCGAAGGGTTGGAACGAGACGTGTGGTCGGCACTCTACGAGATCGAGGACCCGGAGATGCCGGTGAGCATCGTCGATCTTGGACTCATCTATGGCGTCGAGCTCAGTGACGGGAACGCGACGATCGACATGACGCTGACGTACAGCGGATGTCCCGCACGGGAGATCCTATTAGACGACGTCGAACAGACGGTCGCCAGCGTCGACGGTATCACCGACGCCGAGGTGCGGCTTGTCTGGTCACCGGACTGGACCGTAGACCTCGTGACTGAGGCAGGGAAAGAAGCGCTCAGAGAGTTCGGGCTGAGCTTCGAATGAACGAGCCCGATCCAAGCGTTACCACGAGTGGAGAGACTACTGGTGCCGAATGCCCTTACTGCGGGTCGACAGACACTGAGCGTAAACACCCACGCGGCCCTTCCCGATGTCAGTCAATCCACTACTGTAACGACTGCCTTCAGCAGTTCAAGAAATTCGGATAGGTCACTCGCTTCTTTCGGGGGCGTCTGAAGGACTACAGACGATCACGGGCCGGTCCGTCTGCAGGATCACTGATTGTGTCACGCTACCGAACAACACTTTCCCCGTCGGTGAGCGCTTTCGACCGGCGACACAAACGGCGTCGACGTTCAAGTCGTCTGCAGTCTCGACAATCGATCGTGCCGGTTCACCGCTCCGTTCGCGAAACTCGACGGTCACACCTTCTGCTTCCAGTAGTGATTGCGCCCGTGTCACTGCGTCGACTTGCGAGACTGAGGCCCCTTCTGGGTTGTCGACAAAGTCGTGCAGCAGGTACGCGGTTACGTCGTCGCCGTCGAAGAGATCGAGAGTTGTCTCGACCTGAGCAGTCGCGCGTTCGATACTCTCATCGATCGCAAGCAATAGCTGATTCATAACGGCAAGTAGGAGTTCGGCAATCTTATAATTATCGGTTATTTAGTAGATTCTAGAATTTTCTAATATTATTATACTTCGATCGCCTCGCTCAATCAGAACGGATCGCCTCGATATCGAATTGTACCCAACACCGTTGCAACCCGAGATCGCCTACTTGTCGTGAGGCCGGCAGGCCAGGAGCCGAGTGGACGTCTTTGGTGTGTACCCTCCGACGAGTGCATACACCACATCAGTCGGAGAAACCTGTCACAGCGACCGTGAGTATATCCGGACTACGACAGGTCACCCACACTTACTCGCCGGCTGTGATGCCGAGGTGTTTGTCTAATACTGCCTGGTTGTCTTTCACTTCTGATGCAGGCCCCTCGTGAACAATATGTCCTTTTTCGAGGATATATGTGTAATCAGATACATCTAGTGCTACCGGGAGATTCTGTTCGACGACAAGTACGGTTATTCCCCGATCGTTGAGGGTGGCGATCACGTCTTCGATTTGTCTGACGATATATGGGGCAAGTCCCTCCGTGGGCTCGTCAAGGAGGAGAAGGTCCGGGTCTGCGACCATCGCACGCGCTATCGCCAGCATCTGTTGCTCTCCGCCGGACAGCACCGATCCCGGACTATTTTCGCGCTCTGCTAAGTTCTCAAACATGTCGATCACTTCGTCGACGGACGGCCCGTCAGTCGCGTCGACGCCTATCTGTCCCATTCTGACGTTTTCACGAACAGTGAGTCCGGGAAATATCCGGCGCTCTTCCGGAACAAAGGTGATTCCGGTACGAATCGTCTCTTCGGTGTCGAGCGTCGTGATGTCCCGATCGTCGAACGTGATCGTTCCGGCGGTCGGGACGATGTTTCCGACGATTGATCTGAGAGTCGTTGTCTTTCCGACGCCGTTTCGGCCGACAAGTGAGACTACAGACCCCCGTTCGACGTCCATCGTGACCCCAGTTAGCACCTCTGTCATCTGATACCCAGCACGGACATCACGGAGGCTGAGGATCGGATCACTCATCGCGCCCACCACCTAAGTACGCGTCCTGTACGTCGTCATTCGTGGATATCTCCTCCGGAGTTCCGCTCGCGAGCACTTCACCACGCGTCAAGACTGTGATGCGATCCGACACGTCCATAATCAGGTCAATGTCGTGTTCGATGAGCATGATAGATTGGTCCGCGAGTACCTCATTGACGAGTTCCAGCGTCTCTCTTGTTTCTTCGCTGCTCATGCCGGCAGTAGGCTCATCAAGAAGCACAAGCTGTGGATCCGTCGCGAGAACTAATCCGATTTCGAGGCGGCGCTGGTCACCGTACGCGAGTGTCCCAGCCATCTCCGATGCCCGATCTGCGAGACCAATTCGGCGCAGGATCCCGTCTGTCCGATCATTCATTGTGTCGAACGAACCGGTGTCACGAAAGAGCGCTTCGGTCCTGTCAAGCCCGGCGTAGTGTTTCGACTGTACGGCGAGTCGCACGTTCTCGTGGACCGTGAGCCCGCTAAATATATTCGTTATCTGGAACGAGCGGCTGACACCTCTGCGCACGCGTTCGTGCGGCGGGAGGTCGGCGATGGGTTCGCCGGCGAACTCAATTCGGCCGCTCGTCGGGCGGAGTGCGCCGGAAATGAGGTTGAATAGCGTCGTTTTTCCGGCACCATTGGGACCGATCACACTCCGGAACTCACCGCTCTCAACATCGAGATCGATGTGGTTCGTTGCGGTTAACTGTCCGAACTTCTTCGTGAGGTCGCGAATCTCTAATACGGTCTCGGTCATTTGGACTCCTCCATGTCTTTCTTGGTCGCGATCGAGTTATCGAACCGCGACTCGCTGTACACGTCAGCGATGACCGAGGGGAGCGAGATGAGCCCTCGGGGGACGAACAGCACAAACAACACGAAGACGGTTCCGATGACCAGCCGCCACTGTTCGGTGTACGACGAGAGGATATCCTCGGCACCGACGAAGAAGCCAGCACCGAGCATCGGTCCGACAAGCGTTCCCATCCCGCCCACCAGCGTCATCACGATGACCTCTCCCGAATGGATCCATGCCAGCGTCTGGTCAGGTGAGACGATGAATGTGCTGGGATTCACGGCCAGGAGACCGCCCGCCATACCGGCCATCCCGCCACTGATGACGAACACGCGTCGCTTGTACTTTCTCACATCGTAGCCCAGGAATTTAGTCCGCTCCTCAGTTTCTCCGATGGAAGCGAGAACGCTACCGAACGGTGCGTTCATCACCCGTGTCGCGAAGTACAACGAGAGGAGTGCGAGACCGAATGCGATGTAGTAGAAGGCAGTCGCTGGTGTTATTTCGATCAGACCGAGCGGAAGCGAAATGGAACCAAGCTCGATGCCAACACCGGCGATACCGACGAGCGGCTCCCAACCGACCAGTCCGTCGCTGCCACCGGTGAAATCGAATTTGTACACCATGTTGTATAACAGCTCGGCGAACGCGAGTGTGATCATCGCAAAGTAAATCCCGGACACGCGGATCGAGAGGCTCCCGACGATCCACGCGAGGATTGCACAGACGAGAATCGCGACAGCAAGCGCAATAAGGAACGAGGAGGTCAGGTGAATCATAACCAAAGCTGCGGCGTACGCGCCCACTCCGTAGAACATGGTGTGTCCGAGTGGGACGAGGCCCGTGTATCCCATGACAACGTCAAGACTCAACGCGAAAATAGCGAAAATAAACATCTGATTGAGCAGCGTAATGTAGTACGTGTTTCCAGTGAGAAGGAACACGAGCGGGGCGAGCGCTAGCAACACAAGAAACGCGAGGCCGAGCGTCCGTCGAGTGCCGTCCGAGAAGACCTGAGACTCGACGCCGGTGAGAAGTGTACTCTCGGCGCCACCGCCGTGTTCAGAGCTTCCGAACAGCCCCTGTGGCTTGTAGAGCAGGACGCCAATCATTAAGAGGAAGATCGTCACTCCCTCGAAGTCTGGAACAGCGACGATGGTGCCCTGAAGTTCGAAGAGTTCGGAACCGGCGTAGGTCCGTGTCAGCGTCCGAACGATACCGACCAACAGGCCTCCGAACACCGCGCCGCGGAAGCTCCCAAGGCCGCCGAGGACGACGATAATAAACGCAGGGACGATGACACTGCTACCCATGCCGGGGCTTACGCTCTGATACCCGCCGAGAATGACACCGCCGACAGCCGCAAGGGCGGCGCCGATCCCGAAGATAAGCGTGTAGTACCGGTCAATATCGATCCCGACGTTTCTGACCATCTGTCGGTCCTCTGATCCCGCCCTGATAATCATCCCGTACTTCGACTTCGTCAAGAACAGCCAGATTCCGGCCGCGAGCAGGGCGGTGAAGCCGATCATGAAGTAGTTGTACACCGACACCTCGATACCGCCGAGGGCGATCGGCGTCGTGAGGTATTCCGGAACGCCCAGGTTCTGTTGTTCCGGTCCCCACCCCAGCGTGATCAGATCGTTAATGATGAGAACAAGCCCGAAGGTGAGCAGAATATGGTAAAGCGGGTTCCGACCGTACAACGGGCGGATCGTGAACCGCTCGATACCGACACCCACGATTCCGACCAGCAGCGGCGAGAGAATCAATGCGACCCAGAATCCGACCCCCGAACCGAGGGGATCAACGATGCTAAGCGCAAAGTATGCGCCCAACGCGAACAGCTCTCCGTGAGAGAAATTGATCACGTCCATTACGCCGAAAATAATGGACAGTCCGGCCGCTAACAGCACATACACCATCCCGAGTGATATGCCGTTGATGAGTTGCTCCGCCAAGTTGACTACGGTGGACATGGATCTACGCTAATTCAGCTCGCAGCCAAACTCGCTTGCTGGACGAAGCGCATCAGCCCCCTCGGTTTTCGAGAGGATGTCGACATCGGCGCTGTCACCGTCCCCTTCAGTCAACTCGGCGATCCACGCCGGGTTGGTCGCCTGACGGTCGGTCTCGCGCAGTGTGATGTCTCCCAGGACCGTGGTGAACTCACCGCCTTCGAGGGTGTCTCTGACCTCGGCCGGATCCGTACTTCCGGCCCGTTCCATTCCCTTTGCGATGAGTCGCACTGACCCGTATCCCGTTCGTTCGTAACTTCCCGGGAGCTCGTCGTACTCCGACTGGAAGCCGTCAACGAACGCCTGGTTGTCCCCGATGTCGATAGACGGATCGTAGCGGACGCCCCCGAACGTGCCGACGCTGTTCGACCCAGTCCCCGCACGGGTGCTTTTGTACGCCATCGTCGGGGCAACCAGCGCCACATCTTCGGTCAGTCCTCGATCCGCAGCCTGGTTGACGAACGTGACGAGGTCACCACCGGTCATGCCCAAGACGGCAACGTTCGCGTCTGAGTTGCCGATCTGGGTAATGTAGGATTCGTAGTTCGACGCTCCGAGGCTCGATGACGTCTGTCCGATTTCGGAGAAGTCGGCGCTCGCCTCCTCCATGCGCATACTGGTGCGGTTGTACACTGACGTCCCGTACGCGTAGTCCGCGTAGTGGAACCAGACGTTCGATCCGATATTCTCTACCGTGTATCCTGAGATGGCTTCCGCGACCTGTGCGGTGTTCGTCTCGAAGCGGAACACCCATTCGTTGCACTGTTCCCCCGTAATCGGGACCGCGGCCCCACCAGCGAAATACACCGTTTCCTCGGATGCAGCGAGTTCGTTGAGGCCGAGAGCGACTGAACTGGAGATCGCTCCAACGAGATAGTCGGCGCCGTCTTCTTGAATCGCCTGCTGTGCCGCCTGCGATCCGGCACTCGCTGTGGTTTCGGTGTCGTAGTAGACCGGTTCGAGTTCGTAGCTGTAGTCGTCGCTGTTGTTGATCTCCTGTATCGCGTACTCCGCTCCCGCACGCTGGGACGGTCCGAGCGTACTGTAGTCCCCCGACATCGGATTAAGAATGCCGATAGTCGCTGACTCGCTGCCGCCGCTCCCCGAGTTACCGGAACACCCGGCGAGACCCACCGATACAGCTGCACCGGTCGCTGACAAGAACGTTCGACGGTTACACACTCCACTCTCCACAGCGGGTGATCTATCGTTATTCATCATGGCAGATGATCCGATATAGGATCTCAACCAAGGGATATTAAATCTTTGTACCATGCACGTACTGAACACATGAATATTATTTAATACCAACATGAACAGCAACACTCCACATGGCAGCGAAGGTCAACGACGACAAAAAGCGCAGACCGGATTTCGCTCAGTCGAGGTTGACGTGAACGTTCTTCACTTCGGTGTACGCTCGGAGCGCTTCTTCGCCCTGTGCCGCGCCGTGTCCGCTGGCCTTCGTACCGCCGAACGGAACCTGAGGCCACGTGTTCGGCGTCTCGTTGACCATCACCATACCGTATTCGAGGTTGTCCGCCAACCGGTGCGCTCGAGACAGGTCACTCGTCCACACGCACGAAGTAAGTCCGAACGGTGAGTCATTGGCCACGGAGAGGGCCTCCGATTCGTCGCTCACCTCGATGACCGATAAAACTGGCCCGAATATCTCCTCGCGAGCGACCGTCATGCTGTTTTCGACGTCGGTAAGCACCGTCGGCTCGACGAAGTATCCCGATTCGAGGTCGTCCGGAACACCGCCGCCAGCAGCGACGGTGGCGCCTTCTTCCCGTCCAGTCTCGATATACTCAAGGATGTCCTGCTGGTGCGACTCGCTAACAACCGGGCCCATCTGCCCGTCGTCATCGATGCCGCCGCCGAGCGGGATCTTCTCCGCGATCTCGGTCATTCGCTGAACCATCTCGTCGTGGACATCCTCGTGGACGACGAGCCGCGAGTTCGCCCAGCACATCTGGCCGGCGTTCATGAATATCCCGTACTGGACGCCGCGTGCGGCGGCATCGAGGTCAGCATCCGGGAAGACGATCGCCGGCCCCTTTCCGCCAAGTTCGAGGGTCACATCGGCGACGGCATCCGCCGCGTCACGCTGGATCGTCTTTCCGACGTCGGTACTCCCGGTAAAGGTGACGTGGTCCACGTCGGCGTGACCGGCAAGCGCGCTCCCAGCGTCGGAGCCGGACCCGGGAATGACGTTGAACACCCCATCTGGGAGATCCGCCGCGTCGGCTGCCTTCGCGTAGTAGAGGGCCGACAGCGGCGTCGTACTCGACGGCTTCAACACAACCGAATTCCCCGTGGCGAGGGCAGGAGCGATCCCACGCCCCGCGAGCTGGAACGGGTAGTTCCACGGGGCGATGTGGGCAGTCACACCGACCGGTTCTTGCCGGGTGTAGTTCAGCCGACTGCCGGAGACGGGGATCTGTTCTCCACGCAGTTTGTCCACCGTCCCAGCGTAATGTCGGAAGGTGTCGATCACCATGTCGATCTCGAGCCCCGCCTCAAACGGGGTCTTCCCGTTGTCGTATGACTCGACGAGCGCGATCTCGTCTTTCATCTCCTCGATAGCGTCTGCCATCCCGTGAAGCATTTCGCGCCGGGTTCCGAGATCGGTCTCGCGCCACGCGGACCCCCGAGAAACGGCAGCCGTCGCCGCCTCGACGGCGGTATCAACATCCGCCGCTCCAGCCTTCTGTACCGTCGCATAGGCGGCTTCGGTCGCTGGATCTTCGGTCGTGATCGTCTCGCCGTTCGTTGACTTGCACCACTCGCCGTCGATAAACAAGTCTGTTGGACCGGAGTACTCCATCGTATCGAAAAAACGGGTGCGGTCTGCCTTAATCGTTGCTTTCTGCCCGCTTGATCATGAACTTCATATCGCCCTCAAAGACGGTCGTCCCGTCTTGCTTTTCCATGTGTGTGTCTAAGACCACAAGCCCGGCGTCGTCTCGGCTGATATCTTTTCTACTATCGACAACCATCTCCAACTGGAGCGTATCACCGATATGCACTGGGTTCGGAAGATCCATGTAGTTCATGCCGAGGAAGGCGATGGCGGTCCGTTCCAGAACCCCGGTCCGGTACACGAACCCCGTTGCGTGGACGAACGTCATCGGCCCGTGAGCAATCCGCTCTCCGAACTGCTGTTCGGACGCGTACTCGCGGTTCGTGTGCAGTTCCGTCCAATCACCGCTGAGAGCGGAATGGACCACAAAATCCGCCTCCGTGACGGTGCGTCCAACGCTCAAAAACTCCTTGCCCGGCTCGAAGTCCTCGAAGTAGTGAGGTTCGTAGCTGTAAGCCATACGTGTGAACTGATCGGCTGGGATAAAAAATTTCACCTCCCGGCAGCAGCAGCCGTCAGTACAGCGGTACGTATTTATTCCGCGTCACACACCGTTGGACCGGATGAGTGACGTACCCACAGATCTACGAGAACAGATCAACTCTGACCCCTTCTGTGAGTTACTCGATATCGCCTTCGTCGATATCGATGTTGGCACTGCCCAGGCTGAGTTGACGGTCACCGACGAGCTGCTGAACTTCCACGGCACGCTCCACGGCGGAGCGATCTACTCGTTGGCCGATGCCGCGTTTGCTGCGGCGTCGAACTCACACGGTGACGCGGCGGTCGGGCTCGAATCGAATATTTCGTACCTCGCCGCTGTCGATGTCGGTGAGACGCTCCTTGCGACCGCAGAAGAGACGCACCTGACGGACGGGACCGGCGAGTATGAGGTCACCGTGACGAACGGCGACGGCGATCAGGTCGCGACGTTCCGCGGTCGCGTATATCGGCCGTGACCCGTCCGAGGAGGGGCTCAGCTCCGATCGGTCCACTCTGAGCAGCTGATCGTCTTCCCAGTCGCCTCAGCGCTGATCGAACACCCGCTGGACCTTCCCCACCTCCGTTCGCTCAATTCCGCCCGAGTCGACGAGCGTGAGTTTGTCCGGCGTGAACGAGAGGACGTTCGACAGCCGCGTCATGACGGTGTCGTACAGCTCCGACTCGTCTCCGTCGAACTCCTGTTTCTTTTCGATTATGAGTTCCATCACATCGAGATTGTTCTCCTCTCTGAGGTCGATCCGGTAGTGCGGCGCGACACCGTCGATGTCCAGGACCACGTCCTCAACCTCACTCGGGTAAAAGTTGATCCCTCGAACAATGAGGAGATTGTCGGCCCGGCCCGTGACGTTATCCATCCGGACCATAGTGCGCCCGCAGTCACACTCCTCGTAGGTCAGGCTCGTCAGATCTCCCGTGCGGTATCGGAACACTGGCAACGCTTCCTTACTGAGGGTCGTCAGAACGAGCTCGCCTTCCTCGCCCTTCTCGACGGGCTCACCCGTGTCGGGGTCGACGACCTCCGGGTAGAAGTGGTCTTCCCACAGGTGGAGCCCGTCTTGTGCCTCGTGACATTCGTTCGAGACGCCCGGACCGATGATCTCAGACAGGCCGTAGATGTCGACGCCGTTCACGTCGAGCCGTTCTTCGATCTCTTCTCGCATCGCATCAGTACAGGGCTCCGCGCCGAAGATAATCGTCGAGATCGGGAGCTCCCGGGGATCGTATCCCATCTCTTCCGCGGTTTCTGCAAGGTAGAGCGCATACGACGGGGTACACGAGAGGGCGTCGCTCTCAAGGTCGGTCATCAGTTCGACCTGCCGCTGCGTCCCTCCGCTTCCGATCGGGATGACGGTCGCCCCGAGCTTCTCGACCCCGTAGTGAAGTCCGAGTCCACCGGTAAAGAGACCGTATCCGTAGGCGTTCTGGACGGTGTCTCCCGGCTCGACGCCCGACGCCTTGAGAGAGCGCGCGACAACGTCACTCCACACGTCGAGGTCGTCTTCGGTGTACCCGACGATTTTGGGTTTCCCCGTCGTTCCCGAAGACGCGTGAATGCGCGTTACTTCGTCTTCGTCCACCGCGAATAGACCGTCCGGATACTCATCGCGGAAATCCTCCTTGGTGGTCATCGGGAGCTTCTCGATGTCTTCGACACCGTTGATGTCGTCGGGAGTGATGCCCAGTTCGTCGAATCGCTCTCGATAGAACGGTACATTTTCGTACGCGTGTTCAACCGTCTCTCGGAGACGTTCGTTCTGCAGTTCACGGATCTCGGATCGGTCCGCCGTCTCTACTGGCTGGAATGCCATGTTCACTCATCGGTTGGACGAGTATATTAAAAATTTGTTGGATATGCTCGGTCCGCGGAGGCCCGGCATCGCACCCGCGAATGGCTACGGCACGCCCCCCGGTTCACATACCGAGACCCGCGAATACGCAACTATCCACCGCATCAACGGGTAGATACCACCGCGGCAACAAGCGGGTACGGCAGGGACGAACCAAGGGAAAGCTATTTTTCGGCATCCGGTATGTGTCCTTGTATGCGAGACGCGTATATCATCGGTGCCGGCCAGACACCGTTCGGTTCGATGCCCGACAGGAGCTATCGATCGCTGTTTCTCACAGCGTTCGAGCGCGCCGTTGAGAGTGTTCCACACGGGATCGACGAAGACGAGATCGACGAGGCGGTCATCGGATCTCTCGGTGTCGGTGGACGGCAGTTGGGTCTTTCCGGGCCTGCTGCGACAGAGCACCTCGGGCTTCATGGCATTCCGAGCTCGCGAATCGAAAACGCTTGCGCGGCGTCCGGATACTCCGTTCGGCAGGCCGTTCAGGCGGTGAAAAGCGGTATGGCGGACGTTGCACTCGCCGGGGGCGTCGAAGTGATGACCGACATGAGCGGAGATATGACAAAATACTGGCTCGGTGTGTCCGGCGAAACGGAGTGGGAGCGCCTCACCGGGACGACGTTTGCCGGTGTGTACGCCCAAATGGCGAGCGCCTACCTCGACCGGTACGATGCGACGCGAGAGCACCTGTCGATGGTGGCCGTCAAGAATCACGCCAACGGCGCGAAGAACCCCAACGCACATCTCGGGTTCGAGTGCTCGCTGGACGACGCGATGAGCGCCCCCGACGTGGCGCACCCGCTGAACCTCTACCACTGCTGTCCGACGTCTGACGGTGCAGCGGCGGTACTGGTTGCAAGCGAGGATGTCGTCGACGAATACACGGAGGAGCCCGTTCGTGTGGCGGGCGTTGGTGCAAGCAGCGAACGGGTTGGCCTCTTCCAGCGCGAGGAGTACACCACGATCGCTTCGTCTCGCCGTGCCGGAGAGACCGCCTACGACCGAGCCGGACTCGGCGCATCCGATATCGACTTCGCTGAAGTTCACGACTGCTTCGCAATCGCCGAGCTGCTCGCGTACGAAGACCTCGGATTCTGCGACCCCGGTGGCGCTCCCCAGCTTCTCGACGACGGAGTCACCGACCTCGACGGTGACCTCCCCGTGAACGCTTCCGGGGGCCTCAAATCGAAGGGACATCCGATCGGTGCGACCGGTGCGGGACAGATCGCCGAAGCGTTCAAACAGCTCCGTGGGAAGGCCGGGGAGCGACAGGTGGAGGACCCCACGTACGGTCTCACGCATAACGTTGGGGGGAGCGGCGGAGCAGCAGTCGTTCACATCCTCGAACGGGAGGTGGGACGATGAGCGATGTCCGTCTCAAATCGGTGGGTGCGTACAGTCCGCGCCTCCGGATCAGCGCTGCGGAATTCCGAGAGGCGTGGGGGCGCTTCGAGGCGGCGGGAGTGGAAACGAAGGCCGTTCCTGAAGCCGACGAAGACTCCCTTACCATGGCTGTCGAAGCCGCGCGGCGCGCCATTGACGCGGCCGACGTCTCCCCGGACGACGTCGGATATCTCGCTTTCGCCACTACGACGCCGCCGATGGCGGAATCCGACCTGACGGCCCGGCTGACGAGTCTCCTTGGTGTCACAGCCGACGCGACGACCCGGACGATGACCGGGAGCACGCGTGCGGGGGCCCAGGCACTCGATGCCTCGCTTGATGCAGGCCCATGGGATGGCCGACTTGGGATCGTTGTCGCGGCCGACTGCCCCACCGGATCGCCGGATAGTGGAATCGAACACGCGGCAGGGGCCGGCGCGGCTGCGGTAGTTCTCGGCGACGACGGACCCGGTGTTGTCAGAGATCGGTCGTCGTATGTCGAACCGTTCCCCGGAACTCGGTTCAGAACCTTGGGTGAAGGCGAGACGACGGAGCTCGGTGTGACGGACTACGACCGCCAGTCGTTTGCAGCGGCACTCGGCGGGGCTGTCGACGGGCTCAACGCGTTCGACCACGTCGACGCTGCTGCCGTACAATCTCCGGATGGAAAGCGTCCGTACCGGGTCACAGATGTACTCGGCGTGGAACCCGATCACGTTGCGGCTGCCGACACGGTCGAAACGCTCGGAGACACCGGGGCCGCAAGCGTCCTCCTCGGAGCCGCGAAAGCGTTCGACAACAGTGCCGAGCGCGTTCTTCTCGCTGCGTACGGCAGCGGTGCCGGCGCGAACGCGATGATCGTTGACGGCGAGCTCCCGACGAAGTGTGCGCTCGACGCCAGCGTTGATCTCACGTATCCCGAATACCTCCGCCGCCGTGAAGTGATCACCGCGGACGAACCCGACGGTGGCGGAGCGTACGTGAGTGTCCCATCGTGGAAGCGGACGATACCTCAGCGACATCAACTGAACGCTGGAGAGTGCCCCTCGTGCGGTGCCCTCAACTTCCCACCAAGCGGCGCGTGCCGAACCTGTCACAGTCGCCCAGACGCCTACGAAACTGTCTCCCTTCCCGGAACCGGAACCGTCGAGGGTGTCACCACCATTGCTCAGGGTGGTGCGCCGCCGGAGTTCGTTGAACAACAGTCTCAGAGCGGTCCGTTCGTTAGTGCCGTCATCGCTTTGGATGGGCCGGCAGGCGACGAGGCTGTGAGTGTCCCGGCACAGGTTCTCACACGAGGCGACTCCTCCGTTGCAGTCGGCGACCGAACCGAGACCGTCATCCGCCGGATCTATCGACAGGAGGGTGTGATCCGCTACGGATTCAAAATGCAGCCGATCGACGCCGACTGAGGGGCGTTCCGCTTTTTGTTCACGGACAGGGAATGGCGCCTCCTCCGTTCACGCAATTGTACGGAGGGATGACCGTCCGCTTTTTCGACGCCTTCGGTGAGAGTTACGCCCGTTCGAACACGGTTGCGACGCCCTGACCGAATCCGACACACATCGTCGCGAGACCACGAGTGGCGTCGCGCCGCCGGAGTTCGTGAAGGAGTGTCGTGGATATCCGTGCGCCCGAACAGCCGAGGGGATGGCCCAACGCGATCGCCCCGCCGTTCACGTTCAGCTTCTCGTCAGGGATCCCGAGTTCGGTCCGACAGTGAACGCTCTGTGCGGCGAAGGCCTCGTTTAGCTCGACCAGATCGATGTCGTCGATATCGAGCCCCGCGTCGTCAAGCGCTGTGCGTGTCGCGGGGATCGGTCCTCGACCCATCACTCGCGGGTCGACCCCCTCGACCGACCGAGCCGTGATTTTGGCCATCGGCTCCAGGTCGTTCCTCCGCGCGTACTCAGCGCTCGTAACAAGCATCCCGGACGCGCCGTCCGTTAACGGAGACGCATTCCCCGGGGTTACCGTCGCGTCGTCGTCGTCGCGGAACACCGTCGGGAGGTCGTTCAACTGATCGAGGCTCGTCTCGGGGCGCGGCGTCTCGTCGGTCGAAACAGCTCCCGCGGGAGTCTCCACCGGAGCGATCTCGCTATCAAACCGACCGGATCGTGCCGCCTCGGCCGCCCGATTGTGCGACCGGAGAGCGAACTCGTCCTGCGCGTCACGAGTGATACCGTGTCTCCGGGCGATTGTCTCGGCCGTCTGTCCCATCGGGAGCCGTTCCGCATCGTATCGCGACTCAATCGCGGGGTGGAGCCAGTCGGAGAATGGGACACGGCTCATCTGTTCGACGCCTGCCACCGGGTAGACCTCGCCATCTCCGGCCTCTATCGCGCGGGCGGCATCGTTGAGAGTCGTCAGCGATGAGCCGCACAGCCGCGTCGTTGTCGACCCCGGTACCGTCGCCGGATATCCCCCAGCGAGTAAGACCTGTCGAGCGAGATTCCGTCCCTGCTCTTCCTCCTGGTTCGCACACCCGAGCCGGAAATCGTCCCATTCTTCGGGGGCGACGCCGGTACGATCGATTAGCTCGTCGAGGACCGCCGTCACAAGATCCTCCGGGAACACCTCCGCGAGCACACCGTCTTTTTTCCCCATCGGAGTTCGGACGGCGTCTATGACAACGGCCTGCTGTCTAGAGACACCCATTAGCACGCTGCGATTACGAGGTATCTGTAATTAAATCACCGGTTGGGCAGCCGGTGGCTGAAAACCCTTTTGAGTCTGCGCGTGGTCATGACGAATGATGCAGGTCGCAATACTTGGTGCAGGAACGATGGGACACGGTATCGCACAGGTGTCGGCGATGGGAGGTCACGACGTCCGACTGCGTGACCTTGAGACCGAGATCGTTGAAGCGGGACTCGACGCCATCGAATCGAATCTCGATGGAGGAGTTGAACGGGACAAGTTGACGCCCTCTGAGGCCGAGTCAGCCAGAAGCCGAATCACCGGAACGATCTCGCTACCCGAAGCGGTCACCGGGGCCGATCTCGTGGTTGAGGCCGTTCCGGAGGAACTGCCGATCAAGCACGACACGGTGACCGACGTCGAAGAACACGTCGACCCTGACTGCCTCATCGCTTCGAATACCTCGTCGCTGTCGCTGACCCAAATCGCGAACGCACTCGATCGACCCGAGCGGGCGATCGGACTCCACTTTTTCAACCCGGTTCATATTATGGACCTCGTTGAAGTCGTCGTTGCCGAACAGACGACCGAGGAAACGATCGACACGGCAACGGACTTCGTGGAGGGAATCCAGAAGACCCCCGTCACAGTCGCTGACTCGCCGGGATTCGCCTCATCTCGGCTCGGTGTCGCACTCGGTGTCGAGGCGATGCGTATGGTGGGGGAGGGCGTTGCAGATCCCCGCAATATCGACACCGCGATGGAACTTGGGTATAACCATCCGATGGGACCGATAGAGCTCGGTGATGTCGTCGGACTGGATGTGCGGCTGGATATCCTCGAGTACCTCCGTGAAGAGCTGGGGGAACGCTTCCGACCGCCACAGGTTCTGAAACGGAAGGTCCGTGCGGGGAAACTCGGGAAGAAAACGGGAGAGGGATTCTACGTCTGGGACGACGGTGAAGTCGTGGGGGTAAGCGGCTCCGGGGGTGGCCGGGATGGGGCTCAGTGAGGCCGTCGCCGATTGTGAAACCGTTTCCATCTCGATCGGCGAGCGTGCAGAACACGTCGCGACGATCGAACTCTCTCGCCCGGATGCGAGAAACGCACTCAACGCGCAGCTTCGAGAGGAACTCAAAACGACGATGGTCGCCGTCGAAGAAAGCGACGTTCGAGCAGTCGTCGTAACCGGCGATCCCGACGGCAACGCGTTTGTCGCTGGCGCGGACCTCACCGAGCTCCGGGAGCGAAACTCGATCGAACAGCGGGAAGTAAGCGAACGACCGCGGGTGTACGAGCGTGTCGCGGACTGTTCTGTGCCGGTGATCGCACGGATCAACGGCCACGCGTTAGGTGGTGGTTGTGAGCTTATCCAGGCGTGTGACATCCGGATCGCTCACGAAAGAGCGAAGATCGGACAGCCGGAGATCAATCTCGGGATCATTCCCGGCGGTGGCGGGACGCAACGGCTCCCGAGACTCGTCGGAGAGGGTCAGGCCATGAAACTGATCCTTTCCGGCGAACTGATCGATGCGAAAGAGGCGGTCGATATCGGTCTCGTTGAAGAAGTCCATGACGACGAGACGTTCGATGAGCGCGTGACCGATCTCGCGACATCGATAGCACAAAAGAGCCCCCTCGCCCTCCGCATGGCGAAGACCTCGGTGAAAGCAGCGTCGCAGATGGATCTCCGCTCTGGGATCGAGTACGAGGCGGAGCTGTTCGCACAGCTGTTTGACACGGAGGACAAGAATGAGGGTATCGACGCGTTCTTCCAAGATCGCGATCCGGAATGGAGCGGACAATAACTAATGGCATGACATCGTTCACCAAGGTAGAACTGACGCTCGGCGGTACCAGCGCGGTCTCCCGGTGAGTGATTTCGCACTTTTCAGGCTGAGACGGGCCTCTCCACCGAGATATGTCGGATTTTTCGACCGGTGTCTGCTGATTTTCGGGGATGTGGGACACATCACTGTTCAGCATCGTCGAACTCAAAGCTGTGTGTGTTGAAACAAGAAATCACACGGGAAGACGCCCTGCATCCCCTGTTTATACCTGTCGTGATCACACGCGAAGTATAGCGGGCCACAGGACAAACACGTGTTATCAGGTCTTCACCCGTTATTTGGGGGCTTCGAGTACATGGCTCCTCAGCGTACCGTAGCACCTGTTGTTCAATAGTATCGAATACATCGGTAGTGTCGCCCGATCTCGTCGTCTCCGTCGGATCACTCTTACCAAATTACAGACGTACGACTGTAATGAACAGGACTACGGATGGCAAATTATCGCTACGGTAGGTCGTGTGGGGCGTTCAGTTCTGAACTCTCCCGCAAACCAATATACAATTAAAATTATGTAATAGACTATTTGTCAAAATATCTATTTCTGTATTAGTATTATTCCACATATATTATAGAGATTAACTAATATATTTCTGAATCATAGCTATTTCTGTGCGAATAACACAAATAAACCAAAATAGTACGTATATCTAGTATTACTATTTAAATACACAGGTAAATATATTATACTTCTTTCTTACATATTTTATCGACACGTGCGACTCCCTCCCGTGATCTGTTCAGCTATGATGAACACAATTATGAACGTTCGTGGGAAATAGTGTATATGGATAACACGATCGGGGCTGGAAATAAACTCATTTTACTGATCGAGACGCTCAAACAACACGGAAGTTTAGGCGTGAGCGAACTCGCAGCGGAGACGGGCATACCGAAGAGTACAGTCCACGCGCACCTTTCGACGCTCGGAGAACACGGGTATGTCGTGCAGGATCGTTCGAAAGCGTATCGGTTGAGCTTACAGTTCCTCGATATCGGGAGCAAAGTTCGTGAGACGCGGGGGATATATGACGAAATTGTTCCCAAACTCGATCAAGTGGCCGAAGAGACAAATGAGAAGGCGTGGTGGACTGTCGAGGAAAACGGAATGGCGGTGTTTATGGCGAAATCAGCCGGGAATCGGGCTATTCAGACGAACGCACGCATCGGACTTCATCTCGAATTGTATCAACTCGCTGCCGGGATAGCGATACTCGCGAACCTTCCCGCTGATCGTCGAGCGGAGATTCTCGACGGGTACGAGTATCCGCTCCCAAGCGGACACGACCGAGAGGAGTTTGAGTCGAAACTAGTGAGCGTTCGAGACGAAGGAGTCGCCTACGATACCAACAGTTTCATTGAGGGAGTCACCGGGATTGGTGTACCGCTCCTTGATAACACTGGCACCGTTCACGGTGCGATCAGCATTTCGGGACCGAACAACCGACTAGCCGACGAGCAGGACGCGAACAAATTGACTGACCTGCTGCGAGGGATCTCCGGTGAGTTACAAGTGAACCTCTCGTATCTGTAGAGAGTGAGTCGCCTCGGGGCGATGGTCGGCAGCGGGATCTTCATTCTGCCGGGGTTAGCCATGGGAATGGCCGGTCTCGCGGTCGTATTTGCGCGTACTTCCTTGCAGGCGTGTTGGTGTTGCCGGCGGCGCTGAGCAAATCCGAGATGGCGACAGCGATGCCCGAAGCTGAAGAGACCTATCTATACATTGAGCGAGCGATGGGCCCGTTGTTCGGCACGATCGCCGGTGTCGGGACATGCTTTTCGCTGACGTTCAAGGGAGCGCTGGCGCTGGTTGGTGGTGCACCGTATCTGGTGTTGTTGTTCGATCTGCCGGTGACACCAGTCGCGCTGACGGTCGCAGCCTTACTGATCGTTTTGAACATCGTCGACGCGAAACAGACTGGTCGGATGCAGATCGGCATCGTCGCGGTCATGTTAGCCATGATGGTCTGGTTCATCGTTGTCGGGGCGCCAAGCGTTGAACGTGCCCGCTTTGCGGGATTCTTCGACAGTGGACTTGAGGCAATTCTCGGTGCTACCGGGGTTGTGTTCGTCTCGTACGCTGGCGTTACCAAGATTGCCTCCGTGGCCGAAGAGGTAGAGAATCCGGATCGAAATCTCCCTGGGCATCCTCGGCTCGCTTATTATCACCGCTGGCATCTACGTCGCGATTGTCACCGTGCTGGTCGGAGTCGCAGACGAGGCGGCACTCACCGACACGGAGACGCCGATGCAGGTCGCGGCCAGTAACGCGCTCCCCACGATCGGCGTGGCGGCCGTCGTAGTCGCTGTAATGCTCGCCTTGATCAGCACTGCGAACGCGGGGATTTTTTGCGCACTTCGACTCTGGTCGGGCGTCGAACGCCTCGTACGAGGACACACAATTCTTTGAGCTACAGACGTTCATGGGGATGGTCCACTGTGGAACTGCGCAGGGAGCGACTCGCTTCCAATATCGCCATGGCGAAGAGTACAGCCCCATGGTGATACCCACCTCCGCGCCGTCAAGCAGTTCGATCCCGAAGAACTCGTGAACGGATTCAACGAGACAACGGATCGCTTGCTCTCCGTGATCGCCTCGGAAGCATCCTTTCGAAGGCCGGTCACCGCGGCAATCGATATCACGACTATTCCCTACTACGGAGAGGTCGAAGGAATGCCGATGGTCAGCGGGACCAAGGACAGAGACGGTCGAGCATTCAAATTCGCAACCCTCTCGATCATCGGGCAGAACATCCCGCTCGTTCTGGCGGTTGAGCCGGTCCGTGAGAGTTCCGAGTGGGATGAGAACCCGTCGAATCAGATACATCGTACTGTGCGACGGCTTGTTCGACGAGCGAAAGAACACGTCGATATCGAGATGGTCCTCTGTGACGCGGAGTTCGATTCAAAACATGTCTTTCAGACACTGTCGAACCTGAATGTGGATTATCTTATCCCGACGCGAGTCAATGCGCCTGAAAAGGAGGCCATTGAACGAATGAATGACGACGGGCAGGAGGTCGCTGTTGAGAAGAGCAGTGTCCATCTCAAGAATGGCTCCCACTCGATGCGATTCCTGTACGTTCCAGCAAAGAACAGCGATGGGACAAGTGTGTTCGCAACGAACGTAAACGTCGGTCCAGCTGAGGCAAAGTCGCTCAGTCGGAGATACAGCTCGCGCTGGCAGATTGAGAGTGAATACAAATCGATCAAACACGAGTTCCTCGCTAAGACATCCTCCAAGGACTACCGCGTTCGGTTGTTCTACTTCGTGTTCGGGGCGTTATTACACAATATTTGGCGGATGACGGATTTCCTATTGAAGGCAGAAGTCGGTGGGATCGAGGACGGAGTTTTCGATCGCCCTCCAGTTCTGACAGCCGGAGAGACAACGGAGCTGGTCTCGTCGGCACTTCTCCCGTACGGGTAGTGGTTAGCTGAGATCCAGATTTTCGTGGCGGCGATGAGTGGCAACGCCGTCACTTCAGGCACATTTTCGGTCGTTTTGCCGTTTACTCTCCAGATCTTCTTAGAGATCTCAGACTGCCAGTAAGTGAACCGTTTGAGAATCTTTCTTCAGGTCCTTCAATCCTGGAAACAGTCTATTTCTGGCCATCCTCCGAAACGGTGGATCGTCAGCTGGAAAATTTTGTATAGCGATATACAGTACATTTGTATATGCGGGGCATCGCCCATATATTGCTAATTTACTTTGTCTGTACGAGACAATGCAGTCAGCAGAAGTGTTAAGAAGTTGGTGGATAAGGTCTAGCTGTCGAAAATGGCAGTCTTAAAATCGGCGCACCCCCGAGATTCCGGGCTTCCACCCGGTGATTTGCGTGGGTGAGACAATCAACTGGAGTCGAATGTCGCTCGACGAGCTCGTAGAGTTCTACGAGACGGAGATTGCCGACGAGATGTACCGCGCAGGGATGAGCCCCGCGACGGACCGGCCCTCGTACGAGTGGCTGGCAGACCACGGCTACAGCGGGATCGCGTATACCCTCCGAGAGCATCACGACCTCACGCTCAAGCAATTCATCGTCGAGGAGGTCGGCGTCGACGCCGGTGAGGACGACGGAACCACGGGGTACGAGTGGGGGATCAGCGACGAAGAGACGATCGAGCGCTTCGAGACCTACCTTCGCGACCGACAGCGCCGGCAGAACCTCGCTGACAGTACGATCCGATCGAAGCGCACGCGACTCGCGCGGTATGCCCGCGAGTACGAAGCCCTCCACGGGGAGGCCCCGCTCGTCGATCGCGTCGGCGACCGCGACCTGCAACCCAAGGAGATTGAGCGCGTACTCTCTGTGTTCGACGTGTTCGATGACGAACTTGCAAGCAACGACTCAAAGGCAAAACACCACTACGACGTGAACGACTGGTACGTGTGGCTCCAGAACCGAGCGATCGGGACGTACAACCCGGCCGCGACGGTCGCTACGTCGTTCGGTGGGTGGAACACCGACACAGAGGGCGGCGAGACAAAACCGGCTCTGCGCCCCGACCAGCTACGCGAGATACTCGCCGTGTGTGACGACGGGGAGGATCGACTTCTCGTGGTCGCGCTGGGCGCGTGGGGGCTCCGTCGAGGGGAGGTCGCGGCACTGCACGTCTCACAGCTCATTCCAAACGCCGAGCCACCGCGGATCGAGTTTGACAATCGGAAGAACGGCCCGTCGTCTGTGCAACTGCTGTACGGCGTCGAGGACTACCTCAATCGCGTCGAGGCATTCGATGCATCCGGTTGGAACGGCTATCTGTTCCCCTCGAACGCGGCTAAATCAGGGCATATCGCACCGGGAACGGTGAATAACCGGTTCGCGCGGCTCGTCGAGGCAGCCGGGGTGACGCTCCAGGGCGAGCGACCGACGCCGCACGCCTGTCGACGTTACTGGTACAACGCGTATCAGGACGCTATGCAGGATCTTCAAGAACAGGTTGCCCAGATGGCTGCTGATCAGGGAAGCTCATCGGCTGCCGTTGTCGTCGACAAGTATCTGAGCGAGGAGCAGGCTCGCCGCGCCCGCCAGGGTGTCATGCGCGAGCAGCTGGCTAACGTGTTTGAAGGTGAGAGATGAAGTGTATTATGACATTCTTCGCTATCTCACGTGGATATCTAAGATACATACCTAATCTTAGTTTCTAAGACAGTTAAGACGAAGAAGTAAGATAAATTTCTAAGGCAACTATCTTATCTGTCTTAGATTCCTGGCTCAGACATCTAAGACACATAGATAAGTGTCTGACGTACCTTCATTAACTAAGAGCCTAATCATACTCATATGCTTGCGTACACGGTATACAGTGAAGCAGGGGGCGTCGGCAAGACCTCGCTTGCAGCGAATGCGGCTATCGCTCACCAGCGAGCGGGTCTCGATGTACTCGTGGTTCCCCTTGATCCACAGGACGGCGACCTGAGCCGCCTACTTGGGGTTGACACGGCTGTGTTGAATCGCTGTAAGGCGGAGGGATTCACTGTTTGACGAAGCGTTTGATGTTATAGACGACACACATCAGCGCGATTTCGCGGAACTCACGGAACCATGACCGCGCTCGCACGGCGAAGCCGAGCGAGCGCTTGACAGCAGAGTTCACGGTTTCAGTCATTGAGCGCTGATTGTAGCGGTTATCGTCGATTCTGGCGTTGTGCGCGTGGTCGTAGACATATTGGAGGAG
>NZ_BBJP01000033.1 GCF_000739595.1 Halorubrum halophilum | reverse complement strand
CTGGGGCTTTGAAGGAGTTCACCGTCGATCCACGAATACTCACTTATAAATGATCGACCGAAACACCGCTCGCTAACGAGTAGAAGCGGACTGAGGGGAGTAAGCCCCCTTCGGTTCGTCCCGACATTCGGCTGAGCGTCCGCGCCGTGGCCGGACTACCTTGTGGCGCGGACTTGCACCGGCGAGGATTCGCCGTTCCATCCGTTCCCACCCGTCTGTAACGTGGCAAAGCCACGCGCCCTCATCGGGTTAGCTCCCTTCCCTTGCGGGTCGGTTCGCGCGAATCACGGGTCGGGGTGGGGGGTGTCGTTGCTGTTCCAGAGCCAGCCGTCTCCGACTCCGGGCGTGTGCCCGGTCGCCTGTCCGGCCGGTGGGGGGACTTTCCTCATGCCAGAGGCACGGGAGTCGGGCTCCCTCTGTCCGATCGCGTCTAGCCGACGCCCGTGAATAAGGGGTTCGGTCGTCGACTCGGATCGGCGCGCGGACCCGATCGCCGGTCGTCCCGATCCCCCCGACAGGCGGGGACGAGCGGCCGGGTTCCCAAGGGAAGCGTTCAAGTCGTCAGCAACGTAAGGGACTATCATGTCCGAGGCTCAGACCGTTCAGCTGTCGTACGACGACGGTGCACGAGCGGTCGAACTCGCGCGGGAGGCGGTCGAGTCGTTCGTTCGACACGGGCAACGCGAACAACCCGGAAGCATGCGCGAGGCGTTCTACGCCCGAACTGGGGCGTTCGTCCGGCTGGAATCCACGCGAGGTCGCGGCCGGCTCCGCGGCTGCGCCGGCGCGTGGGAGACCTCCGACCAGCTCGGCCACGCCATCGTCGAGGCCGCCATCAAGGCCGCCTCCGACGACTCCTGCGGCTCCGAGGTCGAGCCGAAGGAGCTCGACAACATCACCGTCTCCGTGTTCGTCGTCTCGAACACGGTGCTCACAAACGATCCCCTTAGCGACCTGAAGATCGGCACCCACGGCGTCGCCGTCGACGGCGGCAACTCGCACGGCTGGCTCTACCCGACGGTCCCCGTCGAGAACGGCTGGTCCGGCGCCGAGTTCCTCTCGCGCGCCTGCCGGAAGGCCAAGCTCGCGCCGAACGCGTGGGAGGACGAGGAGACGATGGTGACGCTCATCGAGGGGCAGGTGTTCCGAGAGCGCGCCGACGGCGGCGCGGTCGAAGAGCTGTAGCGGCCGCAATCGACCCGTCCGCCGACCCTATTCTGTCGACCGATCCGTCCCGTACCCCGTCGCCTCAGCGTCCGCGAGCGCGCGCTCCGCCGCCACGTCGAGGTCGAACGCGCCGTCGTCGACGACTTCGCCGTCGCGGATCACCGGCTCCATGAGCGACTCGGCGCCCTCGGGACCCGAGCGGTCCGCCAGCCCGACCGCGTGGGCGCCGTCCGCGGTGCGGTACACGTCCTTCGCGCCGGAGAGCTTCCCGCGCTTGGCGGCCGGCTCCCCGTCGACTTCGACGATGTCGAGCGCGAAGTCGACCGGATCCGCGTTCGAGACGTAGCCGCCCACGCCGAAGCCGTCGACCACGTCGCGGAGCGCCCGGAGGTCGTCGGGACCAAGCCCGCCGGAGACGTACACGTCCACGTCCTCGTGGCCGCGAGCGTCCAGCTCCCACTGCACCTCCCGGATGATGTGCCGGAAGTCGCCGCGACGCGAGCCGGTGGTGTCGAGCCGGACGCCGTCGAGCCGGTCGCCGAGCGTCTCGACCGCGCGCAGCACCTCGTCGACCTCGTCGGAGTAGGTGTCACAGAGGGCGATCCGCGGGACCGACTCGTCGACGGCCTCGTCGAAGGCGCGCCACGCCGCCTCCTGCTCCCCCCGACCGAAGCAGATCGAGAGGGCGTGTGGCATCGTCCCCGACGCCTCCCGGCCGAGCAGGTCGCCGGCGGCGACGTGCGAGAACCCGTCGAACCCGCCCACCAGCGCGGAACGCTCGACCGCCGCCGTCATCGACGGGTGGACGTGGCGCGCGCCGAAGGAGAGCACCTGCGAGTCCGGCGCCGCGACCCGGCAGTCGAGCGCGGCGGTCGCCATCCCGGAGGCGTGCGAGAGGAAGCCTAAGAGGGAGGTCTCCAGCCGGGCGAACGCGAGGTACGGCCCCACGATCCGCATCACTGGGCCGCCGTCGAACAGGCGCCCCTCGGGGATCGCGTCGACGTCGACCGCGCGGTCCTCCAAGAGGGCGACCGCGTCCTTCAGCCCGGCGAACAGCTCGAAGTCGCCGTCGGGGAACTGGTCGGCGGTCACCTCGGCGACGACGCGGGGGTTCCGCCCCGCGTGCTCCAAGGCGGTCTCGGTCCGCTCGAAGTAGGCGTCGGTCGCTCGGCCCTCGCGGATCGCGGCCGCGTCGACGATGTCGAACTCGGTCATGTCCGACGGTTCGGCCGCGAGGGAGGAAAAGCCACCTGAGTCGGGCGGGCACCGGCTTCGACCGATCCCTCCCGACCCCGACGGTCAGGGCCGCACGCGACGCGCGAAGAGGGCCGCCGCTGCGACGAGGCCGACGAGCGCGGCCGAGAGGCCGAACCCGGGCACGCCGTCGTCGGTGGCGGCGTCGGGGCCGGCGGAGCCGTCGGCGTCGTCGCCGTCGGGGCCGGTGTCGTTTCCGTCGGAGTCGTTCCCGTCGTCGGTGCCGTCCGCGTCGTCGTCATCGGCCCCGTCGTCCCCGTCGCTCCCGTCTGCGCCGTCTTCGCCGTCGGTCGAGGGAAGGTCGAAGTCGGAGTCGGGGCGGAGATCGAGCACGTCGGCGGGCTCGGGGCCGTGCGCGATCGTCACCGTCGTCCCGTTCCGCTCGACACCGTAGGCCCCGCGGAAGTCCCCGTCGGCGATATCGTACACCTCGCCGTCGGCGTACTCGTCGCCGCCGTGAGCGGTCAGCATGCGCAGGTACGTCTCGCGGAACTCGGTCGCGTCCGCGGTCGTCTGCCACTCGGTCACCCAGACGTAGCCGTTCTCGCCGTCGGTCGCGTTCGCGGTGCCGTTCCCGTCCGCGGTGCCGTTCCCGTCGTTCCGGTAGGGATACAGCTCGTCCCCCGCCCAGCCGTCGGTCGACTCGTGGGCGTAGTTGTAGTTCACGCGGGTCTGGAGCTGCTCGTCGGGCTGCGTGTGGATCTGAATGTTCTCCCGGACCGTCGCGTCCGGGTCTAACACCGCGTGGCGGTACTCGTAGCTCTGGTACCAGAACATCACGAACATCGACGCCTCTCCGGCGGTGTCCGAGCCGTTGACTCCCTGATCCGGATACGTCTCCCACCCGCCGGTCGCCGTGTCCTCGAACGTCACCTCGCTCGTCTCGTAGTCGGGCTCGCGGTGGATCACCTCCGAGGTCGCGTTCGGCGGCGCGTTCATGGTCTCGTTGACGGCGCTCCACCCGCCCTCGTCGACGAGCGCCTCGACGTAGAACGCGCCGTCGGCGTACGGCTGGAGCACGGTCTGGAGGATGCCGAAGTTGTAGTCGGACGCCGATCCGCCGCCACCGCCGGAGTCGGGCGGGGCGAGACAGCTCCAGTTGGCGGCACAGCGCGCGTTGTACCGCTCCTCGACGTGGACCGCCTCGCCCTCGACGATCCCGTCGACCGCGAGGTCGGCGTCCTGCGTGGTACCGACGTACCGGGGCCGCGTGAGGTCGTGGTACTGGTCCTGCATCCCGTGGACCAGCTCGTGTGCCAGCGTCGACGGGTCGATCTGCGGGTCCTCGCCCTCCGGGACGACGAGGACGATCCGGTCTTCCGCCGGCGAGTAGAACCCGGAGACAGCGCCGCCGTAGACCCCGTCGATCGCGTCGGACGCGTTCTCGTCCTCGCCGACGACGAACAGCGCCTTCCACACCTGGTCGTTCCAGCGCTGGTACTCGGCGGTGGAGCCCCCCGCGCCAGCGCTCGCGGAGTCGTTCACGAACTCGGAGCGCGTGACGGTCTCGACCGGCACGTCCTCGCGGAAGGGGCGCTCGCGGACGTGCTCGACGCGGGCCATCGTCAGGTGGGTCAGCTCCTCCAGCTCCGACTCGGTCAGCCCGTCCGTCTGGTTGAAGGCGAGTTCCTCCTCGTAGTGGGTCCCGTTCCAGCAGCCGACGAGGTCGGTCCCCTCGCCGGCGTCGCACTCGTCGGCGGTCGCGCTGGCCGGAGCGTCTCCCGCGATTGCGGCCGCCGGTCCCGCAGCCGCAGGTCCCGCAGCCGTCGGTCCCGCGGCGACGGCCCCGCCGGCACCGATCGAGAGGAGGGCTATCACGGTAGCGGCGAACGTGAGGGTGAGAACCCGTCGCATAGGTTCGATTACGGCCGGCCCGATAAGTAGTTTGTCGGTGCGGTGGCGGCCGCCGGGCCGAACCGGCCGGCGCGGAATGCGAGCGGCGCCGGGTGTTTTTGAGCCCCGACGCACAATTTCTGCCCATGCCGTACGACCCGACCGAGACCGCGGTGATCGTCGTCGACATGCAGAACGGCTTCTGTCACCCCGACGGGAGCCTCTACGCCGCGCCGAGCGAGGCGGCCGTCGAGCCGGTGACGGCCCTCGTCGACCGCGCCCGCGACGCCGGCGCGAGCGTCGTCTACACCCGGGACGTCCACCCACCCGACCAGTTCGACGACACCCACTACTACGACGAGTTCGATCGGTGGGGCGAACACGTCGTCGAGGGGTCGTGGGACGCCGAGCTCGTCGATGACCTCGACGTGCGCGAGGAGGACCACGTCGTGGAGAAGCACACGTACGACGCGTTCTACCGGACGGACCTAGAAGGGTACCTCGACGCGCACGGCATCGACGACCTCCTGATCTGCGGGACGCTCGCGAACGTCTGCGTGCTCCACACCGCCGGCAGCGCCGGGCTCCGCGACTACCGACCCGTGGTCGTCGAGGACGCGCTCGGGTACATCACCGAGGAGCACCGCGAGTACGCGGTCGACCACGCCGACTGGCTGTTCGGCGAGACGGCGACCCGCGAGTCGGTCGCGTTCGAAGACGCGTGAGACGAGAGGTGTGACGACGGGAGATCCGCGCTGGTGAACTCCTCAGTAGGCGATGCGTTCGGAACCGAGTGCGACCAAGACGGACAGAGGGGCGCTCGATAGCGGGAGTAGGTGTTGCAGATCGATGATGGCAAGAGCGTATTTAAAAAGACATGAGTGATGGCGACGACCTCTTATAAATGAACACGGCGGTGGCGCGCCCGGTGAGCGGCCCGAAGGGGCGCTCACCGACGGCGCGAGGGAGTCGGCGCGGCGCTTATAAGCGCCGCGCCGACGAGGCTGGGGAGGTGTGAGGTGCGGTGCGGTTGCGGGCGGGTGGGACTCAAAGGGGCAGCCGCGCTCGGCGAACCCCAGCGACGTAAGGACCACAGGGAGCGAGCGACGCGAGCGACCGAGGACCGCAGCGAGCTGTGGGAGCCGAGCGCGGCTGGGGCTTTGGAGGTCCTCACCACTGATCCACAATTAACTACTCACCCGTCTTCCCGACCCCCGTTATCAGCCGCGTGAATCGGCGTGTAACCCTTTTTACCGCCGACGGGGACCGTCGCGTATGGAACTCTCTCGACGCGGCATGCTCGGCGGGGCCGGGGCGGCGCTCGCGGTCGGCGCCGTCGGCTTCGCCGGCGCCGCCTCGGTGACGGACGGCGACGCGGTCGGCGACGGGACCGGTTCCGGCGGGGGCCCGTTCGGCGGAGGGGCGACAGACGGCGCTGGCGACGACGAGAACGGCGAGTCGGGGTCCGTCACGGCCGATCCCGACGCTCCGTTCGAGGCGCGGCTGCTCCGCGACGGCGACGACCACCGACGGCTCTTCGGCGCGGGCGACCTGGACCGCGTTCAGGGCGTGATCGCCGAGGGCGACGAACACCTCGTGTACGTCTCGCTCGCCGACGCCGGGATCGACGCCCTGCAGTCGGGGCTGGCGGACGCCGGGGCGACCGAGGACCCGGCGGGGTTCGTGGTGTCGATGACGCTTGACGGGACCGAGGTCCGGCGGGTCGAACTGGACGAGGCGACGGTCTCCGCGCTGACCGACGCGGAGTGGGGCGGCGTGTTGACGCTCCCGTTCGGTCAGGCGTCGGTCGCGGAGTCGGTGTACGACTCGCTGGCCGACGCCTGATTACTGCATCGTTCATCGAGGACAGCGGTTATGCCGGCGGCACCCGTTCGGGGAGATATGAGCGACGCCGAGGAGGCGGCGGCGACCGACCCCGGCGGCCGGCCCTGCCCCCGCTGCGAGACCCCGATGTACCACCGCCACTGCAAGTACGTCTGTCCGCAGCACGGGGTCGTCTACGACTGCGCTGACACCTTCTACTGACGCCGGCGATCGCGACCCGCGGGGCCGGCCGCCGGCGATCGGCGAGCCCGCCCACCGGGTACCGAACTGTGCTGTGCGAACTGTTATGTTCTTGCGGTCCGACCCGTATGTTATGATCGGCGACCCGCTCTCGATCCTCCTTGCCGACTGTCAGAGGTCAGCATGGTAGAGAAAACGCAGGTTGCCCAGGGGAAGCGGATCCAGCGCCGGACCGGGAAGACGTTCCACGTCGCGACCCGGCTGCTCCCGGAGCGAATCCGCCACCCGACCTACGTGCTGTACGGCTTCTTCCGGATCGCGGACGAGGTCGTCGACGCCGAGGAGACCGCGCCCCCGGACGAACAGCGGGCGGAACTCGACCGGCTTCGCCGGGCCGCGCTGGGCGAGACGGAGACCGACGACCCGGTGTTGGAGGCGTTCGCCGCGGTGTGCGACGAGCGCGGCATCCCGGACGAGGACGTGCACGCCTTCGTCGATGCGATGGCGAGCGACATCGACATCGACCGGTACGAGACCTACGAGGAGCTGGAGACGTACATGAACGGCTCCGCGGCCGCCGTCGGCCGGATGATGACGGCGATCATGGACCTCGACGAGGAGGCCGAGGCGAAGGCGCTCCCCCACGCGACGAAACTCGGCGAGGCGTTCCAGATGACGAACTTCATCCGGGACGTGCGCGAGGACGTGGTCGAGCGTGACCGGGTGTACCTCCCGCTGGAGACGCTTCGACGACACGGCGTGAGCGAGGTGCAGATCCAGAATCTGGAGTTCGACGACGACGTGGCGGCCGCGATCCGCGAGGAGCTCGACCGGACCGAGCGGCTCTACGAGGAGGGCGTCGCCGGGATCAAGTACCTCCCCGAGGACTGCCAGCTGGCGGTGTTGCTCGCGGCGGTGCTGTACGCGGACCACCACCGGCTGATCCGAAATCTGGGGTACGACACGGTGTCGACGACGCCGGAGCTGTCGTTCACTCGCAAGATCTCGTTGCTCGTCCGGACCCGCTGGAAGTGGCAGTGGAACAAGGACCCCGAAGCGGTGTTCGACGAGATGTGCGGCGGCTTCGACACCGGCCGCGAGCACCGCGAACACGGGTCGCACGGACCGGGTATCGTCCGGTCCGACTGAAACGAGGCGAGGGCCGTGAACAGGTCCCGGTTCGTCGGCCTCGCGCTTGCGGCGTTCGGGCTCGTCTTCCTGTCGTTCGTCGTCCGCGGCACGACGCGGCTCGTCGCGCCCTACGAGGTCGCCGTGGCGCTCTCCGCGCCGGTCCTCTTCGCCGCCGCCGCGCTGTTGGTCTGGCTGGTCGCGCTCGCGACGCTGGACGTGACCGGAATCCGGCCGTTGGAGTGATCGGTCCTGTCGAGGCCGGCAGTTAGTCGGACGCGCGAAAGGTCCGCGTGGTGTCTCTGTCGCCACGGGCGACGTCGACCTCGACGAGGCCCAGCGAGGTGAAGACGCTCCCCCAGTCTCGGTAGTACAGGGGGGTGTCGTTGTCGACGTAGTTCACGTCTCGGTCGGGCGACGACGATTCGCGTATCGGTCCCTCGATCTCCGCCGTAACGAGGGTGTCGTCGGTGATCCGAGCCACCTCCTCGAAGACCCACTCGACGTCGGGATGGAGGTGCTGGAGCGTCTCGACGGAGTAGACCGCATCGAACTGCCCGTCGTCGAAGTCCTCGACGATCTCCTCTATCGGCTCGCAGTAAAACGTCCCGTCGGCCGCGAGCGCGGGATAGCTCTCCCGCATCGTGTCGAACGCCTCGGCGTTGATGTCGACGCCGGAGAGGTTCTCGAAGCCGCCGTCGGCGAGGTGTTTGAGGTGACGGCCGGAACCGCACCCGAGTTCGAGGACGGCCGCGTCACGCGGAAGGCGGCTACTGAGAATGTCGCGAATCACCGCACTCGTGTCGTTGGGACCGTAATGCGCGTAGTACGCCGGCGAGTATTCGCCCGTCCGGTTCGTCCACGTGTCTCGGACGGAATCAGGTTTCACGTGTAGTGACTGGAGCAAAGAGGTAAAACGCCGTCGGACGGCGTCCGTTTAAAGAACGGATGTATTCTCCTTCGGATCCGCTGAAATCCTCTTCTGTAGGTGGTTCTCGTCCGAAATAGCGGGTCGCGGAAAACCGCCGCTTGATCGATAGCGGGAGTAGGTATGTCGATACGGGAGAGTAGTCGTTTATACGTGATCGAGTGGTGGTGCTATCGAGTGTTTATACGTCGTCGACGGCGGGGTGAACATCGCCAAAGCCCCAGCCGCTCGCTTATAAGCCGTTGCCTCCGCGGTGAACATCGCCAAAGCCCCAGCCGCTCGCTTATAAGCCGTTGCCTCCGCGGTGAACATCGCCAAAGCCCCAGCCGCGAGGGCGCCGCACGCTCGCTGCGGTCCTCGGTCGCTCGCGTCGCTCGCTCCTTGCGGTCCTTACGTCACCTGCGGCGCCCTCGCGGCAGCAAGGCGCTTTGCGCCTCTGGCAGCCGGCGGCGAAGCCGCCGGCAACTGCCCCTTTGAGTCCCACCCGCCCGCAACCGCACCGCACCTCACACCTCCCCAGCCTCGCGGTTCGCGCTCTCCGAGCGCTCACCGCGTCCCTCGCACCGTCGGTGAGCGCCCCTTCGGGCCGCTCACCGGGGCGCGCCACCGCGCTGTTTGTTAGAAGCGATCATCGCTGTCGCTCATCGCTGTTTAAACCTCGTCTCCGAGATGATCGGAGTCGTCCGCCGGAGCGAGAGTCGGAACGCCCTTTTGACCGCGGCTCCGAGAGCGCGTATGGACGTACGAACCGTCGCCGACCTCTCGCCGGCAGAGCGCCGCGCCTTCTTCGAGCGCGACGCGGGCGTCGACGCGGTCCGCGACGACGTGAGCGAAATCGTCGAGCGAGTACGCGTGGAGGGGGACGTTGCGCTGCGGGAGTTCTCCGAGGAGTTCGACGGGGTGGCCGTCGGCAACATCGACGTGACGGACGACGCGGAGCGCGCGCACGCCGAGCTCGACGACGCGAACGACCCGGTCCTCGACGCGGTCCGCGAGGCGGCCGCGAACATTCGCGAGTTCCACGAGCGACAGCGCCCCGAAGACTGGCGCGAGGAGTTCGGCGACCGCGAGCTGGGGCGCCGGTTCCGCCCGCTCGACCGCGCGGGAGTGTACGTGCCCGGCGGCGCGGCGGCGTACCCCTCCAGCGCGCTGATGGGCGTGATCCCCGCGACGGTGGCGGGCGTCGACCACGTCTCGGTCGCGACCCCGCCCGCCGAGGAGCTGAACCCCGTCACGCTCGCGGCGATCCACGAGGCCGGCGCCGACGCGGTGTACCAGGTCGGCGGCGCGCAGGCGATCGCCGCGCTCGCGTACGGCACGGAGACGGTCACGAACGCCGAGAAGGTGGTCGGTCCGGGTAACAAGTGGGTCACCGCCGCGAAGGCGGTCGTGCAGGGCGACGTGGAGATCGACTTCCTCGCCGGCCCGAGCGAGGTGCTCGTCCTCGCCGACGAGACCGCCGACCCCGACCTCGTCGCGGCCGACCTCGTCGCGCAGGCCGAACACGACCCGAACGCCTCCGTCGTGGCGGTCACGAGCGACGCCGCCCTCGCCGAGGCGGTCGCGGAGGCGGTTGACGAGCAGGCGGCCGAGCGCGAGCGTGAGGAGACGATCCGGGCCGCGCTCGACAACGACGCCTCCGGGGTCCTTCACGCCCGGTCGATGCCCGAGGCGGTGCTGTTCGCCGAGGAGTACGCGGCCGAGCACCTCTCGATCGTCGCCGCCGACGACGAGGCCCTCTTGGATCGGATCACCAACGCGGGCTCCGTCTTCCTCGGGCCGTACTCCCCCGTGGCCGCCGGCGACTACGCGACCGGGACGAACCACGTGCTGCCGACGAACGGCGGCGCGAAACGGTACGGCGGGCTCTCCGTCGACACCTTCCTGCGATCGACGACGGTCCAGCGGCTCGACCGCGACGCGCTCGACGGGCTCTCCGACACGATCACGACGCTCGCGGAGGCGGAGGGGTTGGAGGCGCACGCCGAGAGCGTCCGGAAGCGGTTCGAGTAGCCGGGGCTCGTACCGCTCGATCAGAAGCTCGACTTCTGTCACTGGTGTACGGCCGATCTGCCGGGCGGCGGGGAGGCCGGCCTCGGAGGCGACGGGAGCGAGGACGCCGAGGTCGAGAATGCCGAGGTCGAGCGGTCGGAGCGCTAATCGTCTGTGTCTCGGAGCGTCGCGTCGACGTACTCTTCCGCGGTCACCCGCGCGCGCTCGTACTCGCCCACGTCGTCGAACACCACCGACCGGGTGCGGGCGCCGTCGACGATCGTCATCAGCGAGCGCGTGACGCGGTCGGCGTCGACGTCCGCGAAGGCGCCCTCGTCGATACCGTGATTGATGACCGCCTTGACGAGGTAGCGAACGTACTCGTCGTTCTGCCGGAACCGCTCGGCGAACGCCTCGTTGTAAGGGGCCTGACTCCGCATCTCCAGTAAGGCGACGGAGAGGTCCGGGTTCTCCTGCGGCGCGACGAGCAGCTTGTCGAGCAGAACCGTCAGGCGCTGCTCGGGGTCGGTGGTCTCGACCTCGCGGATGGCGGCGACGAACCGGTTCAGGATGTAGTCGAGGAACGCCGCCAGCAGCTCCTCCTTCGTGTCGTAGTGGTAGTGCACAGCGGCGGTCGACTTGCCGTACTCCGCCGCGATACGCTTGATCGTGAGGTCGGCGTACCCGTGCTCGCGGAGCGCGCGGTAGGTCGCCCGCATGATCTCCTCGTCCGTCTCCGAGAAGGTCCGCCCCGATGGTTCGGCCATGTCACGACGGTTCCGGCCACGATCGAATAACGATTACGGCCGATACCGCCGAGTTGCCGAGAGATCTTACCGCGAGGTTACCGGAACACGACGGATAGTACCATGGAGCGCGGCGTATCGAGTCAGATACCGGCTTCCGAACGCTTTTGACTAACTAGTCAGTAAGTACAGTACCGATCACGATGAATCACGGATCCACGCTGACCCCGACGGCGGCGTCTCGGACCGATCGCGAGCGGGGGGCGGCGGGCCGTCGCGTCCCGACCGTCGGCTCACGGCGGCTCGCGGAGGGGTCCCGCTGATGGGGGTCCTCGACCGCATCGACTCCCTGTTCAAGGGGCCCGAGGAGTTCGATCTCACGTCTGGCGGGATCGCGAAGCCGCTCTTCTTCCTCTCGATGCCGATCGTCGTCACGAACCTCTTCCAGACGGCGTACAACCTCGCGGACACGTTCTGGCTGGGGCAGTACAGCACGGACGCGCTCGCGGCGATCAGCTTCGCGTTCCCGCTCGTGTTCCTGCTCATCTCGCTCGGGATGGGGATCTCCGTCGCCGGGAGCGTCCTCGTCGCTCAGTACACCGGCGCGGGCGAGCCGCGAGAGGCCGAGTACGCCGCCTCGCAGACGGTGACGTTCGCGGCGATCGCCTCTGTGTTGCTGGGCGGCGTCGGCTACCTCTTCGTTGGCGAGTTCCTGGACCTGATGGGCGCGTCGGCGGACGTGTTGCCCCTCGCGTCGAGCTACATGGAGGTCATCTCGCTGGGGCTCGTGGCCATGTTCGGCTTCGCGGTGTTCATCGCGCTCATGCGCGGGTACGGCGACACGATCACCCCGATGCTCGTGATGTTCGGCTCCGTCGTGCTCAACATCGCGCTCGATCCGTTCCTCATCTTCGGGTGGGGGCCGTTCCCCGCCCTCGGGATCGAGGGCGCGGCGATCGCGACCGTGTTCTCCCGGGCGCTGGCGCTGATCGTCGGGCTCGCGGTCATGTTCCGCGGGGTGCGCGGAGTGCAGATCAACCTCCGAGATATGACGCCCGACGCGAGCTACCTGGGCCGGCTCCTCCGCATCGGCCTGCCGGCCTCGATCGAGGGGACCGGGCGGGCGGTCTCGATGAACCTCCTGCTTTTCATCGTCGCACTGTTCCCCGACCCGGTCGTGGCCGCCTACGGGATCGGCACGCGGGTGTTCTCCGTGATCTTCCTGCCCGCGATCGCGGTCGCGCGCGGCGTCGAGACGATGACCGGACAGAACGTCGGATCGGGAAAGCCCGACCGTGCCGAGCGCGCCGCGAATCTGGCGGCAAAGATGCTGTTCGCCGTCCTCTCGGTCGCCGGCGTCGTCGTCTTCCTCGTCCCCGAGCCGATCGTCTCCGTGTTCGTCGGCGCCGATCAGGCCGACGCCGGTCGGGTGGTCGCCGTCGGCTCGCAGTTCCTCCGGATCGTCGCGCTGACGTTCGGCTTCATCGGGATCATGCGCGCGTACACCGGGAGCTTCCGCGGCGCGGGGAAGACGCTCACCGCCGCGGCCATCTCGGTGCTGATGCTCGGGGTCGTCCGGTTCCCGATCGCGTGGGTGGCCGCCGGTCGGATCGGCGAGGCCGGCATCTGGCTGTCGTTCGCGCTCTCGAACGTCGTCGGCGCGGTGGTCGCGTACGCGTGGTACCGCCGGGGGACGTGGCGCCGCGGCGACCTCACCGACCGGGGGGTCGCGGACGAACTCGACGAGCCGGTGGCGACCGGGGAGTCGACGGATGACTGAGCGCTGCCGGTCTTCCTGTCACCGCCGAATCGGACGGTCGAACCACGGTTCCCGACCGCCGTTCGCCGGCGCCGGCGAACGGCGGTCGGCGGGAGCCAGCGGCGATCGGCGCGATCCACCTCGATCCTCCCGCCGGCGCCGGCAGGGTTTTTAGGTTTCGGACGGAACGTGTTCGTATGAGCACCGAAACGGTCGACACGGGAAGCGACCCGGCGATCGAGGTGACCGCAGACGCCGCGACGGAGGCGCTCTCGCTCCTCGAGGGTGAGGGCCTCGACACGGAAGAGGCCGGGCTTCGGCTGTTCGTCCAGCAGGGCGGCTGCGCGGGCCTCTCGTACGGAATGCGGTTCGACACGGAGCCGGAAGACGACGACCTCGTCGTCGAGCACCACGGGCTGCGGGTGTTCGTCGACCCGGCGAGCCGGAACTACATCGGCGGGAGCAAACTCGACTACGAGCATGGCCTGCAGGCGGCCGGCTTCGAGGTCGAGAATCCGAACGTCGTCTCCGAGTGCGGCTGCGGCGAGTCGTTCCGGACGTAGCCTGAACTGTTGGCGGTCCGTGGCAGATCGGCTGCGGTCCCCGCGATCGAGTCATCCTTTTAAACGGTTCCGGCCGATACGGACGCGTATGAGTCTCGACGCGTCGACGACGGCTGACGGCGAGCAGGTGTACACCGACCGGACGCAGGTCGAGCGGGGCGCCGACGGTCCCTTCTACGTCGTGTTCGCCGACGCCGACGGGTCCTCGAAGTGGGGGTTCCAGTGCGGCAACTGCGACTCGTTCGACACCGCGATGGACACGATGGGACGGATCCAGTGTACGGAGTGCGGCAACCTCCGGAAGCCGGACGAGTGGGACGCGGCGCACGAATAACTGCCGCCGCGAAATCGTGAGAAAGTTTATCACGGAAGCCGGCCAACGTCGAGGTAGATGGCCACTGCGAGCATCCCACCGACGACGGAGGCCAGAGACGTTTTTCGCGAACTCGGGTACACCGTCTCCGAGGGCGGACAGGAGTTCGTCGCGGAGCGGAAATGGCGGCGCGTGCTCGTGACCGTGTTGTGCATGGAGAGCGACGATCTCGACCCGTATCTGGCGGACGGCGGCGATACACCGCGGCTCCGCTGTTTCGTCACGTGGCGCAATCGGGCGGGCGACCTGCGAGACCGACTCGTCTCGGCGAAGCCCCCGTACGACTGGGCGGTGATCGGCATCGACGCCGACGGCGAGGACTTCGCGGTGATGGAAGGCGCCCCCGGCAGCCCCTGACAGGGGCCTCATCTCCGACGGCGGTCCCCGTTCCCATCGTCCCCTTTTATATCGCTGTGCGCCCAACTAGCGCGTGACATGGTGTTCAAGAAAGTCACGCTGATCGGGACGAGCGAGGAGAGCTTCGACGACGCCGCCGACAACGCGATCGACCGCGCCGAGGACACGCTGGAGAACGTCTACTGGGCGGAGGTCGAGGAGTTCGGCGTCGAACTCAAGGGAACCGATCGAGAGTATCAGGCGGAGGTCGAGGTCGCGTTCGAGCTCGAGGGCTGAGGTCGGTTCGCGGCTCGACGAGCGGTGATTTCGCGTTTTTAAGTGTCGATTGTGAGTGTGATGGCTCCAGCCGCTCGCTTATAAACGGTTGACGGCAGATCGGCGGTGAACACCTGCAAAGCCCCAGCCGGCGAGGCGGGCGCACGCTCGCCGCGCTCCTCAGTCGCTCACTCCGTTCGCTCCTTGCGGTGCTTGTGTCGCCTGCGCCCGCCTCGCCGGCTGCCCCTTTGAGTCCCACCCCGCCCCGCACAGCAACCGCACCTCACGCCTCCCCAGCCTCGTCGGTGGTCCTCCGCTTCGCTCCGGACCACCGACTCCCTCGTGCGGGCGGTTCGCGCCGCGTTGCGGCGCTCACCGGCGCACGCCACCACACAGTCTTTATAAGCGATCGACGAGGCGCCCACCTATTTATCCGACCGCCACCACGCATCGCTAATGACTGCGTCACGCGCGCCGGCGGAACCCGACGTTCGGGAGTTCGAGGCGACGGTCGAATCGGTCGACGGCCGGGAGGTCGTCCTCGACGAGACGTACTTCTACGCCGAATCGGGCGGCCAACCGGCGGACCGCGGGACGATCGACGGGGTCCTCGTGGCGGACGTGACCGAGCGCGACGGCGACGTGGTCCACCTGCTCGACGAAAACGCCGAGACGCTCCCCGACGCCGGCGAGACCGTCTCGGCGATCGTCGACGACGCGTTCCGAACCTACTGCACCCGCGCGCACACCGCCTCGCACGTGCTCTACGGCGCGGCGCGTCGGACCTGCGAGGACCTCGGCTACGCCGGCTTCGACATCTCCGAGACGAAGGTGAGAGTCGATCTGACGACCGCGGAGCCCCTCGACGACACGGACCTCGTCGAACTGGAGCGGCTCGCCAACCGCGCCGTCTGGGACTCGCTGCCGGTGTCGTGGGAGACGCTCCCCGAGGACGAGGCCCGCGCGCTCGACGGGATCGCGTTCAACACCAAAACGGAGGAGGGCGCGATGAGCGGGAGCGAGGCGGTCCGCGTGGTGACGATCGGCGAGCGCGGCGGAGAAGGCAACGGGGAGCGCGACGGCGAACACAGCGGCGAGGACCCGCCGACCTGGGACGTAGCCGCCTGCGGCGGAACCCACGTCCGGAACACGAGCGAGCTCGGCCCGATCTCCGTGCTCGACCGGTCGAACCCCGGCGAGGGCGTCACCCGCGTGGAGTTCGCGGTGGGGCCGACCGCGATCGACCACGACGCCGCGGTCCACGCCGCCGCGCTCGACGCCGCCACGGCCCTCGACGCACGAGTCGGCGACCTCCCGAACGCGGTCGACCGGCTCCGCGATCGCACCGACCGGCTCGAAGCCGACCTGCAGGCCGCCACGGCCGACCTGCTCGCCGCACGTCTGCGGGAGCTCCCGACGACCGAGGCCGACGCCGACGGCGCGACGTGGGCGGTCGGGACGGTCGACGACGCGGGCCCGAACGACCTGCGCGAGCCGGCCCAGCGCGTCCTCGGCGAGGAGGTCTCGCCTGGCGCCCCCGACGCGATCGCGGCGGTCGGGACGGGGGACGCGCCGTTCGTAGTCGCCGCGGTCGCGGACGGGGCGGTCGGCGGCGACAACGCCCCCGACGCGGGCGCGATCGTGGCCGCCGTCACCGATGAGTTCGGCGGCGGGGGCGGCGGCGGCCCGACGTTCGCGCAGGGCGGCGGGCTCGACGCCGACCCGGAGGCCGTCGTCGCGTGGCTCCGCGACCGATGACCGGGAAGCTCGGCCCCGAGGCGCTCGCGGAGGTGCTCGCGGCGACCGGCGCCGACGACGCCGCGGTCGACGTGGGCCCCGCCTACGGCGAGGACGCCGCCGCGATCGACCTGGCGGGCGCGGAGTCGACCCTCGTCGTCGCCGCCGACCCGCTGTCGCTGGCGGCGGACGCGGTCGGGGAGCTGGCGGTCCACGTCGCCTGCAACGACGTGGCCGCGAGCGGCGCGGACCCGCGGTGGCTCACGCACACGCTCTTCCTCCCCGACGACGACCCGGCCCGCCGACGGACCGTCACGGAACAGGTCGACGAGACCGCCCGCGATCTGGGCGTCGCGATCGTCGGCGGCCACACCGAGGTGCTGCCGTCGCTGGAGCGCCCGCTCTGCTCGATGACCGCGCTCGGCACCACGGACCGGTTCGTGTCGAGCGGCGGGGCCGAGCCGGGCGACCGGCTCCTGCTCACGAAGGGCGCCGGCATCGAGGCGACCGCGATCCTCGCGACCGACTTCCGCGAGGAGTGCGCCGAGGCGGGGGTTCCGGAGGCGACGCTCGACGCGGCCGCCGGGTTCCTCGACGAGGTGAGCGTCGTCCCCGATGCGGCCGCCGCTCGCGACGCCGTGAGCGCCATGCACGACCCCACCGAGGGTGGCCTGCTGACCGCCCTCGTCGAGACCGCGAGCGCGAGCGGGGCCGTCCTGTCCGTGGAGCGCGACAGGGTCCCGGTTCGACCCGAAACGGAGGCGTGCTGTGCCGCGCTCGGCGTCGACCCGCTGGCGACGTTCGGTTCCGGCGCGCTGTTGGCGGCGGCTCCCCCGGAGCGCGTCGACAAGGCGACCGACGCGCTGGCGGCGGCGGGGATCGCGGTCGGTGAGATCGGGGAGGTGCGGGCGGCGGACGGCAGGGGCGATGGCGGCGAGGGCGGCGGGCGCGTTCTCCTCGACGGCGACCGGATCGACGAGGCGCCCCGAGACGAGCTGTACCCGCTGTGGGAGTAGCGGGGAATGCGGCGAGGAGCGGAGATGGGGCGCCGGACCCCCACCCCCGATCGCGCACCTTTTTCAGTGTGAGATCGAACCGGACGGTATGACTGGCGCACGCGTCGGCTCGTCGCTCACCGACGAACAGGAGGCGATCCGCGACCTCGTCCGCGAGTTCGCGGCCGAGGAGGTCCGGCCCGGGGCCGGCGAGGCCGACGAGGCCGAGTCGTTCCCGGAGAAGGTGTGGGACGGGCTCGCCGAACTCGGCCTGACCGGGCTGACGGTCCCCGAGGAGTACGGCGGCTTCGGGGCCGACGAGACGACCTACGCGATCGTCAACGAGGAACTCGCGTACGGCCACCTCGCGGTCGCGACCGCGCTCTCCGTCCACTGCCTCGCGACCTCCTGTATCGCGGAGTTCGGCACCGAGGACCAACAAGAGCGCTGGCTCCCGGAGATGGCTTCCGAGGGGCGGCCCGTCGGGATGTTCTGTCTCTCCGAGCCCCACGCGGGGTCGAACCCGGCGGAGATGTCGACGACCGCCGAGTACGACCCGGAGACCGACGAGTACGTCCTCAACGGCGAGAAGCAGTGGATCACGAACGGGAAGCGGGGCGGCGTGGCGATCGTCTTCGCGAAAACCGACGGCGACGACGAACGGTCGATCACCCAGTTCCTCGTCCCGGCCGACGCCGCGGGGTTCGAGGTCGGCAGGAAGGAGGAGAAGCTCGGGCTCCGCGCCTCGGACACGACCGGCATCTCCTTCGACGACTGCCGGATTCCGGCCGAAAAACGGCTCACCGAGGAGGGGAAGGGGCTCTCGGCCGCCTTCCGGACGCTCACCGGCGGCCGGATCGGGATCGCATCGCAGGCGGTCGGGCTGGCGCAGGCAGCCTTCGACGAGGCGAAGGCGTACGCCGCCGAGCGCGAGCAGTTCGGCGGGCCGATCGACGACATCCAGACGATCCGCCACAAGTTCGCGGAGATGGCGACCGACATCTCGGCTGCCCGCCTACTCGTTCGCGAGGCGTGCCGGCAGGCGGAGGCGGGCGAGGACAACCGCGTCGCGGCCTCGAAGGCGAAGTACCGCGCCAGCGAGACCGCGATGTCGGTGACCAACGAGGCCGTCCAGATCCACGGCGGCTACGGCTACACGACCGAGTTCGACGTGGAGCGGTTCTACCGCGACGCGAAGATCACGGAGATCTACGAGGGGACGACGGAGATCCAGAAGACGGTCATCGCCCGGGGGGTGTTGGGCCAATGACGGGCGACGATGCCGACCTCGCGGTCGAGACGGACGGGGACGCCCCCAAAAGCGCCGCCGGCACCGTTTCGAGCGTCGAGAGGCCGATCGACCTCGCCGCGTACGACGCCGTCGTCTACGATCTGGACGGCACCCTCGTCGAGCTCGCGGTCGACTGGGGCGCGGTCGCGGAGTCGGTCCTCGACGTGTACACCGAGCACGCGGTGATACCCCCGACCGACGACCTGTGGGGCCTGCTCGGAGCCGCCGGGGAGTACGGGATCCGGGACTCGGTCGAGGAGGCCATCGCGGCTCACGAGCGGGCCGGCGCGCGCGAGTCGACGCTGCTCCCGCTTGGAGGACGACTGATCGAGGCCGTCGAGGGAGGCGAGGGCGGTCGCCGCGGCCCCCCCGCGGGCGTCTGCTCGCTCAACTGCGAGGAGGCCTGCCGGGTCGCGGTGGAGACCCACGGGCTCGGCGACGCGCTCGATCCGGACGCGATCGTCGGGCGCGACACGGTCGACACGCACAAGCCGGAGCCGGAGTCGGTGCTCGCGGCGGTCGAGCGGCTCGGCGGCGAGCCGTCGCGCGCGCTGTTCGTCGGCGACTCGCGCCGCGACGCCGTGGCGGCGGAGCGCGCGGGCGTCTCGTTCGCGTGGGCGGCGGACCTGATCGAGCGGTAACTTCGGTCAAGTAGCGATTCAGGCGTTTCTGTCGTTGAAGTCGCCCTCGTCGGGCTTTTCAGCGCCTTCAGAGTCGTCGGTATCGTCGCCGTCGGGGCCGTCGTCGCCCGCTTCTACCATCCCGCCGTCCCCCGCGTCGGTGCGCCGCGCGTAGACCGCGACGGCGACGGCGGTGACGAACCAGATCGGGGCGCCGACTCGGACGGCGAAGGCCGCGCGGGCCCCCCACGAGTCGAGGGTGACGAACGCGGAGAGGGCGGCGACGACGGGCGCCCCCACGAGGATGGTGACGACGAACGTCGTCTGCATCACCCAGCCGTAGTCGATCCCCTCGTACTCGGCGCGCTCGACGGGTTGCACGACGGGTTATCCGTGGCGGACGTGCAAATCGGTGGCGGTCCGCGCGAGCGCGGACGAGGGATCTGCGGGGGCGGTCCGAGCGGTCCCGATTCTCCGGATTCCGGCGACTTTAACCCGGCGCCCGGCCGTGTCCGAGGTATGACCACGGCGCGGGGACTCCGGGAGGGAGACGAGCCGATCACGATGCTGACCGCCTACGACGCTCCGACGGCGGCGATCCTCGACGAGGCCGGGATCGACGTGATCCTCGTCGGCGACAGCATGGGCAACGCTGCCCTCGGCTACGACTCGACGCTCCCCGTGACGATGGCGGAGGTCGAGAGTCGGACCGCGGCGGTCGCCCGCGCGACCGAGGACGCGCTCGTCGTCGCCGACATGCCCTTCCTCTCCTTCGGCGTCGACGAGGCGGAGTCGGTACGCAACGCCGGCCGGCTCCTGAAGGAGGCGAACGCCGACGCGGTGAAGATCGAGAGCGGCCCCCACACCGTCGAAATGACGCAGCGGATGACCGACATCGGGATTCCGGTGATGGCGCACCTCGGCCTGACGCCCCAGCACGTCAACCGGCTCGGCGGCTACACCCGGCAGGGGACCGATCAGGACGCCGCCGAGGAGATAATCGACCTCGCGGGGGCGCACGCCGAGGCCGGCGCGTTCGCGCTCGTGTTGGAGCACGTCCCGGCGAACCTCGCGGGGGCGGTGACGGAGGCGCTGGAGATCCCGACGATCGGTATCGGCGCCGGCCCGGACTGCGACGGACAGGTGCTCGTGATCAACGACGCGGTGGGGCTCGGCGAGTGGTCGCCCCCGTTCTCCCGGCAGTTCGGCGACGTGCGCGGCGAGATGCTCGACGCGGTCGAGGCGTACAAGGAGGCGGTGACGGACGGCGAGTTCCCCGCCGAGGAACACTCGCACGTCGAGTCAGCGCTCGACGACTTGTACTGACCGGGGTTGTCGAAGGAGACGCGCTCTGTCCCGGGCGCGGTCAGTACGGATATCTCCGCGAGCGATGGTGGGAGTAGGTATAACGAATTTGTGAAACGGTTGTTTATAAGCGATCGAGTGGCGTTGCTATCGGCTGTTTATAAGTCTCAGACAGCACGGTGAAGACCTCCAAAGCCCCAGCCGCACCGCAACCGCACAGCCTCACGCCTCCCCAGCCTCGTCAGTCGCCCTCCGCGTTGCTCCGGGCGACTGACTCCCTCTCACCGGCGGTTCGCGGCCCGAAGGGCCGCTCACCGGGGCGCGCCACCGCCTCGTTCATTTATAACCGTTCGTCGCCGTCGCTCACGTCTTTTTAAATACCGTCTCGTCGCCATCGATCTGCAACACCCACTCTCGCAATCGGTCAAAAGTCGGATCCCCACGGAGCTACCGAGTCGAATCCCGTGTCGAAACCGTCACCCCCGGCGTGGGGTATATACGCGCCAGCGGCCTACGTGAATACGTGACAACCCGGACCATCCGCGCCCGCGACCGGCCGGTGTTCGGCGTCGACGTGCACAGCGGCGACGTTCGCGGCGACGACCCCTCCTACGCCCTCGTGATCTTGGACCCCGTCGACGAGGACGACCCGGACGCGCCGGACGCGGACGGCCCGATGGCGCGGGTAACCCGCGACGTGGTGTCGTTCCGGAAGCTCTGCCGGCTGATCGACGACCGTGAACCCCTCTATGTCGCCACCGACAACGCCTACGAGCTGGCGGCGGACAAGAACGAACTCGTCGGCTTCCTCCGGTCGCTCCCCGACGGCACCCGACTGGTGCAGGTGACCGGCGCGGAGCGCCCGGAGCCGCTCTCGCGGGTCGCCTCTCGCCACGGGATCCCGTACGGCAAGGAGCCGATGAAGGAGGCGGAGGCGTCGGCCCGGCTCGCGGCCGCCAACGTCGGCCACGAGGTGACCGCCTTCACCGACGAGACGCGAGTGAAGGTGTCCCGCGGGCGCTCGACCGGAAAGGGCGGATGGAGTCAGGACCGCTACACCCGGCGCATACACGGGAACGTCCGGAAGCGGACGCGACAGGTCCAGTCGAAGCTGAAGGAGGCGAACCTCGACTTCGAGCGCGACGTGACCGAGAAGTACGGCGGCTACGCGAACGCGACGTTCACGGTCGAGGCGCGCCCCGAGGACATCCCCGTGTCGAACTCGCGGGCCGGCGACGTGCGCGTTGAGGTCGAGCGCGAGCGCCGCGACGGAATCGAGTACGAGCCGCTCGTGCAGCGGCGCGACCGGGTGATCGTCGGGATCGATCCGGGGACGACGACCGCGGCGGCCGTCGTCGGGCTCGACGGCACCGTCCACGCGCTCTACTCCTCGCGGACCGCCGACACCGCCGACGTGACCGAGTGGATCATCGAGCAGGGCCGGCCGATCATCGTCGCCGCCGACGTGGAGCCGATGCCGGAGACCGTCGAGAAGTTCCGGCGCTCGTTCGACGCCGCCGGATGGCGCCCCACGACCGACCTCCCCGTCGACGAGAAACTCCACCGGACGCGCGAGACCAACTACCAGAACGACCACGAGCGCGACGCGCTGGCGGCCGCGCTGTACGCCTACGACGACCACGAGGACCAGTTCGAGCGCATCGCGGCGAAGACCCCGCCCCGGCTCGACCGCGAGGCGGTGATCGCGGGCGTCGTCGCCGGCGGCGCCACCGTGGAGTCCGTCATCGCTGAGCTGAGCGAGGACGACGGGAACGGGGGTGGCGGCGGGAGCGGCGACGGAGACGCCGACGAGGCGGACCCCACCGAGCCCGAGCGCACCGAGGAGGAGGAGACGATCCGGCGGCTCCGCGAGCGCGTCGACCGGCTGGAGTCGCACGCGGAGTCGCTCGAAGGGGACCTCGCCGAGCGCGACGAGAAGATTTCGGAGCTAGAGGGCGAACTGGAGGAGGCGAAACGCGAGGAGCGGATCGAGGCGCGCAGCCGGCGCGCCGTCTCGCGGCTCGAACGCGAGACGGACCGGCTGGAGCGCGAGCGCGACGAGGCCCAAGAACGGGTCGCGGAGCTGGAGAAGAAGGTGGAGACGCTGAAGGAGCTGTGGCGGCTCGACCACTCGAACTTCGACGACGTGGCCGCGGACCAGGGACTCGCCAGCGTGAAGATCGTCGAGCAGTTCACGCTCGACGCGATCGAGGCCGCCGACGAGGAGTACGGCCTCGTCGCCGGCGACGTGGTCTACCTCCGGGACGCCTCCGGCGCGGGCCGCCGGACCGCCGAGCGGCTGGCGGAGACCGATCCGCGCGCCGTGATCCGCGACGGGAACCTCTCCGACGTGGCCGATCAGGTGCTGTTCGACCACGACGTGCCCGTCGTCCCGGCCGACGCGGTCCCGGTCCGCGAGGTCGACGAGCTGGCGGTCGCGAGCGAGGAGGCCGTGGCCGCGGCCCTCGACGACTGGGAGCGTCGGGCCGAACGGCGGCGGAAAGACGAGAAGCAGGAGCACCTCGACCGGATCATCTCGGAGCATCGGGCGGGACGGACGCTGCCGGAGACCGAGGAGTAGGTCCGGATCGCTCGGCAGGCGCGCTCTCTCGCCACCTGTTCGCCACGCGTCCGCACGCATCCAGAAGTCATATGACCGACAACCGCACAGTCGTTCGTATGGACGCTTACGAGCGGATCACCCGGAACGCGGCCGAGGTGGTCACCGAGGAGGAGATCGAGGCGCTGGCCGACGACCCCGACGGGAAGCGGGCGTACGTCGGCTACGAGCCCTCGGGGGTCCTCCACATCGGGCACATGCTCACCGCGAACAAGCTGATCGACCTCCAGGAGGCCGGGTTCGAGGTGACGGTCCTGCTGGCCGACGTGCACGCCTACCTCAACGACAAGGGGTCGTTCGAGGACATCCGCCACACCGCCGAGCGCATGCGCGACCAGTTCATCGCGTACGGGCTCGACGAGTCGAACACCCAGTTCGTGCTCGGCTCCGACTTCCAGCTCGACGACGACTACACCCTTGACCTCCACTCGCTGGAACTGGAGACGACGCTCGCGCGGGCCGAGCGCGCGATGGCCGAGATCACCTCCGGCGACTCGGTGAAGGTGTCACAGGCGGTGTACCCCCTGATGCAGGCGCTCGACATCCCGTACCTCGGCGTCGACCTGGCGGTCGGCGGGATGGAGCAGCGCAAGGTCCACATGCTCGCGCGCGACGTGCTCCCGAGTATCGACCGCGAGCCGCCGACGAGCCTCCACACCCCGCTCATCGCCGATCTGGGTACCGGCCGCGGGAAGATGTCCTCAAGCGAAGGCGTCACCATCTCGATGGAGGACTCCCGCGACGACATCGAGTCCAAGGTGAACGACGCGTACTGCCCGCCGACGGCCGACCCCGAGCCGACCGACGACGGCGAGGCGCGGGAGAACCCCGTCCTGCAGGTGTTCGAGTACCACGTGTTCCCGCGGTTCGACGCCGTTGTCGTCGAGCGACCCGAGGAGTACGGCGGCGATCTCGAGTACGAGACGTACGACGCGCTAGAGGCCGACCTGGAGTCCAGCGAGCTCCACCCCGCCGACGCGAAGGGCGCGCTCGCGGAATACCTCGACCGGCTGATCGCGCCGGGCCGCGAGCAGCTCGCGGAGTAGGCTGCTTCGGTTCGGTCGGTTTTCCCGTCGCTTCCCCTCGCGATCGCTACTCGCTCTCCGTGTGCCCCTCGTACTCACAGCTCCCGTCCAGACAGCCGTGGCCGGCGGCCGTCTCGAACACCGGGAGCCCGCAGTCGCACTCGTCGACGACGACGCCGGAGGGGATGGAGAAGGTGGTCTCACAGTCCGGACGGTTCTCGCAGGCGAGGTAGACGCGCCCCGGCGCGAACTCGACGGTGAGGTCGCCGTCACACTCCGGGCACTCCCAGACGCGGTCGAACCGGTCGCTGACGGCCGCCTCCATCGGGTCGCACGCGGGGTCGAGACAGAGGTGGAACGGCTCGCCACGCTCGACTCGGATCTTCGGGAGTCCGCAGTCCTCGCAGACCCCGTCGGTGACGCTCGCGCCCGCGGGGAGCCCCCACCGCTCCTCGCAATCGAGACAGGCCACGTCGCCGCGCGAGCGCACAAGCACCCCGCCGTCCTCCGGGCAGGTGCCGACCGGGAGGCCGGCCTCGGTGACCGGCAGCGCGCGGCTCGCGGTCGCCTCCTCGGCGACGATCCGGAGCCGGCGGGTGCCGTCGCGGGCGGTGATCGAGAACCCGTCGCCGTCGCCCTCGACGACGACCGAGTCGGGACGGGTGAGCCACGCGACCGGCTGGTAGCCGTCGGCGTCGTGGACGAGCGTGGTGTCGTCGGGCTTGATCAGGACGACGACGCGCCCGCGGTGGATACGGGAGCGGTCGCCGCGTTCGGTCACTCGGCAGTCGCCTGCGAACACGCGGAGTCGTTCGGGCATACGACGGGTGGCCGCGGTATCGGTGTTAAGCGGTCGGAGCGAGGGTTTATCCGGAATGGAAGCGGGTGTCGGAAACCGTGTCTGGCGAGGCTGTCGCAAGTGTGTAACTCACTTAATCAAAATTCAGTCTTACGTGAAAACTGACGGGGTTGATTCGTGTTCGTCGCCTAGAGGAACGCGGAAACCGAAACGTCGGTTCACAGTTACTTGATATGGAATACACAGATACGAAGCAGATCGCCGATCAGTCGCTCGACTTCCCAGCGACACACACAGCGGTCGTCGAACAGATCGGTGCCGTCGAAGTAACGTCCCCGTCCGGGGGCTCGGTGACCGTTCAGGAGATCTTGGACTCGGTCGGCGAAGAGAGTTACCCGACTTCGGACGCGCTTTACGCCGCGATCGTCGGCAACCTCGACGAGACGTTCATCGGACGCAAATACTACGACGACCGAGGCAGCACGTCGTTCGAAGCCGGAGAGGACGACTCTACGGTCTCGTTCTGACGATCGATCCCGGTCGTCGGGAGGCGGAACCACTCCGGCGGAGTTGCGTGTTTCGTGTCGAGCGCGGCCGGGCCAAGAGGTATCATCCGCCGGAGTTCAACGAAGCCGACGCCTCTACTCCACCCGAACCGTCCGCGTGGCCCGGACCGGCATCAGCGGGAGGTCCGGGAAGACGACCTCGACGACGAACTCCAGCTCGTCGGCGTCCGGCGGCCCGAACACACCGACCGGGACCGTCGTCTCCCCGTCGAGGTACGTCGTCGTCGTGGTCATCTCCACGTCGTTGACGGTGACCCGGATTCCCGCGCGGGCGCTCCCGGAGACGGCGGTCACAGCGACCTCGCACATCTCGTTCTCGCCGACCGCGATCGCGTCGGGGAAGTCGCCCCAATCCACGTCGATCCGGGGACAGTCCCGCGCGGCGTCGACGATGCGCTCGGCGACGGAGCCGCTCATGCCGGCGTTTTCGAGTTCGCTCGCGCCGGCGTCGACGACGGCGGCGGGGGAGGTGAGTCCGGCGTCCGCGAGCCGCTCGGCGCGGCCGGAACCGACCCCGTCGATCGCGGTGAGCGCGACAGCCTCGCGGGAGACGCCATGCTCGACGCGCGCCTCGACCCGGCACGCGAGGTTGGCGGCGCGGGGGCCGGCGAACCGGTCGAGGAACTCCGAGAGCGCGGCGAGCAGGCGGAGCGCGTTCTGTCGGATCACCCACGCGTCCGAGCGCAGGTCCGAGGGGATCGAGTCGGTCATCCCGGCGAGCAGGATGGCGAACACCTTCCGGTGGCCGTCCTCCAGGTCGGTGTCGCGGCCGTCGAGGATCCGGTCGATCGCGTCCGACTCGGCCGAGCGCGCCGAGACCGAGTCGAACTCGCCGGCCGACGCGACAGTCTCTAACACCGAGTCGACCGTCAGCGTCTCCCGGTCGGCGAGCCGCCGGAAACGGCGGGCCGTGTCTAAACGGAGGTAGTACTTCGAAGCGAGCCGCCCGAGCCCGGTCGGCTCGATCGCGAGGTCGTCGTCGGCAGCGACGAACCCGTCGTCGACGAGCGATTTGAGGGTGTCGCGGACGCGGTCGCGGAGGGTGGCGAACTCGTACTCGTCCGGCTTCGACTCGGCGCGGACGTAGTAGAAGGTGGTCTCCAGCCACTCCATCACGTCTTCGAGCCCGCGGATCGTCCCCATCGCGATCTCGGCGTTGAGGTGGGACTCGAGTTCTGCGGCGAGCCGGGACTCGATCTCCTTGCCCTCCTTCAGCAGTTCGCGGTACTTGTCGGCGTCCGCGCGGTCGCAGACCACCCAGCCGTACCCCACGTCGTCGTAGCCGGGGCGGCCCGCGCGCCCGAGCATCTGGAGCACGTCGAGCGGCGAGATGTCGGTCTCGCCCTCCAGCGGGTCGTGGTACTTCGTGTCGCGGATGACGACGCACCGCGCCGGGAGGTTCACTCCCCACGCGAGCGTGGAGGTCGAGAAGAGGAACTTGATCTTCCCCTGCTTGAACCACTCCTCGACGCGGTCGCGGTCCTCCTTCCCGAGCCCCGCGTGGTGGAAGCCGACGCCGTCGGTGACCGACTGGCGGAGGGTGTCGTTGGTGAGCTCCTTCGCCTCGTTGTGGAAGTCGTAGTCGTCTCGCGAGTCGATTGGAATGTCGCGGTCGGTGATCTCGTCGCGCGCCTTCTTCGCGGCCTGCACCGTGTCCTGCCGCGAGGAGACGAACACGAGCGCCTGCCCGTCCTCGCGCACGTGGGGCTCGGCCAGGTCGAGCGCGCGGTAGAGCCGCCGGTACTTGTCGGCGAAGGCGTTCGAGCCGTGCGAGTACGTCTTCACGCCCGTTTCCAGATCGACGGGGCGGTACTCCTCGCCGAACGCGTAGGTCGTCTCCGCGGGCGCGTCGAGCCACTCGGCGACGTCCGCGATGTTCGGCATCGTCGCCGAGAGCGCGACGACGCGGGGGTCCTGCAGGCGGCGGAGCCGCGAGACGGTGACTTCGAGCACCGCGCCGCGCTTCTCCGAGTCAAGGAGGTGGACCTCGTCGATGACGACGCAGTCCACGTCGGTGATGAAGGAGTAGCGCCCGGAGTCGTGCTTGCGCGTCGCGCTGTCGGCCTTCTCGGGGGTCGTCACGAGCACGTCCGCGCGCTCGGCGCGGCGGGGGTTCAGGTCGCGCTCGCCGGAGACAACGTACACAGAGTAGCCGAGCTCCTCGAACCGCTCCCACTCGCTCTCCTTCTCGTTGGTGAGCGCGCGGAGCGGCGCGACGAAGAGGGCGGTGCCGCCCTCCGAGAGGGTCTTACAGATCGCGAGCTCGGCCAGCGCCGTCTTCCCGGAGGCCGTCGGCGCCGACGCGACCACGTTGTGGTCAGTCTCCATGATCCCCGGGAGCGCCTCGCGTTGCATCCGGTTGAACTCCTCGAACCCGAAGGCGTCGGCGAACTCCGGCACCGCGTCCGCGACCTTCACGGCGGACCACGCCCGTGGGTGACTCGACGGCGACCGAGAGACGTTCGCATCACGTCGAACCGGGGGCTTCGAGAGCAAAGGCGTTTCTCATGCGGCCGGCGCGCTCGCAGTCGGTGCGGGCGGCCCGGAACGGCGCCGGTGGCCCCGAACCGCGCCGCCAACCCCGGACGTTTACGTGACCGCGGGTCGACCGCCCGGTATGTTACCGTCGTCGCCGGTCGTCATCGGTGCCGCCGCCGTGATCGTCCTGCTCGTCCTGCTGGTCGTCGTCCGTCGCCTGCGCGCCCCCTCGTCGGACGCGCGTGAGTCGAAGCGCGCCCACGACGCCGCCCAGGAGCGCGACCCGCCGGTCGCTCTCGGAGAGACGTACGAGTTCGGCGTCACCGAGCTCACCGACCACCACTCGGGCGAGGAAGTCGCCGTCGGCAAGGTCGAGGGGTTCGTCCTCTTCACCGAGGACATCCCCGGCGACGTGGGGAAAGGCGACGTGATCCGCGCGAAGGTCCTCTCGTTTAACGAGGGACGCACGTCCGCGGACGCGACGTACGTGGGGAAGGCCTGACGCGGCACCGAGTCGCCCGAAGTCGATCACCTCCGCTCCGAGCATGAGGTTCATACGTGGTGGCGACGAAGTGGTTTCGTAATGGCTCAGGCCGGGAATCAGGACCTCACGGAGCGGTTCATTCAGTTCTACCGTAACTACTACCGTGAGGAGATCGGACAGCTTGCGCAGCGATACCCCAACGAACAGCGCTCGCTGTACGTCGAGTACGACGACCTCTACCAGTTCGACCGTGACCTCGCCGAGGACTTCCGTACGAAGCCGGAGCAGATGCGCGAGTACGCCGAGGAGGCGCTGCGGCTCTACGACCTCCCCGCGGACGTCAGTCTCGGGCGCGCGCACGTCCGGATCGAGAACCTCCCCGAGAGCATCGACATCCGGGGAATCCGCGTCCACGACGATCACATCGGCAAGCTTGTCTCGATCAAGGGCATCGTCCGCAAGGCGACCGACGTGCGCCCGAAGGTGACCGAGGCCGCCTTCGAGTGCCAGCGCTGCGGCACGATGACGTACATCCCCCAGAGCGACGGCGGCTTTCAGGAGCCCCACGAGTGTCAGGGCTGCGAGCGACAGGGCCCCTTCCGCGTCAACTTCGACCAGTCGGAGTTCATCGACTCCCAGAAGCTCCGCATCCAGGAGTCACCCGAGGGGCTCCGCGGCGGCGAGACGCCCCAGAATATCGACGTCGACATTGTCGACGACATCACCGGGAAGGTGAGCCCCGGCGACCACGTCACCTGCGTCGGAGTCCTCCACATCGAGCAGGTCGAGCAGGGCAACGAGAAGTCCGCCATTTTCGACCTGTACATGGACGGCGTCTCCATCGCCATCGAGGACGAGGAGTTCGAGGACATGGACATCACCGAGGCGGACAAACGCGAGATCATCGAGCTCTCCAACCGCGACGACATCTACGACGCGATGGTCGACTCCATCGCGCCCGCGATCTACGGCTACGAGGAGGAGAAGCTCGCGATGATCCTCCAGCTCTTCTCCGGCGTCACGAAGCACCTCCCCGACGGATCGCGGATTCGGGGAGACCTGCATATGCTCCTGATCGGGGATCCGGGTACTGGAAAAAGTCAAATGATCAGTTATGTAGAGAATATTGCACCTAGATCAGTTTATACGTCCGGTAAAGGGTCATCTGCAGCGGGTCTGTGTGTCACCGGAGACACGAAGATACACACTTCGAACGGGTTCGTTCCGATCCGTGAGATCGCGACAGAGTACCATCCGGAACCGGTCGATTCCGAGACGAGTGCTGACGCGAAACACGATCTCTACACCTTCGATCGAGCGTCTGGGAGGATCGACCTCACCGAGAGCTCCCACGTCTGGCGGATGCCGGAGAAGCCGTGTCGGCGGATCGAGACCGCGCACGGAAAGGATCTTGAAGCATCTGTCAACACGCCCGTCCTCGTCTGCGGTGAGAACGGGATCGAGTGGAAGTCGATCTCGGACGTCGACGCTGGCGACCACGTCGGAGTACCGAAGTACACCGACATCGATCGCTCGTCCCCACCAGTCCGTGAGTACGTCGAATTCACGGAGGAGAAGATCAAGCCGACCGACGGATCGGTCGAGTACCTCCGCTCCGGACTCGCCGAAGAGTTCGGAACGCTCCGCGATGCTGCAGCCGAACTCGGCCTCTCGGAAGACTTCGTGTACGACACGCTCTCGAACCGGCATATTCCACTTAGTAAATTAGATACGGTTCTCACGGCGATCGGAGCGGATCTCGATGACATCGTCATCGATCGTGTGATGCTCCGCCATGGCGGCGGAATTACGATACCCGATGAGTTTGACGCGGATCTGATGTACTTGATCGGCCTCGTCTTCGGCGACGGTGACGTGATGGGTTCCCGACGAGGCGGAAATCGCGGACAGGTCCGCATCTCGAACTCCGACGAGGAGCTGCTGGAACGTGCCGCAGACATCATCGAGACGAAGTTCGGCAAGTCCGTCGATATCGAGTATCAGGAGGATCGTGTCCCCTGTGTTCGACTTCACAGTGCGACGGTTGCCCGTTTCTTCAGCAACGTCGGCGTCGAGTCGCCGAAAGACGATATCACCCTCGATCCGAACCTCACAACCGCCGAACACGCCGACGCCTTCCTACGGGGTCTGTTCGATGCTGACGGCTCCGTGTGTGGGCGCGATAACGGAGGATCCAGCGTTCAGTTTTCGACCGTCTGTAGCGAACTCGCCGAACAGGTCCAGCTGATGCTGGAAACGTACGGCGTCCGGTCTCGGACGCGCGAGCGTGATTGGCGCGGGACATACGAACGGGCCGACGGCCACGAGATCGAGTCGACGTCGATCCAAACGCATCTCGCGATATACGGGAAGGAACTCGACGAGTTCGCCGACCGGGTCGGATTCAGCTCGACGACTAAGTCCACCGCGTTGGACGGGATTGTCCGCGACGGGCCTCGGCGCGGCGAACTCCTTCCTATCGGAAACACCCTCGCTCGTACCGATGGGGGCGCAGGTAGATACTGGCAGAATCTGAACCGCGGCGACGATCCGAGTCGTGAACGGACCCTCTCGATGATCGACGATCTCAATCTCGGCGATGTCGGCCCCCTGGTTGAGGAAGTTGTCAGTGCTGATCTCGTCTGGGACGAGGTGGTCGACGCCGAGAACACCGGCGAGAAAGAGGTGTTCGATCTCACGGTTCCGGACACGCACAACTTCCTTGGAAACGGAGTCGTGACACACAACACCGCAGCGGCGGTACGCGACGACTTCGGCGACGGCCAGCAGTGGTCGCTCGAGGCCGGCGCGCTCGTCCTCGCCGACAAGGGGATCGCCGCGGTCGACGAGCTGGACAAGATGGACTGCGTCACCGGCGACACGCTGGTCTCGCTCGCGGACGGGCGCGTCGAGCGCATCGACGAGTTGGCGCGGGAGGCCGCCGCGGACGGCGAGATAGAGGAGCTCTCGAACGGCCGCCATATCCGCGATGTCGACCTCGACGTCTGGACGATGGACGAGGACGGGCGTCTAGTCGAGCGTCCCGTCTCCGCGGTCCACGAGTACGACGCGCCATCGGAGCTGACCCGGGTGACGATGGAGACCGGAGAGTCGCTGAGTGCGACGGCCGATCACCCGTTCTTCGTCCTCGACGACGGGGAGCGCGTCGAGCGCGAGGCGGCCGCGCTCGACGACGGCGACTGGGTGTACGTGCCCCGAGAGATCCCGACGAAGGCGGCTGACGGCGGCGCGGCGGTCGCGAACGGTGGAGGTCGGTCGGACGCTGCCCCCGTCGGCGACGAGGGAGTCGACTCCGCGACCGCGAGCGTTCTCGGGTACCTCTCCGGCGACGGGAATGTCTACTACGACCGCGACGAGGGCGTCTACGGCGTTCGGTTCACGAACACCGGCGACGAACTGCTGTCCGACTTCGAGCGCGCGGCGCGCGAGGCGTTCGACGCGGAGCCGACCCGTCCGCCGAGCGAGAAGCGCGACGGCGGCGTCGAGACGGTTCAAGTCACAGGGAAGGAGCACGCGGACGCCGTCCTCGACGCGGGGATGAACCTCGGGCGGTACGGCGAGAAGTGCTTCCCGACCGCGGTTTCGACGGGGAGCCGGGCGGCGAAGGCCGCGTTCGTCCGCGCGCTGGCCGACAGCGAGGGGCACGTCGACGAGTCGGCTGGCAACGTTCGGATAGCCTCGGCGAGCCGGGACCTGCTTCGAGGCACGCGAACTCTCCTCTTAGGGTTCGGCGTGTCGAGCCAGCTCCAGCACCGCGAACGAGACGGCGGCCGCGACGTGTACTACCTCACAGTGACCGACGCCGACTCGCTTGCGGCGTTCCAGCGGCACGTCGGGTTCACGGCCGCGCGAAAGGCGGCGGCGCTCGACCGTGTAGTGGATTCCGCCGACGGCGACCGGACGATTCTCGACGTGATCCCGGAGGTCGACGACGTGCTCGCGCGACATCGCGAGTCACTTCGGCTTCACCAAAGCGAGTGCGGACTCGACGCGGGCACGTACCACGACTTCGAGAACGGGGCTGCGAACGCCTCGCTCCATCGCGCTCGCCGGGTGCTCGCGGCGTTCGAGGACAGAGCGGAGACGGCCGCTGAGGACCGGACTCGGATCGACGAGGAACCGATGTGGGAGACGCTCTCGGAACTGCGACACCGATACCACGTCTCGCAGTCCGAACTCGCGGACGGAACCGCGTTGTCCCAACAGCAGATCTCCCGCGATTGGGGCGAAGGCGACGAAGTCCGCCGGACGGTAACTGAGCGACTCCGAGAGATCCTCACCGAGGTTACGGAGACCGACCTCGGAGACCTTCGCGAGTTCGTCCGCGGCGACGTGAAATGGCGCCGCGTCGAGTCGGTCGAAACCGTTCCGCCGGAGTCGACCGAACACCGCGGCGAGGTGCTCCGACAGCGTCTCGCAGACGTCATCGAGGGACCGGCGGAGACGGCCGAAAAGCGCGCTCGCGAGCTTCTCGATCGGGGTCCGGTCGGCGAGACGCGGGCCGAACTGTCGACAGCGCTCGACGACTACGGCGTCAGTCAGGCAGACGTGGCGTCGGGACTCGACGTGACTCAGGCGACCGTGTCGCGGTGGCTGTCCGGCGCCGTCGAAACGGACCGGCTCGGGGATCTGCGCGAGGCCGTCGCGGAAGAGGTCGACGCCGTGAAGGCGGAACTGCGGTCGATACTGGCGCGGATCGAGGACGGACGGCAGCCGAAGGTGTACGACCTGACCGTCGAGGAGACGCACAACTTCGTCGCGAACGGGCTCGTCGTCCACAACTCCTCTGACCGCTCCGCGATGCACGAGGGGCTCGAACAGCAGAAGATCTCCGTCTCGAAGGCGGGGATCAACGCGACACTGAAGGCGCGGTGCTCGCTCTTGGGCGCGGCGAACCCCAAGTACGGCCGGTTCGATCAGTACGAGCCGATCGGCGAGCAGATCGACCTCGAACCCGCGCTCATCTCGCGGTTCGATCTCATCTTCACGGTGACGGACAGCCCGGATCCGGAGCACGACTCCCGGCTGGCGAAACACATCATCAAGACGAACTACGCCGGGGAGATCAACACGCAGCGCGAGGAGCTGGCGAGTTCGGAGTTCACGCCGGAACAGGTCGCGGAGGTGACCCAGGAGGTCGCCCCGGAGATCGACGCCGAACTGCTCCGGAAGTACATCGCCCACGCGAAACGTTCCTGTTTCCCGACGATGACGGAGGAGGCGAAAGAGCTGATCGAGGAGTTCTACGTCGACCTGCGCTCGAAGGGCGCCGACGAGGACGCCCCGGTTCCGGTCACCGCTCGGAAGCTGGAGGCGATGGTGCGGCTCGCGGAGGCGAGCGCGCGGCTCCGGCTCTCGGACACCGTCGAGCGCGAGGACGCCGACCGCGCCACCGACATCGTCGAATCGTGTCTCAAGGACATCGGCATCGACCCGGAGACGGGTCAGTTCGACGCCGACGTGGTCGAGACGGGCACCTCCAAGAGCCAGCGCGACCGCATCAAGAACATCAAGGGACTCATCGCGGACATCGAGGAGGAGTACCAAGAGGGAGCGCCCGTCGAAGAGGTGCTCGACCGCGCCGGCGAGATCGGGATGGACCCGGGGAAGGCCGAAGGGGAGATCGAGAAGCTCCGCACGAAGGGCGAAGTGTACGAGCCGAAGCAGGGCCACCTCCGGACGACGTAGATGGACCGAATCTCCGCGATACGGAACGTCGAGGACGCGCTCCGTGCGTTCGAAAACGGCGACGCCGACCTCGCCGACACCGAGCGGCGCGTGGCGGCGGTCCTCCGGACGTACGCCACCGAGTTCGACGGCGACGACGACGTGTTCCGCGCGGTCGGCGAGGAGCCGATCGACGGGACGATCGTGGTCGCTCCCTCGGCGCCCGCGGCGCGGGAGCGCGTACTCGCGCTGTCCGACGGAGATAGTTCGGATGAGATGACAAGTACAAAAGCCGATTCAGTACCCGAGTTCGACGTGGAACGAGTGTGATCGGCGTATCGGTTCGGAACAGATAAGTTCGAGAGCCGATCAGGCGCGTTCGTGCTGCTGGTCGTGACGTATTCGGCGGCTGCGCGCACCGGCCTCCGAAACCTGTGTCGCCGCCACGAAGGGGCGGTTGCACGGCGGTTCGGGCGGGCGGCGTTGCTCGACGAGACGGTGTACGCCGCGTTCCTGGCGCTCCGGCTGCGCGAGTCGCACGGCGGGGACGTACAGATCGAGCGCACGAAGCCGTTCAACGAGTTCGTCGCGCTCGACGAGCCGGTCCGCGAGGCGGCGAACGAGTACGCGAACCGCGACGCGAAGGCGACGCCGTACGCCGCGTTCGCCGCTGGAACTGACCACCCGGATCCGGACTCGATGCGGGGCCACGAACTGTGAGCGGGGCGGACGGACGACGAGACCGGGAGTCCGTCGACGAGGTATCTAAGAATGAGGAGTTCGACGCCGCTCCCGAGCCGGCCGCCGTGATCGGTCGCGTGCCGACGGGAGCGAGCCTCCGGCGCGAGCTCGCGGCGGCGGCTCGGACGCGCGGGCTGTCGTCGTCGGTCGATGACGAGTTGCTCGAGATTCGCGACGCGATCATGGCGATCGAGGTCGAGCCGATCGACCTCGACGCGGCTCGTCGGCGAGTCGCGAACGCGAGCGGCGAGGAGGAGCGACTGAAGGAGCGCGTCGCGGCCCTCCGGGGGGGCGTGCAAGCGCGGCGAGAGATCGAGGCGGAGACCGACGACGCCCTCGGCGACCTGGAGTCGGCGGCCGCGGAGCTGTCGGCCGCACAGAGCGATCGGATCGCCGCCGAGCAGGCGCTACAGCGCGCCCGCGAGCGAGCCGCCGACGCCCGCGACGCCCGCGAGCGACGCCTCGAACTCCGGGATCGGCTGCGGAACCGACGCCGAGACGCTCGGCGAGAACTCGCCCGGGAAGAATACCCGGCGTTCCGCGACGCGTTGGCGGTCGTTCCGGGCACCGATCCCGACGACGCCGGCACTGAGCCCGGGGCGTACGACGGCCCGCCTCTCGCGGCGTCGCTGGCAGCGGTCAGGCTCGCTGACCTCGACGGGCCGGTCGCGCTCGGCGCAGAGGCGATCGCGTGGATCGTCGACCGCGGCGGCACAGCGCCGGGGTCGGTGATCGACGCGCCGGTGGTCCGGCCGTGTGGCCGGCCGCGGTAGTTTAAAACGAGAGATGCGAGGTCGATCCCGGCCCGTCGTCGCCGTCGTTCACGCCGCCGTCGTGCAGGTAGTCGTAGTGCTCGTCGGTGAGGAGAACGGCGTCGTCCTCGACCGCGATATCGACTCCAGGGAGCGTGGTCCCCGACGCCTCCCCGTTGTCGCACTCGCCGGAGCAGGCGTCGAACATCGACCCGTGTCGCGGGCAGATGATCTCGCCGTCGCGGATCGCCGCGCCGCGGCCCGCGTCGAGGCGCTGGTCCTCGTGCGTGCAGTTGTTAACCCACGCCCTAACGCCGGGGTCCTCCTCGCACGGGACGAGGATGACCTCCGTCTCGTTCCCGAAGGCGTCCTCGGCGGTGAAGCGGTACGAACCTCCCTCCGGAACCTCGGAGCGGTAGACGATCGCAGTGGCGCCCGACATGGGATCGCCGTAGGGGCGTCCGGTCGAAAAGCCTGCCGCCCGGTTCGGCTCTCGATCGGGGCGGTCCGGCAGACTCGTCCCGTTCGATGGGTTTTATCCGATCGTGCCGCGTGGATCCGGTGTGAGTCAGTTCGATCGGACCGCCGGCGCGGACGCGGGCACGGAGGCCGACGCGGCGACCGAAACGGATCCGGCCGCGGAGGCCGACGCGGCCGCGGAGGTCGACGCCGACGGCGACCTGACGGCCGCCCTCCGCACGGAGTCTCGAGTGCTCCCCGCGGAGGTGTTCGCCACACTCGGCAACGACACGCGCGTCGACATCCTCCGCGCCCTCCTCGAACTCGGCGCCGACGAGGAGCCGGTGAGCTTCACCGACCTCTTCGAGCGGGTCGATATCGACGACAGCGCCAACTTCAACTACCACCTCCGGCAGCTCACCGGCCACTTCGTCAAGCGGAGCGACGACGGCTACGAGTTCCGGTACCCCGGTCGCAAGGTCGTCAGCGCCATCTTCACCGGGACCCTCACCGACCGGGCGCAGGTCGGGTTCTTCCCGGTCGACGGGTCGTGTTACGACTGCGACGGCGACCTCCACGGCTGGTACGTCGACGACACGCTCACCGTGGGCTGTGCCGACTGCGGCACGATTCAGGTGAGCTACCCGTTCCCCTCCGGCGGGCTCGACGACCGCACGACCGACGAGCTCTTGCAGGCGTTCCACCACTACGTCCGCCACCACTACTGTCTGGCCGCGGACGGGGTCTGCCCCGAGTGCACCGGCGCGGTCGAGACGACGCTCGTCCGCGACCCCGACGAGGAGGACCTCGACGTCGCCGTCGAACACGTCTGCGGGCGGTGTAACTACCGACTGCGATCGACGGTAGGCGTGACCCTGCTGGACCACGCCGAGACGCTGCTGTTCTTCTCCGAGCGCGGCGTCGACCTGAACACGGAGCCGTTCTGGACGTTCGACTGGTGCGTGAGCGACGAGCGGACGACGGTCGTCTCCGAGGGCCCCCTCCGGGTTCGCCTCTCGCTCCCCTGCGGCGGCGACGAGCTACGGGTGCTCGTCGACGAGTCGGTGAACGTGGTGGAGACGACGCTAGTGGAGTGAGTCGGCGGCCGTGAGCCGATAGACCGGTCGCTCACGGAACGAAAGCGCCCGTCGGGCGGGCCGAACGGCCCGGCGGGCAGGGTAGAATACCTCAGGACCGATCGGCCGAATCGGGGCCGATCGAATGACGTTCGTTACTCGAAGAGCTCGACGGCCTGCTCGTAGCGGCTCGACGGTTCGTCCCAGTCGACGACCTCGAAGAAGTTGTCGACGAACTCGCCGCGGGCCGGGCCGTAGTCGTGGTAGTAGGAGTGTTCCCACACGTCCAGTGCGAGGATCGGGTGGCCGCCCCAGATCGCGCCCTGGTCGTGCTTATTGACAACGGAGTTGGGGAAGTGGTTTGAGGGGTAGGTAGAGTG
>NZ_BBJP01000034.1 GCF_000739595.1 Halorubrum halophilum | reverse complement strand
TACTCTCTTCTTTTTCTGTTGAGCGCGGGTGTTTGTCGCCGTGTTTGCGGTAGCCGGGCGGGTTCGCTTTCGTCTCTCCGTTTTGTCGTTTGCCGTACCAGCCGTTGAACGCTTCAGCGAGTTCTTGAAGGACTCGCTGACTTGACTGAGAATGGAGGTCATCATAGCGTTCGTGATTTTTGAGGTACGTGGTGAGTTCGTTGTGGTTCGGGATGTGACCGATTTCATCCCAGATTCGGCTGCATGTCCACCGTCCGACGTTCCAGAGTTTTGAGGCTGCAAACCCGAGCGAATCAAGGTCGTCTGACACCCGCGACTGATTCCGAATGGAAGCAGAATAGGTGCGCGTGACGACCTGTTTCGCCATACGTAATCTATGTAGTTGAAATTACTTGAAGCTGTGTATTGGCTCAGCGTGGAATATCCAGCCGGGACATCGAACGGTGGACTGTGAAGAGCAGTGTCGGATTCATCCCCGCGCTAAAGCGCGAGGCTTTCTCCTCGATTCTCCGTAACACCTAAATTCACTCTCCGCGGGGAGAGGATAAAGAGATGATAAGAGGGGATGTGGTGACTCGACAGCCTCGGTCAACCGGTCGAGAAAGGTCGGGTCGGAGGACTCGTCGACGTGGGTGACGTTCCAGAGTCCGGACTCCCGAATCTTCTGGCTCGGGGAATCGTTGCCGAGCCACCCACTCGAACGGGGATCGATTGAGGATTTACCGTAGTTGCTCACGAGCGCGATAGCGTTCCGTTCGATGTACGCCCGGTCACTCTCGGGCCCTGGCTCGTCGTCGACGTCCACCCAGAGGAAAGGGAGTTCACGGAGGTAGTCACTCACTCGTCACTCCATCTCGAGTTCTTCCAGGCGAAGGTCCCGCCCGGCACTGCTGCCCTCGCCCCACTGCTGGGTAATGGTCGTGAAGGTCGTGACGCTCGACCATTGCCTCCCCGACACGCTTCCGGAAAACGGACCTCGGTGATTGCCGCCTGCGTCATACGTGCCGCTGAGAGCGCCCCTGTGGGTTCGTAGACGATTCCACAGCGAGATGCCGCTCCCCTCGGAGACTGCGTGTGTACCGACGCGGATGAGGCATGAGATCGTTTGGATACCCTACTGACCACAGCCGGGACAGAATATCTCAGTTGTTGTGAATTTCATCAGAGCCGTTCGAGCGTGATCGCGAATGTCGTCACGGATTGAGAGGCCATACCCCGTGGTGACACGCCGGTTTCGATGGTGCGGATGCGTTCAGCAACGGCCCGAACGCAGGTCCCATGATCGGGTGCGATTACAACCAACAGCAACACGGCCCAACGAGAGGGACCGTCACCAGCACACAACCCGCGTCAACAGAGCTCCAAGTCAGTCGTCTCGCTCACCGTCCCGGCAGTCAGCCAGCCTCGAGTCACCGGCCGTGGCTGGTGACTCTCTCCTCGTCGGTTCAGCGGCAGGATCGATCCAGCCGTCAGCATCGACGCGCCGCTCGTAGTGGACGCGCCGTCGAGGGGCACGTTCGGGGGTGAACGTCGTCGGATGATCCTGTCGCGTCCCGGACGTGGTCTGTGTCGATTCGTCGGTCGTCGATGGCTCGTCAACTGAAGATCGGTCAGTCATGAAATCACAGTCGTGTGAACACGACCGCACACATCCCGGCACAAAAACAGCCGCGAACTGCAGCACAATCCATCGACCACTCCAGACAGTATGGTATTGAGTGTCATTGTAGTCGTTACACATAGTAGTCGCAGCGACGATGATTCGCATATGCCACCGGATGACGAGACGATAGCCGCCCTCGGCGACGATCCACAGATCCACAGCCGACTGGCAGCGACACTGACGCCACGGCATGTGACACGCACCGCGAGCGAAGCGATTGCCCTCCAACTCGCAAGCACTGGACCGGCCCCCGAAGGCAATGCGCAGGTGTCCGGGATCCATGTCGGGTACACCGCCGTGGCCCCGCTGACAACCGCGTCGCTCTTCCGGTACGTCCGCGATCAGTGTGGCGATGCGGTTGCCGCGCTCGGTTGTGAAGCCGCAACCAGAGCCCATCTCGTCGGCACACGTGACCCACCCCAGCAGGGGCCACTTATAAGAGAAGAGATTCGACTCACGATCTGTGATGCGATCGCCACCGCCGACGCCGACCTCCGGGCGACGATCGTGCGGGCGGTCATGAGTAATGAGGTGGCATTCGAAACTGCCCCAGAATATACCACCCAGTCGCTGGCCAGCGTGGTGGCTGTCGGCCAGACGCTTGCGGCTGCTGATCAGGACCCGTTCGATGCCCGGATCGCGGCGTGTCTCGATTGTATTGTTCCACTCCAACTCACAGGTGAGCACGAAGCGTCGACACCGGACGTTGCGCCGATTTCCTCAGCGATGCTCGGCCCGTATCTCGAGGCCGTCTGGTCGATGGAACCGACAGTCACCAGCGCGGCACGGGCGACATGGAAACACTACAAAACAGACCACGCATCTGACGCGTGGTCCGCATGGACAAACATGGGGTCAACGAGTCAGGCCGAGACGGTCCCAAAGCTTGCAGCCGCACTGGCACGACTCCACCTGTCTGAGACCGTCACTGTGAACCACACCACAACGGCTATTGAGTGGTTTGAAACAGTGACAGCTCGACCAGCTGTCATCGGTCAGCAGAGTGACGATCCGTCATCGACTGGACAGTGACTGACAGCGCGTCAATGGGTCACCGGATCTCACGAGTGGATTGAGACACGCGGGTGAAGGGAGCCACACCGTGTTCCGGGTGGCACCACACAGTCGATCTGTGTCGCCTGTAGCAGGCTGGATCCATACCGCGTGGTTGAATATTCGGGCATCTTCGGGACACAGACAAACCGGTTCGTGGGGGTTTCACGGGTTGTCCGGGCTGGTTGGGTGCTCACACTCACCCGGCCCGGAATCACGTCTCGCTACCGACCAGCGACTCGATCACGGGGGTCTGTACCACTCGACGCTGGCTGCCCATCGCTATGGTCGACTCATTCAGCCGGGGCGATCTCACTAGGGTGTCCCGTTGGAGTGGGGTTCACCCGGCGGTGCGATCCCGAGCACAATAACGACAGCTCACGGGACGATTGACAAGAATATCCGAATTGTGATGTGTCAGCGTCCACAGATCCAATCCGATTCAAACGCTCTGCGGAACGCCCGCTGACAGTGATCGGCTCCGCGACACTCACATGCTTTGGGTGAGTTGCGTGTCCGCTCGGCGATCCGTCCCACAGCCGTTCCGCACGACGCCGCAAGGAGGGTGACAGGGACAGCCCCGTATCCGTTCCGCACGACGCCACAAGGGAACTGACAGGGACAGCCCCGTATCCGTTCCGCACCCACTCCACAGAGAGACGGGGTGGAGAGCGTGGTGTCCTCACAGACACGACGACACTCGCCAGAGCCGCCCCGACCCAGCGTCGACGGACGTGGTCTCGTCGGGATCGAAATCGGTTCACGGCCCACAACGGCGGTCTCACGGAATCGGTCTCCACCGTGGTGCGGGTCAGTCACGCTCTGGTGGACATCACCTGACACAACCGTCATCACGCCACGGTCTCCGGTCGTTGTTCGGGAGTATCGCTATCGTTCGTCCACGGACAAGCCGGTTTGTGGGCCGGAGACGGTTTGTCGCGCCCGATCAGTAGTTCTGGGCATCGACGGGAAGTGTGCCGGTCACATTCCCACTGACACCGAGAATTTCACCGGTTTCTCCGGGTCCGACACCAGTGACAGTGCGCTGTCCCTCGACGCGGTGGGGACACCTCCACCCGCGACCGGCCACACAGCGAGTGGTGGGAGTCTCATATCGTGAGTGTGCTCGATTCCATCCCCCATCTTGGGTGTATGGACGCCACCGCTGACAAACCAGCTTAATCAATTATAACGCAATAGCATCTCTCTTCGACTCTCTCAGCGCGTCATTGGGTCCAGACAAACACCACATTGCCCCGCTTTACAGGCACCTGCTACGAGACGAGACCCGACTCACCGGCGAGTCACGCTCTCCTGCCGATTGACAGACTGGAGTAATTCTGGAGACTCCGTCGACGGCGTCGCGATCAGCGATAATGTAACTGGAAGACCGTCGTTTTCGGGGCCGTGTTCCGTAGCAAAGACTGGCCGGCAACGCCGAGAGAATGCCCAACAGATTCAGGAGCAAATCAGTGCTCCCTATCGACGTTTCGCTTGCTGTCACCGGCTTCACTAGAGCAGACTGCTCTGTTGAATCCGCAGGCAGCGCGGAGATCAGAGCTGAAATCACGGTGATCAAACTCCAGTGGTGACGGATTCTCATACACGGACCTCGAACGATGAGGTGGCTTTAGAGAGCGAAAGCTGACTTCGACCAGCCATTTATCGCTGACTTTCGTTTAGACGCTCGATGGTAATCTCCCGATCCAGCCGCCGTCGTCGGATTCAACAGAGCAGAGCAGACTGGATCGGGTGGCTCTTGTCTATGTGTGTACCTGTCGTGGCGCGTATCGAAGCGAGACATCCGTCAGGGTTCGGGTCACGAGAGTTCTGTCGTTGCGTTCGCGTCGACACTGTCAAGATTCGCTCACGCCGCGGTGTGAACTCGAGCGATAGCACACGCTCTATGTGAGACACGAGTGTGGATTCGTCTCTGGTCATCGACTGCCTTCTATTGTCTCGAGAGCGGTCACATCCGATCACGCAACCCGCTCTGATCGACTGAAACGTGACCAGTACCGCCCATGCGCCGGGACGAGTTGCGCTCTCTCGGCATCGTCACTGAGTTGCTCCGTTCAAAGACACTTGCCAGTAGATCGACATTCAATCGGGTGGTTGGCACTCGTTCTCTTGAGGAGTAGCAATCGCGATAGTGACGTGTGTTCGTATCGACTCGTTTTCGGACCCCATGGGTCATCTAGCATCTCTCATCGGGCCGGCAGATGATAGCCGAGATAGCCCTGTCTCCATGCGTCGTTGCGACTGAAACTGGCTCGTCACACGTGAGACGTGTGCCGCGTCTCCGCCACTTGCTGGTGAGTGCATCACTGCCTCACCTCTGTCTGAACGCACACGCATTACTGTCTGAACGAACGGGCAACTGGTGACCTCCTCCCCATCGTAAACAATGGGGCTTCCCGTACCACAGGTGGGATATTTGCTGGTTGACGACCAGTCGCCATGACTGGCCAATGGCGGGGGCACACCGCCGTTACTCCTTTCCCGGCATGGGATTCGGAGTTATCTTGGCCGAGACACCACAGTGGTTCGAGAGAGTGTCTCGAACGTTCTGGCGTTCGGATACCCGATATTGTCCGATTAGGTGGGCGGTCATGCCACCTCGGTGTACGCCATGCTTTGAAGTGATTCTACTCAAATAGCCGTCTCGTTGCTGACCGGTGATTGTGTCGCCGTTGTCGGATTCACGCCCATCGTAAATGACAGAATTCACTCCTTGAAGAAGATAGCCCGCCGTTCGACAGGCTCCGGAAGATGACAGTCACATCATCATATCACGATTGAAAGTAGTCTACAACTGGGTATTGGATCTCTGTGGCTAAGCATGGTGTCAATCTGTCTGGAATTGTTGGACGTTGTTTTGAGGAAATCAACACACAATAATACAGAGTAAAGCGGAACGCCGCATAGTCTGTCTAGACCATTTTACAGATGGAGAAGTAATAAGAGAGAATATAACCTGATTTAAGCTACTCAATTGGTCTGTCAGCCCGTGATTAAACTGACCATAAGAGAAGAACAGATTGGCAAGTATACGTACTCGTTGGGAAAAAGTAGGTTTCCAGACCGAACACGCCGAACTTCAGGCGCTACGCTTCCATTTCGAGGTGTACGGTGGTACATATCAGCGAACGGTGAGCACCCTAGGAAGGAAACATGAGCCCTTGGATAAGACCGACGGATAATGCTGATATCAGCAGAATTCTTTTGTGACGATAAGGCGTGTTCTCACGAATGGAACCGGGAACTAATCGGCCGGTGGTACGCTCCGCTCTCGAGGAGGCCATCTGCTCCGGTCCGGACATGATCTTCCCAGTCGCGTTCGGGTCACGGTTCTCGGATACGTCGAGACACTCGTCCGATCTCGATATCACCGTCAAATTCACGACGAACCTTCCCGAGCGGGAACGATTCGAGAAGCGGTGTTTCCAGTCGGGCAATCTCTAACACGAAATTGCCTGTTCATCAACATGTCCGATATCGAATCGCTCCCGCTGGATGTCACACACGACGCGGTGAACGGCGAACTCCTCTGTGGCGATGAAGGGACCTTCGAGCGGTTCAATAGGGATACCAAAGCGAAATTTGACGAGCAGCGTGAGACGCTTCGCCATCGCCAGCGGGGAGTCACCGACTGGATAACGGTGTTCGGATTTCGATCGTGATACGTGAACCACCGAGTCGAGAAGTCACCTCCGGATCGGATCTCACATCGTTGATCGACGTATCCGAATCTTCTGTACGCTGGAAGCGATATGATCGTACGTTTGAGCCCCGATCTCGACAACCTCGTGACTGAGATTGTCTCCGGCAAGACCGAGCGCGTGAATGACGGGATCGGCCAGCTCGGGGATTTCGATGCCACGGAGTAGTACCGGATCCATGACAACCAGTTTGACGCGTATCGCCCGATCTTCGAGAATGACGACGGCTACGTCCACCAAGCGGTCGTCCGTACCCTCCGTGAGGCGTATCCACACCTCGAGGTCCGGCTCGCACACGAGGGGAACCAACGGTCGACGAGAGCACGCTTGAGGACACTGCCGACCAACGGGAGCGATACGTCTCGTTTCTTCTCAAGGCTCTCGACGGTGAGGACGATCGTGTCCAGACATCCCACAGACGCCTTCGGACTCCATTCAGCCGGGGTCGCCACGGCCGGATTCGACGACGAAGCCGAAACGATCCGCGAGGATCCCAAGACACTCGTCGAGGGTCAACCGCCCGAGCGGCGGAAACACACCGATGAGGCGAGTCAGTCACTCGCTTGACTCGGTACAGGTACCCCCTCTCTGCGATACTGTCGAACGGTCCCGGCGACCGAGACATCGTCGAGTGAGACCGCCAAGCGTGACCCACACACGAAAACGAATTCCTACGAGAGATGCCGCCAGATCGTCGTCGGGTCGGCGGCGTTCACGACTGGATCGGGATACGATGACGCGTGACGCTCGTCATAGAGCGTAAAGCGGAACGCGCTTCCGTCGAACTTCTCCAAGACCACCAAATCCTCGGCGTCGAAGAACGACTCCGGGACGACGGGGTGATCGTATCGTGGGATCTTGGGGTAGACTTTCATCGGTCAGTGGGAGAATGGTGTGAAGGGTCAGGTATCACCGTTCGGTGGCCACTCAAGCCTCTCCCACGTTCGAACGGCGTCGCCGACAACCGTCCGAAACTCATCGACCGGCGTGGTACGGACACTCGAGGGCAGCGGACCGTAATCGTCCCACTCCGCAGTGTAGCGGACGACTCTCGATCGAAGACGCCCGTCCGCCGAGTCCGGATCGTACGTTTCGAAGATGTGGTGGACGCCGAGCACGAGAACTTCTCCGAGTTCGTCGTGTCGGTAGATTGTGTTTCCAGTGAGGTTCATCTGTGTTCGACGCGCTCATTCGAACTCCGCATCCGGGCGGTCGATACCGTCTTCGAGGTCGGCGAGATCGCGTTCGAGTCGAGCGATATGCGTTTCGAGGCCTTCGACGCTCATCAGAGCAAGACGAAGGAACGCCTCGTCTCGCTCCGGCATCAACGGAAGGTGACTATTCGATGCTGGCAGGTCATCCGACTGTCGTGTGCGTTTGCGGACGAGTTCTTCGCGAGCGCTGCGCAGTTCTCGACGGAGGAGTTCGGCGTCGTTCATGAGTTGGCACACACCGGAGTACAGCCCGCTACGGTCCTGGAAGGGCGGTCTCACGGACCGTCTCACCGAGTGTGTGTCTTTCCGACCAATGCTCGGGGGTTCATGTCCGAATGTACCGAGAGGCAGAATAAATGCTTTCTGTGGAGTACACAGGATTCACCGGCGTAAACATTCGAACAGTGCTTTCAGTATGAACAGAGACAAGTTGCAAGCCGATAGGGTCGGCGATAGCTCAACGATAGTTACCTACAAATAGTCACTACAACGTCAAGTCCAACCTTCCAAATTTGGCGAACAACAAGCTTCAGGTCGTACGTAAACGACTGCTGTTTGACGTACTGCAGATCGTAGCGTAACTTCTCTTCGGGGTCCGTACTTTTCGCATCATTTACCTGTGCAAGCCCGGTGAGCCCCGGCTTGACGAACCATCGCTTGCGCCACGACTGTTCTTGCGCTTCCAACAACGACTCTTCTTCAGTCCACACGGCTCGAGGGCCGACGACGCTCATGTCGCCGACGAGAATCGACCACAGCTGTGGAATTTCGTCGAGGTGCGTCTGTCGCAACACACGCCCGACACGTGTGATCCGGTCATTTACCTCGTCATCAACCGGCTCGATGGACTCACCCTCGGGAACCATCGACCGAAACTTGAACACCTCAAACGTCTCGCCGAACACAGCGGTGCGCTCTTGGCTGTACAAGATCGATCCTCCATCATCCAGTTTGATCGCCACCGCAATTGCACAGATAACGGGACTCAACACCACTAATCCAACCAGCGAGAACACAACGTCAAAGCTGCGCTTGAGCATGTGGTCTTGGATGTCCCACGGCTCGACATCAACGGTCACGAGCGTGCCAGCATCACTGTCGGCAGTCAACACCCTATCGGCATGATCACGGTGGACAAGCACGTCGACGCCGTGTTCGTAACACGCATCGAGTGCGCCAAAGAACTCGGCACGATCCGTGTGTTCAAAAGCTAACACGGCGGTATCGATGTCGTACTCGACCAGGACATCTTCGATACGCGAGAGGCCGCCCAGCCGCTCAAGCCCGTTCAGTTGGACGCCACCGTCTGCAACAGCGGCCACCGGCTGCGACGACACACCAGTCATGAAGCCGCTCGTCGGACAGAGATATCCGATGAGCGGCATGTCGATATCGGCGGCAAGTCCCTCGATCGCAGCCGGATCATCCCCTACGATGAGCGCCCGCTCGGCGTCACCGTTCGGTCGACGCCGGATCCACACGAACCACGCGGGCAGCATAACGAGCAACAACGGCGTGATCGCGATAAGCGTCGTCCTCGGGAGTCGGTACGTGTAATCAAAGTATCCGATTGCGGCGAGCGTCAGCATCGCGACCATGACCCGCTTTTGGCTGAGCGCCACCGTATCGAGAATGCGTCGCGGCCGTGGCTTGTACAACGGGAGAAACGCTCCCGTAACGATGACGACTGTCGTCGCCATCTCAAACACCAGTTCGGCCCCCATCGGTGCATCTGCGGTGAGTCGACCAACCACCGGAAGTTGTGTGAGAAGGGTGTGTGACACAGAGCTATTGACAATCGCAACGGCAAACGCAGTAATGGCTGCGACACCACCGACGCTTCGCAGCCGATACTGCCACCCGGAGAGCATTAACCGTACGTAAGGTGGACTATATATAAATGGACTGCGATGTCGGTGACAGCAGCGTTCTGTTGGCATTCTCCCACCGGTGAGCTGTTGGGACACAATGACAAGTGTGATCGAGCATCCGATTCGCTCGCCCCCGTCGAGCAGTTGTCGGGGGAGTTCCGCACCGCGCTCGACCGGTTCGGAATCGAACGAGACGAGGGTCGCGTCGGCGGCGGCGGCCGCCGAGCGGAGCAGCGCGTCCGTGGGGTCCGACAGCGTCTCCGATCGGAGGCGGTTCGCCGCCATCGTGTCGACGGCGTCGGGAGCCGTCACGGTCGGCCGGGAGCCGACCCGATTCTCGACGGCGTCGATTCGGTCCCACTCGAAGCGTTGCGGTTTGCTCGGACCACTCCGCGGTTCCATGAGGCTGAGAACCGAAAGGAGTGGGTCTGCTGAACCGGCAAAGACTGAAGGTCACTGCGATGAGATTCGACACTATGTCGAAGCGGGTGAACACCGTCGTCTCAGGTGACGAGTCGGATATTCACGACGAGCCCCACATTCGGGATCGGCGAATCACTGTGAACCACATCCACGCGCTGGTGGAAGAGCGCGACCTCGACGCACGGACGGTTGCGGACCGCTTTGACCTCACTCCGTCGGACATCTACCACGCACTGGCGTACTATCACGACCACCCCGAAGAGATGCGAGCGGTGGAAGAACGCCGTCGAGAGATTCACGAAGCCGCAAAAGACGACCCGAGCATCATCACTGGCCCCGAGGATCTGTCGGGATCGTCGTGATGCAGGTGTCGTTTCTGCTTGACGAGAACATCGCGGCTCCACTGGCTGACAGACTCGACAAAGCGGGCCACGACGTAGAGCGTGTCGTCGACGTGAGCGAATTGGGAGAAGGCGTCGAGGACACCACGATTCGTCGATACGCCGTCCAAGAGGGGCGTCTCATTATCACCAGCGACGACGACTTTGTCCAGATGCCGGCAGACGCTCACAGTGGGGTGTTCTACGTCCCCGACCAGTCGCTCCCCTCGCACGAACTCTACCGTATCATCCAGCGAGTTATCGAAGCGTTCCCTACCGAGAGGCGATGGACACAGTGACGTACATTACTACCGACTGGGTGTGAATCGCGAATAAACAGCGTAAGAACGCCTAGAACGCTCGTTTGCGTTCTAGAGTCGTTCTCACTCGTTCCCGAACATCTGGCGCATCATCGGGTGCATCTCCATCAGCTGCTCTTCCGCGATCTCCTCGTACAGCTTGTACGTGATGGAGACCGCGAGCAGCAGCCCGGTTCCGGAGACCTGGCCGATGGTGCCGAGCAGGTTCGCCATGACGGCGAGCAGCCCGACGAGGGCGCCGCCGATGACGGTCACCTGCGGGATGTACCGCTCCATGACCTTCTCGACGACCTGCGGATTCCGGCGGAAGCCGGGGATCTGCATCCCCGAGTTCTGGATCTGCTCCGCCGTCGCCTCCGGGCCCATCCCGGTGGTCTCGACCCAGAAGATGGCGAAGATCGCGCCGCCGACGACCATGAACGTGAGATCGATCGCCAGCCGGACCGCGATCATCCACGGTTCGACCGACGCCGGAATCTCACCGAGGAACCACATCCAGTCGGTTCGGCGCTGGATCGGGTTCAGGTAGTAGAACAGCCCGGAGATGGGCTGCCCCTGATTGCTGTAGACGCCGAGCCAGCTCGGCATCCCCGCCCACTGCGAGGAGAGGAGCTGCCCGAGGAACTGGATGTTCGCCTGCAGCGCGCGAACGAGAATCATCGGCAGGACGGACGCGTAGATGAGCTTCACCGGGAAGCGTCCGCGAGCGCCCTTCACCCGCGCGTGCGACAGCGGGATCTCGACGCGAACCGACTCCGCGTACACGACGATCCCGAAGATGAACAGCGTGGTGAAAAGCGCCAAGATGTTCCCGGGATCGAACAGCAGGTTCTGGAGCCCCTCCGCCGTGAACGGCGACAGCGACACCGGCACGTCACCGACGATGATGCCGTACCAGCTCGCGAAGAACCCGGACGCGCCGAGCGCCGAGAAGCTGAAGAACCCGCCGACGATCTGCTGACTCACGGCCGCGATGATGAACAGTCCGACACCGGAGCCGACGCCCCACTTGCTCACGATCTCGTCCATGAACAGAAGGAGGACGCCGCCGATGAAGATCTGTACGAAGATCAGCGCTTCGACGCCGAACGCACCGATGCCGAGCGCCTGTCCGACGGCCGGATCCTCGGGGAGGAACTCGCCGGTGAACACCATCGGAGCCGCCGTCAAGGCGGTGACGATGACCACCAGCAGCTTCTGGAGGCCCTGGTACAGGACTTGGTCCCGCGGATCGTCGGTGTCAAGCCCCAGCAGGTTCGCACCGCCCAACAGCTGAAGGACGATGGACGCCGTGACGATCGGTCCGATACCGACCTGTAACAGCGAGCCGGACGAACCGGCGAGCACCGACCGGAACTGCCCGAAGAAGTCAGACCCCTGACCCACCGCCAACCCGAACGGGTTGATGTTGGTCAGGAAGAAGTAGACGACCAGGATGCCGGCCGTCCACATGAGCTTCCGCTTGAACGGAACGTGACCCGCGGGCCGCTCCACGACGGGCATCCGCGTGAGCACCGGTTCGGCGACCTCCTTCCAACTCATTGGTTACGCCTCGTCGTCCTCGTCGTCGGAAGTGCTTTCCGGTTCGTCAGCGGCCTCCTCGGCGCGCTCGGAGAGCGTCGCCTCGCCGCCGGCCTCCTCGATGAGTTCGACCGCGCCCGCCGTGAACGCGTCGGCGGTGACGCGGAGCTCGCGGCGGACCTGCCCGCCGCCGAGCACCTTCACGACGTCGGCCTCGTGGCCGTCCTCGACGACGTCGCGCGCGTCGATGACGTACGCGTCGCCGTCCTCCTCGGCGAGGTCATCCGCGGCGTACACCGCCGCGTCCTCGTCGAGCTTCTGGACCTTGACCTCGAGGACCTCGGTCTGTGCGCTCTCGGGCCGCTTGAAGCCGTACTTGCCGAGCGGACCGTAGTTGTGGAACTCGTGTTTCGCGCGGCCGGCCGCGCCGCGGCCGCCGCGGTGACCGGCACCGCGCCGGTTCTTGTGCGTTCCGCCGCCGTGCGTCCGAGACCCGCGCTGTCGACGTTTCTTGCTCGTCATCGCATCGCCTCCAGGAGACTGTCGATCTCCTCGGTGCTGTGTTTTCCGAGTTCGCCGCCCTCGATCACGGGGTGTTTGATGCCCTCGTGACCGCCGCGGGGGGCGTGGAGCCGGAGCGTCGGCGAGAGGCCCTGCTCGCGCAGGGTCGTCTCCTCGTCGACGAGCGCCTCGGCCAGCGCCTCGAGGTCGGCGTAGTCGGTGTTGTCGTCGATCCACTCGTCGTCGATGTCGGCGGATCCCTCCAGGGGATCGCCGCGTCGCGCGACGGTCCGCGCGACCGCGTCGACGCTCGGTTCCCCGAACGCGATGACATCGTTTACCTTGGTGATCATGCCGCGGTACGAGTCCGTCTCGGGGACGAACGTCGCGTGGTTGACGCGCCCGATGTTCAGCATGTCGAGGGTGTCCTCGACGCCGTACTCGAGATTCACGTCGCCGCGGAGCTGCACGATCGCTTGCATCACTCGCTCACCTCGTCGTAGTGAACTTCGCGCGCGTGCTGCGGAGTGCGGGACTGCGCCGCGTTCTCTAAGGCGTTGAACGTCGCCTTCGCGAGGTTGACGGTCGTGCGGGTGTTGCCGTCGGAGTTCGTCCAGGCGTCCTCGACGCCGGCGAGCTCCAGGATGTTCCGGACCGTCTCCGCCGCGGCCAGCCCGAGCCCCTGCGGGGCGGGCTGGATCTCGACGGTGACGGAGCCGGCCTTCCCCTCGGCCTTGCGGGTGAGGGAGTTCGTGCCGCCGGGCTGGTCCTCCCAGGACCCGGAGCCGCGGTCGACCTCGATGATGTTCAGCTTCGCCACGTCGATCGCCTTCTGGATGGCGCCACCGACCTGATCGTCTCGGGCCTGCGCGTAGCCGAGGTAGCCGTCGCGGTTGCCCACGGCGACCACGCAGCGGAACTTTACGCGGCGGCCGGAGTCGGTCATGCGCTGGACCATGTTGATGTCCAGTACCTCGTCTTCGAGCCCCGGAAGGAGCTGGTCGACGATCTCGGCCTCCTTCAGCGGGAGGCCGGAGTCGAGCGCCTGTTCCATCGACGAGATCTCCCCGTCCTGTACCTTGCGGCCGAGTCGCGTCCGCGGTTCCCAGCCGTCGTTGTGTCTACTCATGGTCCTCCTGGATTGTCGCGAGCACGTCGTCGAAGTGCTCGGGTACGTCGGCGGCGTCGAAATCACCGCTGTAGAGCGGCTCGTCGAGCTGCTCGGCGTACGCGGCGATGTGCTCGCCGCGCGTGCGCGACCAGTCGGCCAGCACGTCGTCGTTGTGCGGGATCTCGAGGCCGGCGTCGATCGCTCCTTCCTGTACTGCGAACGTCTTGTTGCCGGGCGTCGCCGTGTTGAGCCCGATGTCGAGGACGGCCTCGTCGAGGCCGGCGTCGACTGCGCGGGCGCCCGCGAGGTAGCCGGTGAGGTACGCGCTGGGGAGGTTGCCCGTGGGGGCGTCCCAGCCGTACTCGCCGAGCTCCTCGCTGGAGGCGGCCGCGTGGGTCTCGTCGCCGTCGGATCCGGGAGTCACCAGCTGCGCCCTGACGTGAGCGTTGCTCACCCGAGCGACCAGGCGAGGCTTGCCCGATTTCAGCAGGCGCAACCTCTGATGGTAATCCGTCCGGACCTCGCGGCGGCGCCGCATCGGCACCTTGTATCGTGGTCCTGTCGCCATTAGTCCGTCACCTCGTAACCGTACTGCGTCTGGATGTACGCCTCCAGTCGCGCGACGTCCTCGAACTCGCCACCGCTCGCCTTGTTGTAGAGCGTGCGGTACTCGCTGGCGTCGAGCACGTCCTCGTCGTCTCGAAGCTCCTTCAGGCGGGCCCGCATCGCGCGGATCCGCGCCTTCCAGTCGTCCTTCGTGTTCTGTCGCGCGCCGGCCTTCCCCTTCCGGGTCCCGGCGCCGGACTGATGTCCGTACGAGCGCTTCTCCGCGCGCTCACGGGCCTGCCCGCGGGAGTTCGTCTTCGCGTCTTTCGCGCGGATGGTGCCCTGTTCGATGAGTTCGCGGACGTCCTCTCGCGTGATGGCGTCCTCGATCTCCTCCTGTGCCTCGGGGTCGAGCCAGACGCGGCCCTTGCCGACGTCCAGCTCGTCCGCTGCGAGCCGTTTCTGCGCCTTCAGATCACTCATCGTCGACCTCCACTTCGACGTAGGTCGGGTTCAGCACGCGGATCTCGCGCTCCTCCGCCTCGTCTTCAATCAGTTCGCGCTTGCGACCGCCGACCTTCGAGGCGATCCGCACCGCCTGCGTGTCGCCGTCGACGCCCTCGAGGTCGTCCGTGTTGTGCACGCGGACCTCCTCGAAGCCGCTCGGGTGCAGGTCGCGCGACGCTGTGGGCGACCGGAACCCCGCCTCGACGACGGGGCCCTTCGCCTTCATGCGGCGGCGCTGCTTGGAGAGCCCGCCGCGCGGCTTGCGCCACGACGTCGGGATCCGCTTCTTCTTGTGGTAGTCCTGCCGGTTGAACTGCGGTTTCCCCTCGCGGTGCTTCTGTGCGAGCGCGCGAGCGGTCTCGTCGTCCAGTTCCGGCGTCTTGTCGGCGTGACCGCGGGGGCGAAGCTCCGTCTCGACGTCCTCGTCGGCGTCGGCCTCGTCGGCCTCCTCCTCCTCGTCCGTCTCGTCTTCGATCTCCGCGTCCGCCTCCTCGTCGACCTCCAGCCCGCCGACGTCGGCCTTGATACGCGCTGCGAGCGCGTTGCCGACGCCGTCGACCTCGGAGAGCTCCGACTGGGAGGCGGCCTTCACGTCCTCGACCGTCTCGTAGCCGGCCTCGCGAAGGGCGTCTGCCTTCGAGGGACCGACACCGCTGATGTCTTCCAGTTCTTCGGCCATTGGTTAGGCACCTCCGGTGGGCTTCTCGACGATGTACACGCCGTCCTGGAAGACGCGCGTGTCCTTGTCGGTCACCTTCGTCAGCTGTTCGATGTCGGCGGCGGTCTGCCCGACGGCCTCCTTGTCGGAGCCCGTGAGCGTGACCGTCTCGCCGTCGATCTGTACGTCCGTGTCCCCGCGGATCGGGGTGCGTCGCTGTGCTCGCTCGCCGAGGAAGTTCTCGATGACGACCTCGTCGCCCTCCACGGTCACCTGCATCGGGAAGTGGGCGTAGTACACTTCCATCGTGTACTCCCATCCGTCGGTGACGCCGTGGATCATGTTGGCGACGTGGCTCTCGAAGGTGCCGACCGTGGCGTTCGTCTTCGCGTCCTCGTTCTCGGAAGCGATCGCGACGACACCGTCCTCGACCGTGACCTCGACGTCGGGGTACCAGAGGCGTCGCGTAACGCTCCCGTTGGGACCCTCGACGGTGAGTTCGAGGTGGTCGGTCTCGGCGGAGACGTCGTCCGGAATCTCGATTTCGACTCTGTTCATTGTTAGTAGACGTATGCGATCACTTGGCCGCCGATGCCCGCTTCTCGGGCCTCGTAGTGGCTCATGACGCCGTGGCTCGTCGTGACGATGAGCGTCCCGTAGTCGCGGGCGGGGAGGTATCGCTTCTCCCACTTCTCGAACTCGTCGGCACCCGCGGAGTAGCGGGGCTTGACGGCGCCACACTCGTTGATCGCTCCTTTCAGTTCGACCTCGAACTTCCCGGCCTTCCCGTCGTCGACGTACTCGAAGCCGTCGACGTACCCGCGGTCGTAGAGGACCTCGAGGACGGAGCCGATGATGTTGGAGGCGGGCTCAACCGTGTACGACAGGTGGCCAACGCTCTCGGCGTTGTCCATGCCGGCCAGCGCGTTGGTGAATGGATCGTTTCCCGTCATGATCAGCTGTACTTCTCGAATCCCATGTCTCGGGCGACCTCGCGGAAACACTGCCGGCAGAGGTTGATGTCGTACTTGCCAACAAGCCCCTGCTCGCGGTCGCACCGCCGGCACGTGTGCCGGGAGTCGGTGCGTTTCGCCGCGTGCTCGCCCGTGTCGTTGTTCGCTTCGCTCATTCCGTTACCTCAACGTCGAAGTTCGTTTCGAGGAACGCGGCCGCGTCCTCGGCGGTCATCCGGTGTTTCGAGGGGATCGACGCGGTCGCCTTGTCCCGCTTCGACACGCGGTAGCCGGGACGGACGATCGTCGTCGTCACGTCGAGGCCGTAGATGCCGATGCTCGGGTCGTACTCCTGGCTCGGGAAGTCGGTGTGGTCCTCGACCCCGAAGCTCAGGTTGCCCGTGTCGTCGAACTGGCTCTGCGAGACGTCGACGATATCGAGCGCGGTCGCGAGGAACTCGTGTGCGTCCTCGGCCCGCAGCGTCACCTTGACGCCGATCGGGTCGCCCTTGCGGATCCCGAACTCGGCGATGGTGCGCTTCGAGGTGGTCCGGACCGACTGCTGGTCCGTGATCTCCTCGATGATCTCCTCGGCGTCCGCGAGCGGCTCACCGCCCTGCCCGACGCCCATGTGGACGACGACCTTCTCTAAGTACGGCTCGCGCATCTCGTGAGACGCGCTCTCGGATTCACTCATCCGAATCACCCGTCTCGTCGGCGTCGTCGCCGGTGAAGTTCTCGTCGATGACGACGAGGTACTCCTCGACCGTCTCGTAGCCGTCCTCGTCGTTGCCGACGAAGACCGTGTTCGAGCCGGAGCCGAGCGTCACGTCGATGTCGGCCACCTCGCCGATACGGCCGGCGTGTTGGCCGGCGACGGCGGTGACGAGCGCGCCCTCCTCGTACTCGAAGTGGGCGACGATCTCCTTCGACTCGTTGTCGACGACGATCGAGTCCTTCGTGTCGTACTCGGTGTCCGCGTCCACGAGGACGTTCGTCCCGTCGTGGAGCGTCAGCTGCGCGTCGCCACCGGGGACGATGGACTTGTTCGTGATCTTCCCGAGCCGGCTGCCGGCGGCCTCCTCGTCGACGGGGGTCAGCGCGAGCCGACCTCCCTCGTCGGGGAAGACGCGGAAGAACTCTCCTCGCTCGGGGAACGCCAGGATATCGAACATCCCGATCGGACGCTGCTCGTCCGAGATGGCGTCCCCGTTGACGAGGACGGAGTCGTTGTTCAGCGCGTAGCGCGCCTCCTTCGTCGAGTCGACATAGCCGAGCACGTCCCGCAGCAGGACGACGAGCGGAACGCCCGCCTCACCGTGCGGGCCGGCGCCGGCCTTGACGGTGAACGTGTTCGTCTTTCGCTCGACCGGCCAGGAGTTCGGTACTGCCAGTCGCTTCTGATGTCGCGTCATTCGTTATCCTCCTGGAGCCGCGCCTCCCGGCGCTCGTCTTCCAGGTCCAGTTCGGTCACCCGGACGTTGCTCGCCGGGATGGGACGGGGAACCTCCTCCCCGTCCGCCTTCTCGACGGTGACGTCCTCGACGGTGATCCGTTCCGCGGACAGGTCGACGGCGACGACCTCCGCCTCCGTCCCGGCCGCGTCGCCGCGAAGCACCTCGACGGTGTCGCCGGCGTTGACGCGGACGTTGCGCTGTCCGTACTCCTCGCGGAGATCGTCCGTGAGGGTGGCCCGGACCTGGTTCTGCCGCTCGTGGAGCGGCGCGGTCTCCGACCGTTTTCGCTGTTTGCGTGGCTGTTTCGTCATAGTTAGACGATCATCGTCGCGGTCGAGGCGATGCTGCCGAATCGCTCGGCGACCTCGCGGGCGACGGGGCCCTTGATCTCCGTGCCCCGCGGCTCCTCGAGGTCGTCGATGATGACGGCCGCGTTGTCCTCGAACTTCACGCGCGTGCCGTCCGGACGGCGGATCGGCTTGCGCTGGCGGACGACGACCGCCTCCAGCACCTGCCGCCGCATCTCCGGCGTCCCTTTCGTGACCGAGACGGTCACCTTGTCGCCGATGCCTGCCTTCGGGTGGCGGTTCTTGGTGCCGGAGTAGCCGGCCACCGAGATCACCTTCAGCTCACGGGCGCCGGTGTTGTCGGCGCACGTGATGAGCGAGCCCTTCGAGAGCCCCTGCGTGACGTCGGCCTTGAGCGCCTCCATCACTGATCACCCGACAGGTTCTCGACGACGACGTGGGACTTCGTCTTCGAGAGCGGTCGCGTCTCCGCGATTTTCACTTCGTCACCGACTTCGAGCGAGTCGAGCACGCCCGGCACGTGGGCCGGGATGCGCGAGCGACGCTTCATGTACCGGTCGTATTTCGGTACGAACACGTCGTATTCTCGCTCGACGATGACGGTCTTTGCCATGTCCGTCGACACGACCGTTCCCTCACGGGTCTGGCCGCGGACGGAGAGCTGCCCGTAAAACGGGCACTTCTCGTAGTCGTAATCCTCCGGGTTGTCTGGCTCCGGAGGCGTGGGTACGTCGATTCCTATCGCCATTGTGTGACACCTTGTTCGGTGCGTTCGGCGGGTCGATGCCGTAACCGCTCGCCATCCACCGTCGCGTAGACCGCGTCTTTGCACTCGCCGCGGTGGCTCGCCGGACCCACGCCGTCACCGGTGACGGCGCTTGTGGACCCGGACGGGCCAGACTGACGGGGGCGGACCCCCGTAGTATCCGACCCGAGTTGGGACGCGGACCCCGACGACTCGTCGTCGTCGGCGGCTTCATCTGTGCGAGCAGTCGGTCGATCGACGACCGCGAACTCGAACGTCGCGCCCGACTTGGGCACGCGTTTGTCCCCCGAATCCGTTCGCACCACGAGGGTGCCGAACGTCTCGGACAGCACGCGACCGGCGATGCCCGCGTGGGCGTCGCTGTCGGCGTCGGCCACCCGAACCGGGAGGCCGACGAGTTCGTGCCGTACGAGCGTGTCGGGGGAGATCATCGTTATTCGTCGTCGAAGTCGCCTTCTTCTGCCTGGATCGTCTTGATCCGGGCGATCGTCTTCTTCATCTCCTTGACGCGACCGGGACTCTCCGGCATGCCGCCGGCGGCCCGCTGCGCCTTCGAGTTGAGCAGCTCGGTCTCGATCTCTTCCAGTTCGACCTGGCGCTCGGCCGCGGTCATGTCGCGGATCTCGTCGGTGTAGAGGATCGCCATTTACTCGTCCTCCTCGTCTTCGTCGGCGGCTTCCATCTCTGCGACGAGGTCCGCGGCCTCCTCCTCGATCTCCTCGTCGAGCTCCTCGACGTCGTCGGCCTCGGCGTCGCCGACGGGCTCCTCGGCGGAGACGTCGGTCGCCTCCGTGGCCGTGTCCTGCGTCTCCTCGACGACCTCCTCGACGACCTCCTCGTCGATGGCCTCGGCGGGGTCCTCGTCGGGGACCTCAACCTCGTCGTCGGCGCCCGCGTCGGGCACCTCTTCGGGCTCCTCTTCGAGCAGCGACTCGACACCCTCGTCGGCGTCGACGTCGGCCGCCGCCTGCTCGACCTCCGGGACCTCGGCGTCCTCGCGGATGTCGAAGTCGTCCGGGAGCTTCGCGCCCGGCGGGATGATCTTCACGTTGACGCCGATCGTCCCGAGCTTCATGACGGCGACGCCCTGTCCGTGGTCGACCACTTCCTGGGCCGGCTCGCCATTGTGCTTGATGTAGCCGCGGTTGAACTTCTCGACACGCGAACGCGCGCCGGTGACCTTCCCGGACAGGACGATCTCGGCGCCCAGCGCGCCCGCGTCCATGATCCGGTCGATCGTCGTGTGGCCGGCCTTCCGGAAGTACCAGCCGCGTTCGAGGGCGTTCGCGAGACGGTCCGCGACGATCTGGGCGTTCAGGTCAGGCTCGTCGACCTCCTGAACGTCGATCTGCGGGTCGTCCATGTCGAAGCGGTCCTCGAGCTCGGTAGTGATCTTGCGGATGTTCTTCCCGCCCTTCCCGATCACCATCCCGGGCTTTTCGGCCTTCAGGACGATCTGCGTGCCCATCGGCGTCTGGGCGACGTCCATGCCGCCGTAGCCGGCGCGGCCGAGCTCGTCCGCGAAGAACTCGTTGATCTGTGAACGGCGCAGGCCGTCCTCGATGAATTGGTGTTCGTCAGCCATTATTCGTCAGCCTCCGGCTCCTCGATGATGAGTTCGACGTCGGCGAGTGTGGTGTTCCACTGGGTCGCACCCGCGGCTCGCGGGTTCCGACCGGGTCGTTCGCCGACCTTGTGGGGGGCGACGTGTTTGATGACCATCTCGTCGCCGTCGAACCCCTGTTCGTCCGCGTTGTTCTTGACGTTCTCCAGGAGCTTCAGGAAGTCCTTGGCGGCCTTCTCGGGGTACCGTCCCGCGTCCCAGCCGTCGATGTCGGAGCGGTGGCCCGCGCCGGCGTTGTGCTGGCGCATCGGCACCGAAGTCTCCTCGTCGATGACTTCCTGCAGGAACTCCTCGGCGTCGGCGACCGTCTCGCCTTTGATCTCCCGGGAGATCTCCTTGCTGTCCTTCACGCTGATGGGCCGGTCGCGGAGCATCCCCTTGGCGGTGGTCTCCGGGTCGGCCTCGACGCTGTAGTTGATTCCCATGGGTTACTTGAGGGGCACGAACTTCGAGGACCGGGTCGCGCCGATGCCGGCCTGACCGTGTTCGACGGTGCTTCGGGTGAGGTGGAACTCGCCCAGGTAGTGTCCGATCATCTGGGGTTCGACCTGCACGCGTTCGAAGCTGTGTCCGTTGTACACGGAGAAGGTGACGCCGACGAACTCCGGAAGAACCGGCATGTCGCGCAGATGCGTCCGGATCGGGTCATCCGCCGTCGTCTCCTTGTCGCGGCTCCGGACCGTCTCCAGCAGCTTCTGCTGTTCGGTGCCGAGGCCGCGAACGATGCTTCGCCGCTGGCGTGCGGGGAGCAGTTCCGCGACTTCCTCTACGTCCATCTCCTGCAGCTCGTCGAGCGAGTGACCGCGGTAGGCGAACTCCTTGCCCTCGCGGCCGGTTCGGTAGTCAGAACTCATTTGTTGCCACCTCGTCCGGTGCGCTTGGATGCGATGTCACCGACCTTCCGTCCCGGCGGGGCGTCCCGCGAGACCGATTTCGGCTGGCCGGGGTGTTGGCGACCGCCCCCGCCGAAGGGGTGGTCGACGGCGTTCATCGCGACGCCGCGCACGCGCGGGTACTTGGTGCCGCGCGCTTTCATCTTGTGGTGTTTGTTGCCGGCCTTGACGAAGGGTTTCTCCGTCCGACCGCCGCCAGCGACCACGCCGATCGTGGCGCGGCACTGCGGGTCGAGCCGCTTCACTTCCCCGCTGGGAAGCTGGACGACCGCGACGTCGCGGTCGTGGGTGAGAAGCGTCGCCGACACGCCTGATGCGCGCGCGAACTTCCCGCCGTCCCCGCGGTTGCTCTCGACGTTACAGACCGGGACGCCCTCGGGGATCTCCGCCAGCGGGAGCGTGTTCCCGGGCTTGATCTCCGCGGAGACGCCGACCTGAATCGTCTCGCCCACGCGCACGCCTTCCGGCGCGAGCACGAGCCGACGGTCGTCGTCCTCGAACTCGATCTCCGCGAGCGGAGCCGAGCGGGCGGGGTCGTGTTCGATCCCGACGATCTCGCCGGTGATCGTGTCCACGTCTTCGAGCTTCTTGTGCGACAGTTCCGCCTTGTAGCGGTGGGAGGGGGCCCGGAACGTCGGGCCGCCGCGTCCACGCCGCTGTCCTTGGATTCGTCGTCCCATCTCAGAACACCCCGATGCGCGATGCGATCTCGGTCGCGTCGTCGTCCGCGGAGAGCGTGACGGTGGCCTTCTTGTCGCCCTGCGGGGTCACCTGCGTGTTCACGTCGACGACGGAGACGTCGTATCGCTCCTGCACTTCCTCGCGGACCTCGGGCTTGGTCGCGTCGATGTCGACGAGGAACAGCAGCTTGTTCTTGAAGTCCATCTCGTTCATCGCCTGCTCGGTGACGATCGGATGCTCGATGATGGAGTTCATCGGTCGGCCACCTCCTCGATGGCGCTCTCGGTCCACAGCGTGAGTCGACCCGGGTGTGCGCCCGGCGCGAGGTCTTCCGCGTTGACCTCTCGCGCGGTCGCGACGTCGACGCCCGAAAGGTTTCGAGCGGCGCGGGACGGCTCCTCGCTGGTGACGACGAGCACGGACTTCGGCTGGCTGTACTTGCGACCGCGGGTCTTCCCGCGGCCGGCTCGGACGGAGCGACCCTCCTCGGCGCGCTCGATGTCGGCGTCGGCGCCGACGGATTCGAGCACGCCCAGGGCCTCCTGGGTCTTCTCGAGGTCCTCGAACTCGTCGCTCACGACGAGCGGGAGGTCGAGGTCCTCGTCGAACGCGTGTCCGCGTTCGGCGACGAGTTCGGCGTCGGTGGTGGCCGCGATGGCCGACCGGATCGCGAACTGTCGTTCCTTGTCGTTGAGGCTCTTCGTCTGGTCCTTCTCGGCCTTCGGCGGGTGCGCTGGGCGGCCCGACACGGCGTTCGGGACGCGGCGGGCGACGTTCTCGGAGCGCGGGATGTGTGCGAGCCCGCGACCGGAGCCGAACGACTCCGCGGGGGTTCGCAGCCCGGCGAACTCGTCGGCACCGTAGGCCTGTTTCCGGTTAGCCTGTGCGGCGGAGACCGCCCGACCGATGAGGTCCGGTCGGAACGCGGTCTCGAAGATCGCCGGCAGCTCGATGCTGCCAGCGTCCCCGCCGTCCAGGTCGTGTACTGTTGCGTTCATGGATTATCCCTGGTTGGATGCGGTGGATACGTACCGGACCTCGGGATCGAGGCGCGGCTGGTCGTTCGGCCGGATGGCCGGGCGGAACCGAAGCAGGCGCTTGTCCGGACCGGGCAGCGAGCCCTTGATGAGCGCGTAGTCGCCGTCGACCTCGCCGTAGTTGACGAAGCCGCCGTCGACGGAGGCGTCGTCGCCCTCGCCGAAGTCGATGAGGCGCTTGTTGAGCTCGGTGCGCTGGTGGTAGCCGGTCTGCCCCTGCTGGGGAACGGTGGAGCGAACGCGGGAGGGGTTCCACGGACCGAGGTTACCGATCCGGCGCCGCCATCCCTGGCGGGCGTGTTTGCCCTTCCGCTTCTGGACGCCCCAGCGCTTGACGGGACCCTGTGTCCCCTTCCCCTTCGTGATGCCCGACACGTCGGTGTACTGCCCCGCGCGGAAGACGTCGCCGAACTCGTGGGCGCCGCCCTCAGCGACGAGGTCGAGCCCGAAGTCGACGCGCTCCTCGAGGGAGCCGCCGCCGACTCGGGTCTCCATCACGTCGGGCTTCTTCTTGGGTACGTTCGCGAGCTCCGAGGGAGCCGTGTGCGTGATGACGCGGACGTCGTCGACCGCGCCCTCGTCGAGCAGCGCGCGCAGCTCGTCGGCGTCTTCCTCGAAGGTGTCTTCCGCCGGGAGGTCGAGCGCGCGGTCGAGCTCCTCGTGGAACTCGGTCGCCCAGACCTCTTCGACCGGCTTCTTTCCGTACGGCGTCTGTTCGTAGGCACGCAGGGCCACCGCGTACATCGGCGGCGTCTCGACGACGGTGACGGGAACGGACGTTTCCATCCCCTCACGCGGCGAGTTGGCCTCGTCGTTGACCATAACGACGTGCGTCATTCCGGCCTTGTAGCCGGCGAACCCCTGCAGTGCGGGGGCTCCGTCGTCGTCGGGCCACGATCGAATGCGCGGGACCTCTCGGTCTGCGCGGGTACGCGGGCCGTAGCCCAGCGAGCCTTTTCGTGGTCGGCTTGGTTGTGGCATGTGTTTACTCCGTGAGTGTGAGCGAGCCGAGAGTCACGAACAGAGCCTCCTCCGTCCGGACGACCTCGCTCGCCTGTGCCGGGATCGTGTTCAGCCAGAGGTCGAACCCCGGATCGGGTTCGACCGAGCGGCCGTCGGCGGCGGCCGCCCGAATGCTGTCGGGCGAAAGCCCGAGCATCTCCGGAAGCCCTCGCTCGGGCGAGCCGAAGGCGACGGTGTAGCCGCCGGCCTTCCGCGCGTCCGAGACGATGGTGCCGAGCCGCGAGACGGAGAGCTCTTCTCCGTGTCGCGACGTCGCGACGGCCAAGCCGTCGCCGGCGAGCGCTTCCGACAGGTCCGCCCCCACGACTTGGAACCCCTCCTCGGGCTTCCCGGTGATGCGGGCGCGGACCGGTTCTCTCGAAGAGACCCTGATGGTGACGCGCTCCCCCTGCTCGACCTCCATTCCGGAGGGAACGAGCAGGGAGATCGGGTGTTCCCGCAGCGGGGAATTGACCCGGACGCGGCCTTCAGGTCCGACCTCGGTCACGAGTCCCTGTGTTTTCGACTCTTCCCCGCTAGGGGTCGAGCCGGTCCGCCACGGCACGCGGAGCGGCGGGAGCACGCCGGCGTACCGGAGTTCGTCGCGCTCCCCCCAGAGGTCCTTGCGGAGCCCCGGAGGGGTCGCGGCGTATCCCAGCACGGTCCGAACGTACTCGCTGCCCCGTCGCCGCTCGCCTTCCCTGTCGGGGAAGACGACCAGTCGATCCGCCCGGAACACCGCCGCCGCGCGGGCGACGTAGCCGAGTTTGCGAGTCGCCTCGCGATCGTCTTCGGCCTCCCGGACGACCGAAGACGGAACGCAGATCGTGAGTCCGTCTTCGGTACGCATCGTGGCGAGACTGTACTCCTCGATTTCGGACGGCACCGTAAAAGGATAGCGGTCCTGATTTCGGGCTGTGGCGCGTTCACACGGGGTCTGGCGGGGGTTTTCGGCCGTGAATCGAGGGAGTCGATAGCACGGTCCGGTCCGAGTCGAGAATCTCCTCGGCGACCGCGACATCCGCTCCCGGGCATATCGCCGTCGACGATGAGCGTTAGGGTCGCTCGCAGGAGGGACACGCGCGTCAGCGGGTGTGCGCCTGCCCCCGCGAGCGCTCGACGGCGGTCACGCTTCGAGACAGAGGTTCGTCCGGGGCACGCAGACCGGGGTCACCTCCCGTTCACGCGCCGCACGCCGGAGGCGACAGGCGATCGGTTTCGCACCGTAGCGAGCGACGAGCGCCGCCGCGCCGACGACGGCGCCCGCAGTCGGATACGTGACGGCGACGAGGAGACCGACTGGCGCCGCGAGCAGCAGCGCCGTCCCCAACGCGAGAGACATCGCGTCGGCGCCGGGGACGGGGTTCGGTGCGCCGCGTGACGGCCGTTCCGTGTCAGGTCGCATATGAGAGACGTGGGGTGGACCGGACTTAATGATAATCTGTATGATGTTTTTGTAACGTTCCTTACGCTGACATCCTCCCACGGCTAAAGCCGTGGGGCATTCGTCTTTAGTTAAGAGCGAAATCGCGGTACAGCGACGGGATCAGATGGCAGAGAGTAGTCTTCTATTCGTCTAAGACGGTGTCGATATGAACACAGTCAATTTGTGATTTCGAATAACGCTCTAAGAAGTTCGTGCACTTGGTGCACGGACTTCTCTACGAGTTAGATCGTTTCCTATTGCGGATAACCAGCTCTCGGGTTTTTTCTATTCTCTCTTCATCATTCTGCAAATATACTGCGAGGATCGCTTCAACGATCTCGGAGCGGCTTGCTCCGAGATCTGAGCACTCATCGACGAGTGTATCGAGCTCTTCAACGAGTTCAGTTCGGACGGAGACGCCCATTTTGGTTCGAGTCATAATCTTAGACGTTCTCAAAAATACGTGCACTAGGTGCACGGTAAGCTTATCGGCTCATTCCAATTTAGATCAAAAGATTGTCATAATAGATCTCAGCTGCTACTTGCACAGCGAAGCAATCGTGCTGCTGTCTTGCGATTCCTTAACTAAAGACGAATGAGCCGTGGGGTTCCCCCACTGGGGGTTGAATCCACACGTAGCGGGAGGTTCGCAGGTTCGTCGTCACAGGGGACGATGACCTGCGTTTCGGGCTGTGCCAGTACAGCCCCCGCCTCGGACAGCGGTTTCGAGAACTTGCCCAAGGCTCGTTTGCCGATGTTCAGCGCACCGTTCTTGTCTGCGTTGTCGTCAAGTCCACATTCGGGACACTCGAAGCGTCCCTGCGTCTCACGGACACCTTCGCAGGCACAGCGGTTACACGTCTTCGATGTGTCGTATTCCTCAACTAACTGTACGTCGATGCCCGCGTCGTGGGCCTTGTACTCGATGTAGTTCAGCAGGCGGGCAAACGGCATCTTGTGGGTCTTGTCGTTGACGTACCGCCCTTTGTCGTTGTCCGTGCGAATCCCACCGAGATCGCCCACGACGATAACCGCGTTCCGTTCTTCAGCATCTTCAACGACGGAACGAGCAATCTTATGGAGGCGGTCGTCCACCTTCCGTGCTTCCGCGTCACCGATCCGCTCGACCACCTGCTGTCCCTGTCGAGGTTTCGCCTTCCCGATGGACTTCCGCAGTTGCTTGTAGTGTTCGCGGATGCGACGAACTTCCTCGCCGTAGAACGTGGTTTTGCGGTCGGAAAGGAACGCACAGGTAGCGACCCAGCGTGCGCCCATGTCGATAGCCAGCACGTCGTCGTACTCGTCTTGGACGGTCACAGACCGTTTGACGACGAGGTGGACGTACCAGTCACCGTCACGACGCACCAGCTCGCTGTCCCGAATGTCGCCCTCACGGACAAGTTGTTCGTCTTTTTTCGGGATGTGGGTGGGACACCAGATGGAGTTGCCCTGTCCCCGCTCGGGGTCGTAGACGGGGACTTTCACCCACCACGACGAGAGAACGGTATCCTCGTCGCAGGTCACGTCGAACACGTCGTTGCGGAGGACGACGGGTTGTTCGGTGTCGGGGTTCGGGTCTTTTTGTCGCTGAACTTTCGACGCCTGCTGGTCGGTCGCAGAGTACAGGTCGGCGTTTCCGCCGTGTACCTCGGTCTGGAACGCCTCGTACTCACGGGCGAGCAGGTCAGCCTTCCTGTTGGTCAGCGAGTGGAGTTTGACCCGCACCGTGGTTGAGACGCTCCGTTGCATGACTACTCACCTGCTTGGGCGTCGATGTACTCCTCGATGACTTCGCTGGATACGTCGCCCGCACTTGAGACGAAGTACGAGCGTGTCCACAGCGACGGCAGGCCGAAATCAAACTCGTCACGGAGCTGGCGCGAGGAATAGCCCTTGACCTGTTGCATTATCTTGTTTGGGGCGAGCGTCGGGTCGCCCGTGATGAACAAGTGTACGTGGTCGGGTCGAACCGCCAACTCCAAGATTTCGAGGTTGAGTTCGTCGGCCTTGTCCTCGATGAGTTCTTCGAGGCGATCACGTACCTCTCCCTCAAGCACCGATTTACGGTACTTCGGGCACCAGATGAAGTGGTACTGGAGTTTGTGGACGTTGGTACGTTCCTTGTCGAACCCACGAGGCATCGTCAGTATATAGATACTATTCACCTAAAGATGTTACGCAAGCATCTAATTCCACCCGTGCCAACGAGCGTAGACAGGCTTCCAGTTGTCGGCTTCATCCCACCCGTAAACGGGTGGGCTTTCGCCTCGTAACCGCTGTAATTCGTTTGAGTAGACCGGGGCGAGCCTCCCCCGGCTTCTCGGCCTCATTCGGGGACGATCCGCGCGACCGGCGCGTCGCCGTCGTCGACCGCGACGTAGAGGTGGCCCGTGGCCGGCTCGACCGCGAGCGCCCGGACCCGCCAGTCGCGGTCGGCGAGCAAGGGGTCGCGCTCGGTCACGGTCGCGTCGTCGACGCCCGCGCCCTCGACGGTGAACCGCCCGAGGTACTCGCCGGCGAGCGTGCCCGCGAAGAGGTCCCCCCGCCACTCGGGGAACGCGTCGCCGTCGTAGAAGACCGCCCCGCTCGGCGGGAAGCCGCCGGAGCCGCACGGCCAGTAGTGAACCGGCGCGATCACGTCGTCGCGTTCGCCGTGGCCCGGCGCGACGGGGTCGTCGGTCCCGTAGCGACACGCCTCGCTCGCTATCGGCCACCCGTAGTTGCCGCCGCGCTCGACGACGTTGATCTCGTCGCCGTCCTCCTCGCCGTGCTCGCACTGCCAGACTGCGCCCGTCTCCGGGCGCACCGTCATCGCCTGCGGGTTGCGGTGGCCGTAGCTGTATAACGCGTCCGCCGCGTCCGAGTCGTCGACGAAGGGGTTGTCCGGGTGCGCGTCGCCGTCGGGCGTCACTCGCAGCGTCGCCCCCAGTTCGTTCGAGCGGTCCTGCGAGACGTGGTCCGGGCCGAACTCGGTGTCGCGCCGGTCGCCGACCGTGACGAACAGCGAGCCCCCAGGGCCAAACGTCGCCCGCGATCCGAAGTGGTTCGCGGAGTCGCGGAACGGCTCCGCGACGCGGATCGGCTCGAATCCGTCGAGCGCTGGCGCGTCGTCGCCGTCGAGCAAGAGCCGCCCGCTCCCGACGTGGGTCGCCGACTCGCCGGCGTCGTTCGTCGCGGCGTAGGTGAGGTACACGCGCGCGTCGTCTGGGTATGCGGGGTGGACCGCGACGTCGAGGAGCCCGCCCTGCCCCTCGGCGAACACTTCGGGCGCGCCCGCGACCGCCTCGACGGTCCCGTCCGCGGGGTCGACGAGCGAGAGCCGTCCGGGACGCTCGGTGACGAGCAGGCGGCCGTCGTCGGGCAGGAACGCGAGTCCCCACGGGTTCTCGAACCCCTCGGCGACGTTCTCGACCGTGTACTCGACGTCTGCGCCGTCGTCGGGCGGGGCGTCGTCGCCGTCCGTTCCACCGGAGCCGTCGGAGTCGCCGTCGCTCCCGCCTCCGAGGCAACCGGAGAGCGCTGGGAGGGCGGTCGCGCCGGCGAGGCCGCCGGCCGCGCGGAGGGCGGTGCGTCTGTCGATGCGATCGGGGGAGTCGGTCATCGTTCGGGTACGGATCCGTGTGGGGACGCGGCACCGATGACCCTTCCGCCGACCGTCGTTCGGAACCCTTATATCTCCGACTCGGGCTATGTGGAGATGCGAAGCACGCACCGGTAGTGTAGTGGTATCACGCAACCTTGCCATGGTTGCAACCCGAGTTCAAATCTCGGCCGGTGCATTTTGCGAACGAAGTGAGCAAAATCACCGAGAGAGATTTGAATGCTATCAGTCGCGCGCAGCGAACGGGCGAGCGAAGCGAGCCCTGAGCGAGCACGTCTGATTCTGAGTTCAAATCTCGGCCGGTGCATCTTCTCGCTGCGCTCGAAGATCCACCGGCCTGACTCCCGTTCGCTCCGCTCACGGGAGTCTCGGCCGGTACATTTTGCGAACGAAATGAGAAAAATCACCGAGAGATTCAGACGCTATTTGTGATTTATAAACCGGGGATAGATCGGCGGGGCACACCTCCAAAGCCCCAGCCGCGAGGCGGGCGCACACTCGTTGCGCTCCTCGCTCGCGCTGCTCGCTGCGGTGTCGCCGGCGGCTTCGCCGCCGGCTTTCCGTGGCGCGTAGCGCCGGCGACCTCGCGCGTGCTCCTCGCGGCCGCCCTCGGCGGCCGCTCGCAGGCACGCGCCACCGCGGATTTATTTATAAGGGGTCGGGAAACGACGCCTGCGGTTTAAATACGGCTGTGCGGGCATCGAGAACTGCGACACCGGCGGTTCCCCGACCGGTACCTTCAATCCGCACTCCGCCGAACCGGCGTCGTGTGAACGTACCTACGAAGACACTCCCGAGTGGCGCCGAGCTTCCGGCGCTCGGACTGGGCACGTACGACCTCGGAGATCGGACCGCCGACAGCGTCCGCGCGGCGCTCGACGCCGGCTATACACACATCGACACCGCCGAGGGGTACCACAACGAGGCGGCGATCGGCGACGCGCTCGCCGAGAGCGACGTCGACCGCGACGACGTGTTCCTCACCTCGAAGGTGCTCGCGAAGAACCTCAACTACGAGTCGGTGATCGAGTCGTGCGAGGCGTCGCTCGATCGGCTCGGCACCGACTACCTCGATCTGTACCTCATCCACTGGCCCAACCCCGCGATCTCCCTGCGCGAGACGCTCCAGGCGATGGCGGAGCTTCGCGAGCGCGGGCTCGTCCGCGACGTGGGCGTCTCGAACTTCAGCGCCTACCAACTGAGCTGCGCCCACCACATTTCCGACGTGCCGATCGCGGTCAACCAGATCGAGTTCCACCCGTGGTTCCAGCGCCCCGACCTCGTCGACTACTGCCGCGAGTCCGACACCGTGATCGAGGCGGCGGCCCCGCTCGGGCGGACGGACGTGTTCGGCGACGAGGTCGTCGCCGAGCTGGCGGAGAAGTACGACAGACACCCCGCACAGGTCGTCCTGCGGTGGGCGCTCGACAACGACGTGGTCGCGCTGCCGCGGTCGTCGACCCCGGACCACGTCCGGGCCAACGCCGACCTCGACTGGGAGCTCGACGAGGCCGACCGCCGGCGGCTCGACGAGCGGGACCGCGACCGGCCGGTGTACGACACCCCCGCCCGCGACTGGACGAGCGACGTGTACGGGATCGAGCAGTAACCTCTCGTCTTCAGGCCGCATCGTCGCCGAGATCGACCGGATTGCCGGTCTCGGCCGACTCGTAGATCCCGTCGAGCGCGCGCATGTCCGTAAGCGCGTGCTCGCCGTCCGGGTGGAACGGCTCGCCCGCCAGCAGCTGGTGGCCGAAGTACGCGAACTCCTCCTCGATCTGGTGGACCTGATCGAAGTCCACATCCACGCGGGTGCCGTCGCGGACGACGGCGAACCCGCGGTCCTCCCGCTCGTAGAACGCGGGGTCGAGGATCAGTCTGGCGTCCGTCCCGGTGACCTCCAGTCGACTCGCGTGCTGGGCGTTCTGGCTCACCGAACACAGCGCGTCGATCCCGCCGGGGAACTCCAGCCGGAAGGTCGCGTGCTCGTCGACGCCGGCGAACGCCTCATGGCGCGTCTGGGTCCGGCCCGACACCCGAACCGGGTCGGCGCCGAGCGCGAACCGCGTCGTGTTGAGCGGGTAGACGCCGAGGTCCATGAGCGCGCCGCCGCCCGACAGCTCTGGGTCGAGCCGCCACTGGTCGTTGTCGCCACCCAGCTCGCCGAGCATCGTCTGCGACATCGTCGCGTGGACGTGGACCACGTCGCCGGCGACGCCGGCGTCGAGAAGCTCGCGCAGCCGCCGGACGGCGGGGTCGGTCTGCATCCGGTAGCTGACCATCAGGGGCGCGTCGGCGTTTTGACACGCCTCCACGAGCCGTCGGGCACGGTCCGGCGTCGCTTCGAGGGGTTTCTCGCAGAGGACCGCCTTGCCCTGCTCCGCGGCGGCCTTGACGTACTCCAAGTGCGTCGCGTTCGGTGTCGCGACATATACCGCGTCGTACGCGTCAGCGGCGGCGCCCGACCGGAGCTCGTCGGGAGTGACGCCGGTCAGGCCGCGCTCGCCGGCGACCGTCTCCACCGCGTCGGCGTCGACGTCGGTGACGACGGTCGCCTCGGTGTACGGCGACCGGGCGATCCCCGGGAGCGCCCAGTCGCGGGCGAACCAGCCGAGGCCGACGACCGCGACCCGAACGGGGTCGGTGACGGCGTCCGGATCGAGTGTCTCCCAGTCCCGGCGCGCGAACTCATCGAGATACTCCGCGAGGGCGGCTTCCATGTCGGACCCTCAGCGCGGGGCCGACAAATAACCTCGACAACGGTGGCGCGTCGCGGTCGCTGGCGTCGGTCGCCGCCGCCCTCACCACGGCCCGTCGTAGTTCACCCGCGGGCGGTCGACGTCGACCCCGATATCGCGCAGCGCGGCGGTCGCGTTCTGGACGGGCGAGGGCGCCGGGCGGTCGAGCGCGTCGGTCGTCGCCTCCGCGAACCGCACCGTCCAGTCGCCGTCGATGGCGACCACGGCGCGCCGGGGAATGTCCGAGTGCCCCTCCCACGAGTCGGCGAGCAGGTCGTACGACTCCGCGACGCCGCCGTGGAAGTCGGAGACGATCGGGAAGGGGAGGTCGAACCGGTCGGCGTACGCGAACCCCGCGTACAGCGAGTCGCCGGTGAGCGCGACGACGGCGAGGTCGTCGCGGTCGTGCCACCCCGCGTCGCGGACCGCGGCGAACGCGGCGGTGCAGGTCGGGACGAAGTTCGCGGGCGCGAAACAGCAGACGACGGCCTCGTGTCGGTCGACAAGCCGGAACAGCTCCAGCTCGGTCGCCGTTCCGCCGACGACCGCGGGCGCGATGAAGTCGGGAGCTTTGACGCCGACATCGATCATGGCCGACACGTGCGCGGGCGACCGGTTAATACCCCGCCCCCGGTCGCTCGGCTCCGATCGGAGGCGGAGAGGACCCGCATTCATCCGATTAGCTACCGCTATGTTGTCTGAGAGCACTGTTCACGGTGTAAGAGCTTTAGGTGGTGGCCACCGAGGGGAGTCGTGTTCGGCTCTCACGCCGCGACCGTGCTCGCCCTCGTCGAGGGCTACGGCGCCGTCGCGGTCTTCGTCGTGTTCGCGCTGGAGGGCGCGCTCGTCGGGAAGGTGCTCCCGGCGCGGACGCTGTTCGTCGCCGCGGTCGTCGCCGTCGGCGTCGAGGCGGTCGCGGTGCTTCCGGTGTTCGCCGCGGCCGTGGTCGGCGCGACCGTCGGCCAGTCGGCCGTCTTCGCGGCCGTGCGCCGGTTCGACGTGGATCCCACGTCGCTCGCGGTGGTCCCGGTCGGCGAGGGGCACCTCGACGGCGCGGCCCGCTGGTTCGACCGATGGGGGCTTCCGGCGGTGGCGGCCTCGAACGCGGTCCCCGGCACGCGCGGGTGGCTCGCCGTCCCGACCGCGAACGCCTCGTCCGTCTCCGCGCCGCGGTTCGCCGCCGCGTCGCTGGTCGGCTCGGCCGCGTACGTCGGTGCGCTGCTGGCGGTCGGGATCGCGGTGGCGCTCGGGTTCGGGGGCGCCCTCGGACTCCTCGGCGCCGAGGGGATCGCGACGCTGTAGTCCGGGCAGTCAGAGAACGGTTCCGTGTTTCTTGTCCGGTAGGCCCTTTTCCACGTCCTCGTAGAACGCGAAGCGGGCGGCCAGCTCCTCCCGGAGCGTCGAGGGCGGGACTATCTCGTCGATGACGACCTCGCTCGCCATCCGGTGGATATCGATCTCCTCGCGGTACTCCTCTCGCAGGCGCGCCTCCGTCTCAGCGCGCTCCTCGGGGTCGTCGATCTCGGCGAGCTTCCGGGCGTACACGGCGTTGATCGCGGCCTCCGGCCCCATGATCGCGATCTCGCCGGAGGGGAGTCCGATCACGCTCTCGGGGTCGTAGGCGGGCCCGCCCATCGCGTAGATCCCCGCGCCGTACGCCTTCCGGACGACGACGGTCTGTTTCGGGACCGTCGCGGAGGAGGTGGCGTAGATCATCTTCTTCCCCTTCTCCAGGATGGCGTCCTTCTCGACCTGCGATCCGGCCATGAAGCCCGGCGTGTCACAGAGGTACAGCAGGGGAATCTCGTAGGCGTCGCACGTCCAGATGAACTCGGCCGCCTTCTCGGCCGCGTCCGGGAAGATGGCGCCGGATCGGACCGCGGGGTCGTTGGCGACGACGCCGACGGGGCGCCCGTCGATCCGGCAGAACGCCGTGAGGATCTCCCCGCCGTACCCCTCCTTCAGCTCGAACACCGACTCCGCGTCAGCGATCCGGTCGAGGAGGTCGCGCACGTCGTAGGGGCGGTTCGGCGACGCCGGGATCAGCTCGTCGATCCCCTCGGGCGAGTATTTCGGGGGTTTCGTCTCGCGCTGCGGGGGTTTCTCGCCCGCTTTGTCGGGGAGGTAGCCGATGAGGTCGGCGACCAGCTCGCGGGCGTGTTCCTCGTCGCGGGCGACCAAGTCCGCGGAGCCGGACTCCTCGGCGTGGACGCGGGGGCCGCCCAGATCCGCCATCTCGATCTCCTCGCCGGTGACCATCTTCACCATCCGCGGGGAGGCGATCGCCATCGCGGACATCCCCTCGACCATCACGGTGAAGTCGGCGAAGACGGGCGTGTAGGCGGCGCCGGCGATACAGGGGCCGTACAGCACGCAGATCTGCGGGACCGCGCCCGACAGCATCGAGTGGTTGTAGTAGTACTTCCCGATCCCCTCGCGGTTGGCGAAGAAGCCGGACTGCTGGTCGATCCGGCCGCCGGAGGAGTCCATCAGGTAGAGCACGGGGTTGCCCGTCTTCAGGGCGCGCTGCTGCATCCGGAGGAACTTCTCGACGCCCTTCGCCGCCATCGACCCCGCCTTCACGGTGAAGTCGTTGGCCATGAAGTGCACGTCGCGCCCCTCGAACTCGGCGGCGCCGGTGAGGAGTCCGTCGCCGGGGAGGCGGTCGCTCGTCTCCTCGGACTCGTCTCCGTCGCGGTCCGGCGCCTTCGGGTGCCAGTCGTCGAACGCGGCGAACTTCCCGTCCTCGAAGTGGACCCCCGCCGGGTCGCCCTCGGCGGCGCTCGCGTCGCCCGCACCCCGGGTCCCGCCCTCGCCGCCGAACCAGAGATCGAGCCGGTCGCGGACGAACAGCTTTCCCTGCTCGGGGAGGCGGTCGCGGTACTTCTCCGGGCCGCCCTGCAGGATGTCGTCGATCTCGGCCCGGAGGTCGTGCTCCCGGTCGGTCGGCCCGAAGTCGTCGTCAAGGGGGTACTCGATCTCTGGCGGCGACGCGCTCGCGGCGGGCTCCTCGTGGTCTCCGACGTGGACGTCAACGTCGACGCCGAGGTGCTCGGCGAGCGACTTCGCGATCGCCTCGGCCTCCTCCGGCGTCGCCGCCGCGCCGACGTGAACGTTCATGGGCGCAAGATTTGCGGTAGATCCTAAACAGTTTTCCATGTGGGTTCCGGCGGAGGTCGCCTCCCGGACGAATCGACCGGTCGGGTCGGCAATCGCTTTTAACTATCCGTCCCGTCAAGCCGGGCGTCAAGTTGCTCGGTGACCGGGTCGAGGTGGTGGCGACCGACGACGGCGACGACATCGCCGTCGTTCCGGAACCCGGCGAGTTGGTCGGCCATGTGCGCCTCGCGCACGTCGTCGCCGAATGCGACCGCGCGAGAGGGCTCGAACGCGTCCATCACGGCGCGAGCGCGCTCGATTTGACGGCGTTCGTTCTCGGCCTGCCGGTCCGGGCCGTCGGTCCGATCGGTCGCATACGTGACCGGCGAGTCGACCTCCATCCGGATCGACGTTACCGCGGCGATCGAACCCGCGAGACGGCAGCGGAGGGCGTTCTTCGTCACCGACGTGAATCGGTCGAGGACGCCGCGAACCGTCTCGAGCGACCCGCCCTCGCGATACAGCGTCGCGGCGAGCCGGCGGACGAACGGCAGGGTCGGCCCGTCGATCCCGACGACGCGGTCGGTGGTCGCCGCCTGAATCGCGGCGCTCGCCTCCCCGCCGAACACCGGCGGGGTACGGGTGTCCTCGGCGTATCGCTCGAAGATCGGGAGCGAGAGCGGCGGCAGTTCGAGCGCGAGGATCTCGGGATCGCAGTCCGAGACCACGCTTCGAACTCGGTAGGCGCTGGCGGGATGATCGTGGACGACGCCGACCAGCGTAACGGTGCCCGTAGGGGTGTCGATCGAACGGAGGTGTTGGCCCGTTATCCGCGGGTCGTCGTAGTGCGTGTCCATGTGGCGGCCGATATTCCGCGCTTATCGGAGTGTATCCGCCGTTAGGATGCGCTTAAGATAAGAATTCCTGATATACAGGCTACAAATAGTTCAAATACTTAGTAAATAAATTTAAAGTTGTAGAATGTTGGGAGGAGTACGCCAGGGCGACCGTTTCGAGCCCATCTCAGCCATCCTACGCAGCAAGCGTAGGGCCTGCAACGTGGTAAAAAAGCGGTGTTCGGTGTCAGGTTCGGGTTTCCCATCGGCGCAGAGCCGAGACCGGAAACGAAGCCGGATTATCGGCCGTATCGAGCGGCCCTATCGGTTGAGCCGGACTTTGTCGTCGTCGATCGACTCGATATCCGATTCCTCGATGGGATACGTGTCCCCGTCGGCGTCGGACCAGCCGAGCTTCGATTTGATCGCGTCGCTGACCCCCGGGTCCGGGTCGACGTGTGCGCGGTTGCCCTCGACTTGGGACACCATTCCGAGCTTCGTTCCTTCCTTGTTGACGACGTGTTTGCCTTCTTCTTCGTCTGAGAGTTTCATTTGTTGTTACCTCCGCATGCGATACTTCGACGGGAGCAGAGATTGTAATTAGTCTTATAGTCGAGAGTAAGCTCGGTGAAATCGGCGTAGCCGCGCCCGAAAGTGTCTGATAACCGCTTGCTCTCGTGGTCGGGCTCACCCGTCGGCGAGCGCGTCTTCCAGCCGCTTGACCAGCCCCTCGTTGCCGACGTAGAGGGGTACGCGGTCGTGGACGCCCTCGGGCTCGACGTCGAGGATGTCGGTGTCGCCGTCGGTCGCGGCCCCGCCCGCGCGCTCGACGATGTAGGCGATCGGGTTCGCCTCGAAGGAGAGCCGGAGCTTCCCCTCGGGCGCGTCGACGAGGGCGGGGTACGCGAAGAGTCCGCCGTAGGTGAGCACCTGGTTCACGTCGCCGACCATGGCGCCGCCGTACCGGAGCTTCAGCTCGTCTTCTATCTCTCGGGCGAAGGCGGTGAAGTCGGCGGGCCAGTCGGGGACCCGCCCGCCGAATCCGTAGACGAGCGGGTCGTCGGGAAGCGTCAGGTCGTCTTCGACGACCGAGCGGGAACCGGATCCGTTGGATTCGCGTTCCACCACTTCCTCGCGCACGCCCTCCTCGTCGGCGACGATCATCGTCGTGATCGGCCCGTAGAGCACGTACCCGGCGGCGACGAGGTCGCGTCCGGTCGCGGGGAGCGGGGCGTCGTACACCCCGACGACGGTCCCCATCGCGTTGTTCGACCGGAGGTTCGAGGAGCCGTCGAGGGGGTCGATCGCGACCGCGTAGGCGCCCTCGCCGACCGCGCCGCCGGCGTCGACGGCGGTCTCGCGCTCCTCGCTGACGAACGAGCCGACGCCGTCGACCGCGGTCAGCGCGTCCGCGAGCAGCTCGTCGGCGTACAGATCGCCGGCCAACACCGACTCCCCAGAGGGGTTGTCGGTCCCGCTCTCGACGCGCCGGCCGGGGAGCGCGGCGCGGATCTCGGGGGCTGTGGCCGCGACCGCGTCGAAGATCGCCGCGACGACCGGGTCGCTCTCGGACGGGTCGCCCCCGTCGGCGGGATCCGGATCGACCATCAGTCGGCGCTCTCGGCGACCGCCAGCGCCTCCGCCGGGTCGGCCTCCTCGAAGACCACGGCTTCGAGCGCGTCGAGGATGCGCTCGGGCTCGTCGCGCTGGAAGACGTTCCGCCCGACCGCGAGCCCGGTCGCGCCCGCGTCGATGGCGTCCGCGACGTTTTGGAGGAACGCCTTGTCGTCGCGCATCGTGCCGCCGGACATCACGACCTTCGTGGGACCGGCCATCCGGACGGCCTCGCCCATCGCCTCGGCGGAGCCGGGGTACTTCACCTTCACCACGTCGGCGCCGAGCTCCAGTCCGAGCCGGGATGCGTACGAGACGATGTCGGGGCTCGTGTCGTTTTTCACGCCCTGTCCGCGGGGGTACGACCACATGACGACGCCCATGTCGTGTTCGCGGGCGTCCTCCTGAGCCCTCCGGAACTCCTCGGCCATCTCCACCTCGTAGTTCGAGCCGCCGTAGAGCGTGAAGCCGATCGCGTCGGCACCGAGTTCCGCGGCGTACTCGGCCGAGCAGTTGACGGGGCTGTCGGGCTCGCCCATCCAGAGGTTCGAGGTCCCGTTCAGCTTCAACAGGAGGTTCACGTCGTCCTCGTAGTCGGGGTAGTACGCCTCGGCGACCCCCTTCTGTACGGCCAGCGCGGTGACCGCGTCGTGGGTGGCGAGCTCGAAGAGCCGCTCCGGGTCAGCGGTCGCCGGATTCGGCTCGAAGTCGACCGGGCCGTGTTCGAGCCCGTGGTCGTACGCGAGGATGAGTGTCTTGCCGTCCCGCGAGATGGCGTCGTCGGCGTGGGGAAGCATCAGTTCGTACTCCCGTTACATCGGTAAAAAACGCTATGGTCGTTCAATTCGTTACGTCTGGTTAGAAACCGTATATACAGAACTCCTCGTCGCCGCTATCGGCCGATTAACACCCGCCGTAATTACTACTCAAATAGTTAATTCTGTACGATTCCGAACGGGATACGGACTGCCGCCCCCGGAGCCGCAATACTTACCACCGCCGCCGCGACAGCGTCCCGCATGCGGGAGTTATCCGACATCGACGTCGTCGGCGTGGTGGGGGCCGGCACGATGGGCAACGGGATCGCGCAGGTCGCGGCGACCGCCGGCTACGAGGTCGTGATGCGCGACATCGAGACCGAGTACGTCGAGCGCGGGCTCGACGCCGTTGACGACAGCCTCGACCGGCTGGCGTCGAAGAACGCCCTCGACGAGGACCCGGCGGCGATCCGCGACCGGATCGAGGGCACCACCGACCTCGACGCGCTCGCGGGCGCGGACGTGGTCGTCGAGGCCGCGGTCGAGGACCTCGAGGTGAAGAAAGACATCTTCGGCGACCTCGACGGGGTGACCGACGGCGACGTGGTCCTCGCGACCAACACCTCGACGCTGTCGATCACGAGCATCGCGAGCGCCACCGACCGCGCGAGCGACGTGATCGGGCTCCACTTCATGAACCCGGTGCCGATCATGGACGGCGTGGAGGTCGTGGTCGGGGAGCGCACGGCGGACGCGGTGGTCGAGTTCGCGCACGCCTTCGCCGAGGACCTCGGCAAGGAGACGTGGGAGGCCGACGACAAACCCGGCTTCGTCACCAACCGTATCCTGATGCCGTGGATCAACGAGGGCGTCCGCGCGTACGACGAGGGCGTCGCCGACAGGGAGGACATCGACCGCGGGATGACGCTCGGAACGAACGTCCCGATGGGCCCCCTCGAACTCGCCGACCACATCGGGCTCGACGTGGTCCTCGACGCCAGCGAAACGCTCCACGCCGAACTCGGCGACCGCTACAAGCCCGCGTACCTCGTCAAGCGCAAGGTGGAGGCCGGCGACCTCGGGAAGAAGACCGGGAAGGGGTTCTACGAGTACGAATAGCGCGCGGTCGGCGGGGAGAGGAGCGGCGGCGAGAAGGCGTCGCCGAGCGCGCTCAGGCGCGGTCAGGCGCCCTCGGCACCTTTGCCGTCTTTGTCGTCGCTCGCGGTCCACCGGCGAGCGCCGGGGAGCAGGGCGACCAGCTTCGTCACGTAGCCGAACCTGAACAGCCCGAGCTGTGAGAGCGCGCCGAGGACGAACACGGCGAGGAACGCGGGCGCGGTCACGTCGAACAGCAGCGGCTCGACGGTCGCCTCCGCGGCGGCCGCGTCCAGCGTCGCCGGGGTGAGCGACCGCGACGCGAACGCCGCGCCGATGAAGGCCGTCGAGACGACGAGCGTCGTCCGGCTCATCACGAACCCGAGCAGCGCGCCGACCGCGACGCCGGCCAGCGTGGCGCCGACGAGGAGGAGCGTCCCCTCGATCCCGCCCGCGTCGGCCGCGTACATCGGGCCGACCGCGAACCGCCCGGCGAAGCCGCCGACGAGCCCACCGATGGCGACGACCGCGAAGGAGAGCCCAGCATACGCGAGGAATCCGCCGACCGCGGCGCCGAGCGCGGCGGCCGCAGCCGTGAGGACCAGGCCGTCGACCGCGATCAGCCCGGCGAGGTTCGGCGCGGCGAGGTAGCCCGCACCGGCGCCGACGAGGACCCCGGTCAGCGTGACCGCGTAGACGGACACCGCGGCCCCGACGAACGCGAGGAGCAGCCCCGCGACGACGAGTCCGGCGGAGAGTGGCGTGATCATGTCTCCACGTGAACCCCGACCTGACTTAAAAGGTCGCGAGACGAGAACGTCGACAGGACCGGGGAGCCGGCTCGGCGCGCCCCCTCACCGCCCGCGACGTCCGGCCTGTCGGTCGATATGCCGGGTGTAACCGCCGACGGCGAGGCCGAATCCGACCACGATCAGCCCGAGTCCGAGCATGCGGGTCACTCCGAGCGTCATCAGCGCGAGGATCACGCCGAAGACGAACGCGAACACGCCGGCGACGACGACGCCGACATCGAGGAGCGGCGACGGCTGGACGGCCTCGCAATGGGGGCAGATCCGCGCGTCGCTCGGGATCGGCTCCCGACAGTCGACGCAGTGGACGCGATCGCGGGACACGCGAGGGGATTAGCGAGTCACCGACTTATAAGCGATCAAGTACTGGGGAGTGAGTGCTTTTGAAGTCCTGACTGGTCACTTATAAACAGTTGCTGGCGGTGGACCGGCGGTGAACACCGCCAAAGCCCCAGCCGCGACGGCTCGCGTGACTCGCTGCGGTACTCGGTCGCTCGCTCCGCTCACTCCCTGCGGTCCTTGCGTCGTCAAGCGTCGCCCTCGCGGCTGCCCCTTTGAGTCCCACCCCGCACAGCACCGCACAGCCTCACACCTCCCCAGCCTCGTCGGTCGCCCGTCGCTTCGCTCGGGCGACGGACTCCCTCGCGCGGCGCTCCTCGCGGGCCGATGGCCCGCTCGGAGGCGCGCGCCACCGCACATCTCTTTATAGGCGAACTATAACGCTTATAAATCGCGACTGAGCGACGACGGTTGCGCGTCGTCAGTCCGCCGTCGTCGCGTCCGCGGCGCCCTCGCTCGTCCCCAGCGTCTCCTCGACCTGCGTCGCGACCATCGCGAGCGCGACGACGGCGAGCGCGGCGCCGACCGCGAAGGGAACGACGAAGCCGAAACCGTAGAGCCAGCCGGACGCCAGCGGCCCGACCGCGACCCCGAAGCCGAACCCCATCGTGAGCACCGACAGCGTCGTCCCGGACTCGCCCTCCCGCGCGAGGTCGCCCGCGAGCGCCAGCGACGGCGCGAACACGCACGCGACGGCGATCCCCTGCCCCAATCGGACGATCGTCATTACCACCGGGTCGGTGACGATCCCCTGCAGGAGCGTCGTGGGGCCGAGCAGGACGAACCCGGCCAAGAGGAAGGGCCGGCGCCCGATCCGGTCGCTGGCCTGCCCGATCGGCACCTGAAACAGGACGTTCGCGACCGTCACTGCCCCGAACTGGAGCCCGAACCACACCGGGGGCTGGTCGAGCCGGGCGTTCACTTGGGTCTGGAGCGTCGCGAACAGCGCGATGCAGATCCCCATCGCGACCGTCGCCAGCCCGAGCGCGAACACCGGGTCGAGCAGGCGCCCCTCGCCGCGGACCCGGATCGAGAGGTCGTCGCTCGCCTCGCTCGACTCGGCGGCGTCGCGCACGAGGAGGAAGACGAGGGCGAAGCTGAGGTACGCGCCGGCGCAGGCGGCCGCGAACGCGGCGTCGAACCCGTCGACGACCGGGAGCCCGATCGCGGAGAGGTCGTACGGGCCGCGCTGGACGACGGCGCCCGCGACGACCGGCCCGAAGCCGAACCCGATCAGCCGGAAGGTGTTGTACACGCCGAAGTTACCGCCGCGGTCGGCGTCGCTCGCGGCGTACTCGTTGACCAGCGCGACCGTCGCCGGGATGATGAGCGCCGCGCCGAACCCCTGCGCCGCCCGGAGCGCGATCAGCTGCCAGTAGGCGTCGGCGATCGTGTAGAGCCCGCTCGCGGTCCCCAGAAGGAGGATCCCGGCCAACACGAAGGGTCGTCGCGCGCCCGTCCGGTCCGAGAGCCGTCCAGTGAGCGGTTGCGAGAGGCTGTTGAGGAAGCCGAACAGCGAGAGCACGAGCCCGATCAGCAGCGGCTCGGTCAGGGTCACCGACGCCGCGCCGACGCCGACCGCCGTTCCGAGGAGCGACTCGATGTCGATCAGGTCGCTCGCGATGTACAGCGGCAGGACGACGATGAGGAAGGAGTTGCCGGCGGCGCCGACCATCCGGGCGAGCGCGAGGACGATCACTCGGCGGTCGGTGTCGGCGATGCCCGAGAGCACTCCCATCGGTTACGGGTTCGCCCGCGAGTTCAAAGGCGTTTGCGAACGGGGGGATCGATCCGGTTCCGATGCGGAACGGCTGCGCTAAGAGGGCCGCTTGACCCCGCGGATCTCGAACCGCGCGCCGCCGTCGGCCGCGTCGACCGCCTCGACGGTCCACCCGTGGGCGGTGGCGATCTCTTGGACGATCGCCAGCCCGAAGCCGGTGTTGCCGGCGACCCCGCTCTGTCCGGGCTCGAAGAGGGCGTCGCGGACCGACTCGGTGATCCCGGGGCCGTCGTCCTCGACGTAGAACCCGTCGGTGAGGTCGCCGACGCGGATCCGCACGCCGTCGCCGGCGTGTTCGACCGAATTGCGCACGAGGTTCTCGAAGAGGTTTCGGAGCCGGTCCGGGTCGGCCAACGCCTCGCCGTCGGCCTCGACCGACAGCGACGCCGAGCCGGTGTCGACCGTCTCCCAGCTGTCGGCGGCAACCTCGGCGATCGCGACCGGCTCCGGGTCGCCGACGGTCTCGCCCTCGCGGGCGAGCGTGAGGGTGTGCTCGATGATCGACTCGATCCGGTCGAGCGCGTCGGTCGCGGCGTCGAGATTCGCCGAGTCGTCCGTCAGCTCCCGCGCCAGTTCGACGCGCCCCTGCGCGACGTTGAGCGGGTTCCGGAGGTCGTGCGAGACGATGGCCGCGAAGGCGTCGAGCCGCTCGTTCTGGCGCTGGAGCGCCGCCTCGCGCTCCTTGAACGCCGTGATGTTCTCTTGGAAGCCGACCCACTCCGAGATCGACCCATCGCCGTCGCGGAGCGGCGCGACGCTGACGCGGTTCCAGAACGGGGTGCCGTCCTTCCGGTAGTTCAACAGCTCGACGCTCTCCGGCTCCTCGGCGTCGATCGCCTCGCGGAGCCGAGCGACGGTCTCCTCGTCGGTGTCTTCCCCCTGCAGGAACCGGCAGTTGATCCCGACCGCGTCGTCGCGGTCGTAGCCGGTCATCTCGACGAACCGGTCGTTGACGTACACCATCGGGTTGTCCGGCAGGTCCGGGTCGGTGATCGTGATGCCGACGGGGGCCTCGTCGAGCGCCCGCGTCTTCGTCTCCAGCTCCTCGCGACGCGCGAGCTCGTCGGAGACGTCTCGGAGGATGCCGACGCTCCCCTCGAAGCACTCGCCCTCGTACGGGAGCGCGGCCATGTGGTCCCGACAGGGGATCGGGTCGCCCTCCTTCGGAACGATGTCGACCGAGAAGCGCTCCACGTCGGGGCCGGCACTCGACAGGACGCGTCCGAGCCGTTCTTCCGCCTCCGCGACCGCGTCGTCGTCCTTGATGAGCCCCGGCTTGCTGCCGACGATCTCCTCCCGGTCGTACCCGGTCAGCGCCGCGAACGGCTCGTTGACGAACCGGAAGACGCCGGTCTCGTCGACGACGTACACGGGGTAGCCGAGCGCGTCGATGACCGTCGAGTAGCGGTCGGCGATCTCGCGGGTCCGGTGCTCGTCGACCGCCTGCTTGACCCGGTTCGCGAGCCGGCGGAGCTGCTCGGGGCCGCCCTTCTGGAAGTAGCCGGTGACGCCCGCGTTGAGCGCCTGACTGGCGATCTCCTCCGACCCCTTCCCGGTGTAGAGGACGAACGGGAGCTTGGAGTGCTCCGCGTGGATCGCCTCGAAGAGCTCCAGCCCGTTCGTGCCGTGCATGTCGTAGTCGCTGACGACGCAGTCGAACGCCTCCTCGGCGAGCCGATCGAGCGCGGCCGACGGCTCCGTGACGCTCGTCACCGCGACGGACTCCAGCTCGCGTTCGAGGAACGCCTCCGTGAGGTCCAGCACGGACGGGTCGTCGTCGACGTGTAACACGTCGATCCGTTCGGACATGGCACGGTCTTGGGGCTCTCCCGATAAACGAATGTCGGCTCACGTATCAGTCGTGAGGACGCGAGTGTTTCGGTGTCCCTACCGTGCCCGCTCCACTACCGCCCCGCGTGGCTGATTCTTAAGGCCGCGCGGCGCGGAGCCTCTGGCGATGGCGGGCGGAACGCTCCCCGGGACCGACGCGGACGACGACGCGGGGAGCGACCGCGTCGTGTTCCACGTCGACATGGACTGCTTTTACGCCTCCTGCGAGCGCCTGCGGCGGCCCGAGCTGGCGGGCGAGCCCCTCGTCGTCGGCATGGGCTACGAGGCGGGCGAGACGATCGGCGCGGTCGCGACCGCGAGCTACGAGGCCCGGGCGTTCGGCGTCGAGAGCGCGATGCCCATCTCGGAGGCGCTCGACCTGCTCCCCCGACGGGCGAACGCCGACCCCGACGATCCGGACGTACCCGATCCCGACGAGGCGGGCCGGTACCTCCCGGTCGACCTCGACTTTTACAAAGAGGTCGCGGGCGACGTGAAGGCCGTCCTCCGCGACTGCGCCGACGTGCTCCGCGAGGTGAGCGTCGACGAGGCGTACCTCGACGTGACGGACCGCACCGCGTGGGACGCCGCCGGCGACCCCGCGGACCCCCCGCCGAGCGCCGCGAGCGGCCCCGCTGAGGGCCGGACGCTGGCGGAGGGGTATGCTCGGCATGTCAAGGAGCGCATCGAGCGCGAGGCGGGCGTGCCCGCGAGCGTCGGCGTCGCGCCGAACATGTCGACCGCGAAGGTCGCCAGCGACGCCGACAAGCCGGACGGGCTCGTCGTCGTGCCGCCGGGCGAGGTCGAGCCCTACCTCGCGTCGCTGCCGACCGCCGAGATCCACGGCGTCGGCCCGGTGACGGAGCGGACGCTGGCGGAGCTGGGGGTCGAGACCGCGGGCGACCTCGCCGCCGCCGACCCCGACCGACTCGGCGAGGAGCTGGGCGACCGCGGCCGGGAGCTGTACCGGCGGGCGCGGGGCGAGGACGACCGGGAGGTCACGCCGACAGGGCTCCCGAAGAGCCTCTCACGGGAGTCGTCGCTGTCGGCGACCGCCGACGCGGAGCGGAAGCGGGAGACGGTGCGCGCGCTCGCCGCCGACGTGGCCCGCCGCGCCCGCGAGCGGGGGTGCCTGTACCGCACCATCGGGATCAAGGCTGTCGAACCCCCCTACGAGGTGAACACCCGTGCTCGGAGCCTCCCGGGTCCCGTCGACGACCCCGAACTCGTGGAGTCGGTGGCGCTGGACCTCCTCGACGAGTTCGCCGGCGACCGGGTCCGCAAGCTCGGGGTGCGCGTCTCGAAGCTCGACTTCGCCGAGAGCGATCAGGCGACGCTCGGCGGGTTCGACGCGGGCGGGGACGGAAACCGTGACCGCGACGGCGACCACGACTTCGAGACCCAGTCGGCCGCCACCGACGGCGACGGCGGGAAGCTCACCGACTGGGTGGGCGGCGAGCCGGACGCGGCCGACGCGGACGGCGAGACGGACGAGACTGGAGACCGGCGAACGGGAGAGACCGTCGACGGACAGGCGTCGCTCGGCGACTGGTCGTAGCGGGGTACCGGGGACGACTTCGCGTTCGCACGCCGCCGCTGAGTACGGGGATTTAGGTCGGGGATTTACGTGCTCGAGCACCGACCCCGAGGCATGGACGACTCCGCCGACGAACTCGCGTGGGAGACGCTCGACACCGACATCGACTACCGCTGTCCCGGCTTCGACGTGCGCCGCGACGAGGTGCGCTTCCCGGACGGCGAGACCGACGGGTACCACTACGTCGACGAGTCGCCGGCGGTCGTGGTGCTTCCCCTCACCCCCGACGGCGACGCGGTCGTCATCGACGAGTGGCGGCAGGCGGTCGGCCGGGTCAACCGCGGGCTCCCCGCGGGGTCGGTGGAACCGGAGGACGCCGACGACCTCGAGCGCGCCGCCGCCCGCGAGCTCGCCGAGGAAACCGGGTACGAGGCCGACTCCTTCGAGCGCCTGACGACGGTGGAGCCGACGAACGGGATCGCGGACTCAGTCCACCACCACTTCCTCGCGACGGGCTGCGAGCCGACCGCCGAGCGGGACCTCGACCACAACGAGTCGATCGCGGTCGAGACGGTACCGTACGACGACCTGCTCGAAGCCGTCGTCGACGAGGGGCTCCGAGACGGGCGAACCGTGACCGCCGTGTTGTGGTACGAGCTCCTGCATCGGTGAGGCGGGATCGGGATCCGGGACCAGAGACCGGAACCCGGAACCGAGAGGAGCGGCGGTCGCCGGGATCGGGTGATCGGCGCGACGACGGACAGGCCTTTGAGCGATCGGTTCGTACGGGGGACAATGAGCGATCCCTCCGAGTTCGACGCCGAGTCCGGTGACGGCGGGCGAGAGCGCGACGACCCGGCAGACACCGCCGCCCGCGACGGGGGCGAGCCCGGCGACGCCCGCGCGGCGGTCGACGCCGCCGACCCTCCCGACGAGACGGACAAGGGCTCCCCGCTGCGAGCGGTCGGCGCCGCCTTCGGGCTGGGGATCGCGGGGATTCTCGGACTCCTCGCTGTCACCACGATCGTCGGGGGTGTCGTCCTCGTCGTCGCGACGCTCACCGGGCGGGAGCCGTCGCTTATCACCTCGTTCGTCGTGCCGTTCGTCATCGGGCAAGTCGTCGCGTTCGTCGGCGTCAGCCTCGGCTATCTCCGATGGCGGGGGCTGAACCGCGAGGAGATCGCCGCGTACCTCGGGGTCCGGCGGCCGAGCATCGTCGAGTCCGTGATCGCCCTGATCGGCCCGATACTCGTGATCGTCACGGTGCTCGTCGTTAGCTCGGTCGCGTTGCTGGTCGGACCGGAGCCGGCCCAGAACCAGGGCGCCCAGACGACCCTAGAGAACCCGTCGATCATTCCGGTCATGATCGTCGCCATGCTGCTCGTCGTGGGGCCGTGCGAAGAGCTCCTGTTCCGCGGCGTCATTCAGAGCCGCGCGCGGGAAACGCTCTCCGCGGTCCCGGCTATCCTCCTCGCGGCCTCCGTGTTCGCGCCCGCTCACGTCGTCTCGTTGTCCGGGGGCGTGAGCGCGATGCTGACGACGATCAGCCTCCTCTTCGTCCCGAGCCTGATCTTCGGCGCGGTGTACGAGTACACGGAGAACCTCGTCGTCGTCGCCGTGATGCACGGGCTGTACAACAGCATCCTCCTGACGATCGGCTACATCGTCATCACGTACGGCCCAGAGATGGAGAACGCGGGACAGGCGGGCGCGGCGCTTCTCGGGCTGTAGGCGGCGGTGGCGTCGGCGTCAAACGGGAAGACCGATCCGCGATCGGCGTTTCATCCGACCAGTCTCACGTTGTTTATAAGTGAACGGGGCGGTGGCGCGCGCCCCCGAGCGGCCGCCCCCGGCGGCCGCGAGGAGCGTCGCGCGAGGGACGCGGTGAGCGCTCGGAGAGCGCGAACCGCGAGGTTGGGGAGGCGTGAGGCGGTGCGGTGCTGGTCGGGCGGGGCGGGACTCAAAGGGGCAGTCGCGAGGACGAAGACGCGCGACGTAAGGACCGCAAGGAGCGAGCAACGCGAGCGACTGAGGACCGCAGCGAGCGCATCGAGTCCTCGCGGCTGGGGCTTTG